>CAZFAT010000162.1:0-3567 GCA_964517075.1 uncultured Solibacteraceae bacterium
TGGTCGTCGCCGTAGCGCGCCGACCAGACGGTCACCGCCAGGATCGGCACGTCGTCGATTGAACGGGGCTTCACCATCGGACCGATGACGCCGGGCGGGATGCGATCGGCGTTGGCCGCGAGCTTCTGATTGAGCCGGACGAGGGCCGCCTCTTCGGCTTCGCCGACGGTGAAGCGGACGACCACCATCGACTGGCCGGCGCTCGAGGTCGAGTAGACGTACTCGACTCCCGGCACCTCCCAGAGCAGCTGCTCCATCGGCCGCGTCACGCGCTGTTCGACGTCGGCCGGCGTGGCCCCGGGCATCTGTACGAACACGTCCACCATCGGGACGATGATCTGGGGCTCCTCTTCGCGCGGCAGCGCCACGACCGCCAGCCCACCGAGCGCCATCGACGCGGCGATGAACAGCGGTGTCAGCTTCGAGTGGATGAACGCGGCCGCCAGTCGTCCAGCCGCGCCGTACGAGGCCGCCATCAGCGGCCTCCTGCGATGACGCGGCTTCCGTCAGTCACCGTGGGAGGTGCCGTGACAATCACGACGTCGCCATCGGACAAGCCGGCCAGCACCTCGGTCCCGCGCGTCCGCACGAGCCTGACGCGGGCGATCTCCTTCTCGACCACCAGGACGGAGGTGAGCTGCCCGCGTTGCACGAGCGCGTTGGCGGGGACCGTCAGGGCGCGCCGTGCGTGGCCGCTGAACTGCGCCCGGCCGAAGGTCCCCGACCGCAGTCCCGTGGTATCGGGCAGCGTGATCTTGACCAGAAACGCGCGCGCGTCCGCATCGACCGCGCGGCCGATTTCCGCGACCGTGCCGCTGAGCGTCGTCGGGGCGCCGCCCGTGCCTGAGTCGACCGAGACGGGCACGACGGCGCCAGCCGCGATCTGTCCGATCCGCGATTCGTCCACGCGGACGTCGAGCCGGAAGCCGCGCGTATCCTCGACGCGCATCAACGGCGTGCCGGGTGATGCCATATTGCCCGGTTCGACCATTTTCTCGGTGACCACTCCGTCGAAGGGCGCCGTGATGAGCGCGAACGACGCCGTCGTGGCTGCCGCCTCGCTCGCGGCGCGTGCGCCTTCGACGCCGGACCCCGCGGCGTGTGCTCGGGCCGCGGCGCCGGCCGCGCGCGCTTCGGCCGCGCGCAGCGCTCCGGTGGCGTCGTCCAGCTCCTGGGGCGTCGCCGAGCGCTTGGCATGCAAGGCAGCAATACGTGCGTGCGTCGCGCGCGCCAGCGCGAGGGCCGCATCGGCACCCTGCTGTTCCGACGCCGCGGCGGTGACGCCCTGATTCGCCGCCAGCGTGGCCGCACTGGCGCTTCGCGCATGGGCGGCGAGGTCCCGTCCGTCGAGGACAATCAACACCTGGCCCGCACGCACGCGATCGCCAGGCTTGACACGGACTTCCCGGACTGGCGCCAGAATGCGCGCCATGATCGTGGCGGTCGTCCGGGCTTGGACCACGCCACCCGCCTCGAAGGTGTCGGCGATGTCGGCCATGGCCACATGCGCCACGGTGACGGGAATCGGCGGCGCCGCGTCCGCGGAAGCCGACTTCGCGTCATGAGAACAGGCCGTCAGGACCAGTCCGGCGAAGCCGGCGGCGGCCATGACCACGGCGACGCCGCGCGCAGGCCCTGAGTGTCTGCTTGCCATCATGGTCATCGCCTTCCCAACATGCGTTCGAGCGCCGCCGTTTCGGTGAGCACCGCCACCTGCGCGGCGGTCTGTTGTGTCTCGGCCTGCAGGACGGCTTCGGCCGCGCGCAGGAGTGACGCGACGTCAGTCAAGCCAGCCTCGTAGCGGTCGCGCACGATCCGCCGGCTTTCTTGGGCCTGGTCGACGGCGGCGCGGCTGACCGTGTCGCTCGCGCGGGCGGCATCGAGGCGGGCGACGGCGATGTACACGTCCAAGCGGGCGGCGGTCTCCGACTTGTCGCGTTCCAGCGCGCGTCGCGCGGTCTGCTCACGCGCTTCGGCGAGGCGCGCCGTGTCGGCGAAGCCACGGAACAGGTTGATGCGCGCCACGGCCCCTACGACCCAGCTGGAGCTGCGCGCGTTCCACGCACCGCCGTTGAATTCCCAGCCACCTTGGGCCGTCACTTGCGGCAGAAATGCGGCGCGCGCGGCCGCCTGGGTCGCACCGGCGAGTTGCTCCTGCAGCGCCGCGAGCTTCACGTCGGGGCGGTTGTTGAGCGCCTCCGCCTCGAGCGACGCGAGATCGGTCGTATCAATCACGGACGCCGTGGGCGAACGATCGAGCGCGAAGGCCTCGCCCAGTGGTTCGCCCATCAACTGATTGAGTTGCGCCCGAGCGATCCGTTCGTCGGATGTCGCCCGAATCTGCTGCTCTCGAGTGCGGGACATGTGCACGTCCAGCTGCAGGACATCGGCGTCGGTCACGAGCCCTGCGTCACGCCGGTTGCCGGTCAAATCGCGATCCGCGCGCGCCGTGTCGGCCGCAGCAGCGGCAGACTGGCTCGCGGCCACCGCCACGAGGACACGTCCGTAGGCCGTGGTTACACCGGCCGCCAAATCGTGGTCGACCA
Source organism: uncultured Solibacteraceae bacterium (assembly GCA_964517075.1). Lineage (GTDB taxonomy): Bacteria > Acidobacteriota > Vicinamibacteria > Vicinamibacterales > SCN-69-37 > CAZFAT01. The sequence continues at coordinate 2,547 of CAZFAT010000162.1, forward strand.
TCAGGCGATTGGCCGTCGCCATGTCGTGGCCAATGCCGGCAGCGGCGACATTCGCTCGGGTGCCGCCGTCGAACAGTGACTGCTCGACCATCACGGCCGTTCGAAAGTTGTCGAGGGGATCGGGATGATTGAGGGCGCCGAGCGCGAAATCGGCGGCCGTGAACTGACGCTGGGCCAGCAGTGAGCTGAAGACGAACACCGGCTGATTGCCACGTTGCCACGACTCGATCACATCGACCTTGGGCAGGTAGCCAGCCCGCGCTTGCCTGATGCGATGGGACGTCTCACGCTCCACAGCCGCAGCGCTGCCGGCGTCGGGGTTCTGTGTGCGGGCGCGGGCAATGGCTTCCGTCAGGGTCAGCGGGGTTTGGGCGCCCGCGGGTACCGCAAGCCCCAGTGCTGCCACGAGGAGGTAGATCGCCGTGCGTCGTATCATCTCTTTGACAGGATTCATGAAACTCGGAATGGTGACAAAGAAGGGTGCCGTAACCCCCAAGCCTCGCACGGCGAGCAGCGGCAGTGCTGTGCCAAACCGGACACGACCGACCGGCCCGCGGCTGAGTCCTGTTCATCAGCAGGGTTCGGCCGACCCCGTGCAGGAGGAGTACGCGAGCCTCGTCCGCTCAGCCGCGGCCGGCGATACCGCGGCGTTGGATCAGCTGCTGCTGCGCGCACAGGAAGTGGCTTGGCGGTTCAGTACCTCGGTGTGCGGCCATGCGAACGATGCTGAGGACGCGATGCAAGAGGCGCTGATCAAGACGTATCGCTATGTGGGACGTATTCGCAAGCCTGAGGCGTTTCGCCCATGGCTGTACCGCACGGTGCGCAATGCCTGTCTGATGGGGCGACGCAAAAAAGCAGGCGAACCCATGCGTCTGCAATCACTCGACGAGGTACTGCCCAGATCCGACGGTCGGGGGCGGCCCGGGGGGCCGCCGCCAGGAGAAAAAACCCCACAACAGGGGGGCAAAGCCCCGCGTCGTGGGCCGCGGGGGGAAGCCGCTCACGGGTTTACCCGTGC
>CAZFAT010000163.1:0-6222 GCA_964517075.1 uncultured Solibacteraceae bacterium
AACTGGACAGCCAGGACAGGCTCGCACTCCGTCGTCAGGGCTGCCCTGCGGCGCATCGAACCCGGGCGGTGCGATGGATGCGAGCGCCTGCCTCAGGTCGGCTGGCGAAAGTCGAATCCGCTGGCCTGGCGGTGCCGGAGGTTCCTGAGCGGCGGCGGCAATTGGGAAGAGGGCGGCCAGCACGCTGGCAGCCAGAAACCGAAAGCCAGAGGGGTTTGTCAGGCGCCTAGTCTACGCTCTTTTGAACTTAGCGGCTTCGATAGACCGTTACCTTGACAATGTCGCCATCCAGCCAACCCGGAGCGGCATATATAGACAGGGACTTCGTCGCGGGATCGACGAATAGCCCAGCGGCCGCATCCAGATTGCAGTAGCCGTCAATGCATTGCAGGAGCCGGCTTGCGGCCTTGATGATCGACGGCTTCGCCAGTCCCGGAGGCCGTGCAGTGTTGGTTTCCTTCGGAAAGACGACTTCATACAGGTCGGCGTAATCGCGCCCCCGCAGTATTGAAGGACTCGCGAAGCTGTTGTGAAAGCCGACGAGGTACAACCGATTGTCTGACTGCCGAATGAAACCGAAACTCTGGAAGTGACTGAAAGTCCGGTCCTGACCTGATCGCGCCATGACTTCCCCAACTGGCCACGTCACGGGCTCCGGGTGGAAGCCGTGCTCCAACACCGGCCCGCGGGACAAATAGAAATCGATGCGGCGGGGCAGTCCGTCGTACGCGCTCAATACGGCTGCCAGGAAATGTCCGCCGGCGAGACGCGTCAATGCGACAGCTCCAGCCTTTCGTCCCGGGCGATCGATTTCGACGTGCTGCTTTCGCGGGTGTTCCGGATCCCCGACGTCGTAAAAAACGACTTTGGCGCGCCGCGGCACGCCACCGTGGAGTGGCACGGCCAGGATGGTTCCCTCGATGGCCATTCCGCCCGCGTGTCCCATAACGTCGTCGAGACCGATGCGCGCGACGACTTCTCCTTCTTCCCGGGCTCCTTCGCCGAGACGGACAATGAACAGCTCGGCGGACGTCACCGATCGATTGGAGCCTGAGATTGCGACATGGCTGGATCCCGGCAGCCGCTGGATCCCCTGGAAGTGATTGAGAAAACCGAAGAAGTTGGAAACCGTTGGCCGATATCGAGGCTTCGGGATCAGCCCATTCACCCGGGCCGTGAAGTGTTCGCCCCGTTTTTGAATGCGCGCAAACGCCTGTTCCACGTCGTCAATGAGCGGCTGCGAGCCTGCGGCGGCATCGCCCTGAGCGCTGGCCTGTCTGGCGGAATCGGCCGGCCGGGCTTGAGCCGTGCACTGCACACCCCACACAACGAACCCGGACACGAGCGCTGCGCGCCACGCCCCGGCGACACCAAAACTACTCATGCGTCAACACTCCCAGGCTGGTAATGCGAGAAGCGTGGACCTTTAGGACCATCGCCGTGGCGGCCGCGATGGGCGAGGCCTGACAATTCGCGATCTTGCCGAGAGCGTACTAGGGGTTGTCGGTCTAGCCCTCCTGGGCGACACTGAGGCGCCGCCGCGATCGGCGCGCGGTACGGCCTTGCCGCCAGTCGCGGCAAACCGCTGCCGGAACGTTCGACGGGCATCTTGTGGTCACCGTACGTCCGAACCGTGTCTCGGATCCCGGTGTCGCGGGTGGCGACAGGGTCTGATAATGCGACCCTCTGTTGCCCAGACGCCCCCCAGCCTAATACTGTGCGAGGCCACGGAATGACAGCTGTACTGCGTTCGCGCTTCATGCTGTCGCTCGCCGCCTGTGCGTGGGTGGGCAGCACGGTGGGGGCACAGCAGGTCGCCTCGCTGAACACCCTCACCGTTCCTGCCGAGCGCCTGCCCGCCGGATGCACGCTCAGGACGGCTGCATCCAGTGCCGAGTTGCAGAACCCTTTGTCGGCCCGGAGGCTTCGCGTGGGCGTTCACATGGAGCTGTATGGCTACCCCCGCCTGCCCGATGCGCCGCCGCTCGAAGGGCGCGAGCTGGCCTCCCTGGAGTCGAGGATGGTGGAACACGTCGCGGAGGCTTACCGCGCTCAGTACGTGACCGCCGACGGCCGTTGGGTGTTCGTGTCGGCGGTTCGATTCGACGACCCGAAGAGCGTCCCACCCGAGCCGGAACGAGCTCACGAGGCGTCGACGATCAGAGTCGTTCGAGGCGCCACAGTGATGGCGATTTCAGGCAGCCCGAAGGAGGTCTGCTTCCAGGTGGTCTCGACCCTCATCCAATCGTTGCGAGAGTGAACGAACACACCAGGGCAGCTACCAGCTCAGCACCGTCAGCGACACGCTCTGGCGAGGCAGCTGTAGCTGAATCGACGCGCGGCCACTCGACACAGGGACCGGGCTCGCGGGCCCCATCGATTCGAGTTCGCCCGCGCGCCTGAGCGCCGTCATCTGCGCCGCCGTCGGCGCGGCCGGCGATCCCATCCGCTGCCAGGCGGTGTGGGCGTTCGAGTGATCGCGATCGATGCGGTACTCGACGCGCTGCATCGGCCGCGTGGCCGGCAACCCCTCGAGCGACACCTGCACGTCCGCCGCCGGTCCCGGCACCTCGTCGTCATGGTAGTGCCAGGCGACGAGAAAGAGCCGACGACCGTCGAGGGCGGCCAGCGCCGCCACGTCCGGCTGCGCCCGCACACCGGCTTTCAGAACGTCATCGAGCGGCACCTCGCCGCTGCTCCTCACGGCGACGCGCTGGCCACTCATCCGCCCGAACATCCGGAAGACGTTGAACACCGGCAGCGTGATGGCGCCTTCGGTGGCCATCACGCGGAAACCGGCGAAGAGCGGCTGGTCCTCGAACTCGAACGCCCAGGTGAGCGCGCCCTCCAGGCGGACGCCATGCCGGTCGGCCAGCAGGTGTTTTCGCGCAAACGCGGCGGCCGTGTAGCTCGCGTAGAGCTCCGTGTTGCGATAGGCGTTCTGCGGGTAGACAATCTGGCCGGTCGCGGCGTTCGTGCCGCGCAGCGAGTGTTCGAGAAACGCACGCGTCCACGCGCCGCCACTGCCCGCGGCGTCCGGGCCGCCGACTTTCGCGGTCGGCAAGGCCCGCCGCACGCCATCGATCGCGTAGTCGTGGAGCTTGAGAAACTCTTCACGCGTGCCACGCCAGTAGCCGATGTTCGGTTCGTTCCACGTCTGCCAGTACCACTGCTCGACTTCCCGCCGGCCGTACTTCTCGACCGAGTGCTTCACCCATTGGAACACCAGTTCGCGCCACTTGTCGTAGTCCTTTGGTGGATACGCCCAGCCGGTGTAGATGTCGTTGTAAGGATCGCCAGGTTTCCAGAAGTGGCGATAGGGGACGGGATTCGTGGAGAGCGCTTCCGGCATGAAGCCGATCTGCACGTACGGCTTCACGCCGTTCGCGAGCAGTGCGTCGAAGATGCGGTCCACGATCGTCCAGTCGTAGACGGGACGACTGGATCCTGCGGGCTCGCGGCGCGGCCAGTCGAATCGGCGGTCGCGGCGGCAACGATGCCGGCGAGCAGGGCCAGACCTGCGATTGCGTATGGACGCTTCGTCATCGCTACTGCTCCTCGTTCGACGTCACCACCGAGCCGGCCGATCCTACAGCGGGAGAGTGCGCAGCGGCGAGGCGGCTACGCGGCCGCAAGGCTAAGATGCACCCATGCACGCGCCGCCGCTCGTGGAAACTCCCCGGCTCGTCCTGTCGGCGCCCGTCGCTGCGGATGCCGACGTCGTCTTCCAGCGGTACGCCAGCGACGCCGCCGTGACGAGGTACCTGGGATGGCCCAGGCATCGAACGGTAGGAGACACGCAGGACTTTCTGGCATTCAGTGCGGTCCAGTGGGAGCGGGAGGGGGCTGGGCCCTACTTGATGTGGGCGCGGACCGATGGTCAGCTGCTCGGGAGTACGGGCCTCGGCCTGGAGCCGGGCGGGCAGGCGATCACGGGTTACGTTCTGGCGACGGACGCGTGGGGGAAGGGTTACGCCACGGAGGCCCTCACTGCCATGGTGCGCGTGGCCACCGACATCGGCATCGGGCGACTCTATGCGCTGTGTCACCCGCAGCACCGAGCATCATGGCGAGTGCTCGAGAAGTGCAGCTTCGAACGGGACAGAACCTGGAACCGGCCGGTGACGTTCCCCAATCTCGAGGCGGGGATCGCGCAAGACGTGCGCTGCTACCGTCGCGAGCTTAGTCGGTACGTGAGGCAACGTGCAGGTGGTCCCGTTCCTTCGGGCGCGCCATGGTGAGGTGACGGTGACTCGAGGTGACGGGCACGTCGTGGCCATCGGCGTCGGCGCGATGAGCTGTGCGTGAAAGGACGACAAGGGAGCCATGCAACTGAGCCCGTATCTGAGCTTCAAAGGGGACTGCGAGGCCGCGTTCACGTTCTATGAGCAGTGCCTCGGCGGGCAGCTCGGGGCGATCTTCCGGTACGCCGGGACATCCCTGGCCGATCAGGTGCCGGCCGGGTGGCAGGACAAAGTCATGCACGGCAGTCTGACACTCGGTGGCCAGGTGCTGATGGGTGCCGACGTCGCGCCGGAGGGCTACGAGGCCCCCCGGGGCTTCTCGTTGTCGCTGCAGATCGCGAGCACGGCGGAAGCCGAACGTGTCTTTCACGAGTTGGCCAGGGACGGTACAGTGAACCTGCCGCTCGAAAAGACGTTCTGGGCTGAACGGTTTGGCATGGTGGTCGATCGGTTCGGGATCCCGTGGCTGATCAACTGCGAGGGAACCGAGCAGCCGTTGGCAGAGTGACGAGACCGGCGAGGAGTCGGACGATGAGGATTGCCGCACAACTGCTGCTGGCGTGGGTCGTCCTGTCAGGTGCCGTGTTGAGCCAGGCCCCTACGGACCGCGCGTCGTTCCGCGTCGTTGGGTACTACTCGCTGCGCGCGGCGATGACCGCCGATCCGGCCACGGTGCCGTTCGACAAGCTCACTCACGTCAATCTGTCATTCCTGAATCCTGACGCATCGGGCGCCTTCACGCAGGATCTGTCCGGGCTGCCACCATTCGTCGAGGCCGCCCGAAAGCGCGACGTGAAGGTACTGATCGCCATTGGCGGTGGCGGCGAACGCCCGCAGTATCGTGAGCTGCTCCAGCCCGGGCGTCGTGGCGCACTCGTGGAACGCCTCGTACAGATCGCCGTCACGTCCAACCTCGACGGCATCGACGTGGATCTGGAGGGCCGCGCCATCGACGAGAACTACGAGGGCTTCGTCGTCGACCTCGGCGCCGCCTTGCGGAAGCATCGGAAGCTCATGACGGCAGCCACCGCGGTCTTCTACAAGGACCAGTTGACCGATCGCGCGCTCGCCGAGTTCGACTTCGTCAACATCATGAGCTACGACCACACCGGGCCATGGCGCCCGGAACGCCCCGGCCCGCACTCCACGTTCGAGCATGCCGCGGAGGCCTTGCACTACTTCGGCACGGTCCGGGGAATTCCGAAGGAGCGGATGGTCCTTGGCGTGCCGTTCTACGGCTACGGCTACGGGCCGGAGCTGACCTCGCCGGCCGCCACCATGACGTACAAGGACATCGTCGCGACGTTCCCGGGATCCGAACTCGTCGACCAGTGGACACGTCCGGACGGCAAGATCATGTACTACAACGGGCTTCCCACGATCAGGCGGAAGACGTCGCTGGCCAGGGAGAAGGCCTCGGGCATCATGATCTGGCAGATTCTCGGTGACGCGCCGGATGATCATTCACTGTTGAGGGCGATCAACGAGGTCGCTTACAGGTCCGGATCGTGATCGCCCTGCTGACGGTCTTTGGCGAGTCCTTCGATGATGTCGGAAGCGACAGTGGCGCTGAGTGATGCAGGAAGAGGTAAACTGCCCCGTTCCGCACCGGTTGCGCTTCCGCCGCGATGAGCCCTGAGGTCCGCCTTCGTTCGACGACCGCTTTCGGCGGGTGTGTCCTCTCGGGCCTCCTCGCGCTGGCCCTTTGCACGTCGCACTCTCCGCGCACGCACGCCCAGACCGCCGGCGCGCAGGCAGGGAGCGACGTCGTCGCACGTGATCTCGGCGAGACGTTGGTTTTCGGGGGCAATCTGGCCACGCACCCGTTTCCGGTGAACATCCATCTCAGCGGTGTGCCCGACGGCGACTACGAGTACGTCGCCGACGTGCGTGAGGGTGAGATCTCGATCCGGACGCTCACGGTGCCGGTGAAGCTCGTGGCCGGCCTCGATGCGCAGCAGGCCGAGGTCGAGCGACG
>CAZFAT010000164.1:0-12077 GCA_964517075.1 uncultured Solibacteraceae bacterium
GCGCGGCCGCGAGGCGGCGCAGCGCATCGGCGAGCCGCACGACCTCATCGGGCCGAAGATCCAGCTTGAAGGCCTTGATGGCGACCAGATCGGGCCGCCGCGGATCGGAAGTGCGAAAGACGGGTCCCAGAACGCCGCTGCCCACCTGGTGAAGCACGCGGTAGCTGCCGAACACGGCCGGCGCGCTGAAGCTCGGGGACTCGTCGAATAGCAGCGCGATGACTCCTTGGAACGCCTCGCACATCGTAGCACGCGACTGGGCCCGAGCCGACCTGAAGGTCGGCTCCTCCGTTACCCCAACGTGGAGGTCGGCTCCTCCATTGGTGCGCGGGCACCCAGCGTCTTCGTAGTAGATTGGCTCGATGTCCAGCGCTCCGGATGCGACGTCCCCGGCCGGCGTGATCCGGGAGGCGATCGATCCCCGCCGGTTCGCCTGGTCGCGGCCGCTGCTCCACGCCTACACGCGGGATTTTCCGTCGGTCGCGCGATGGTTTACCGGCGATCCGCGCGATCCGGCGGCCTGGAGCCGCGTGATTCGGCAGGTGCAGCAGGGCCGGCGCGACCCGGCGTTGACGTGTCGCACCATCAGCCGCCAGCTCGACCGGCGTGGTGCGCCCGCGCCCGCCCGAGAGGCCGCCGCCGCCCTCTCTCATCCCGCCACGGTCGCCATCGTCACCGGCCAGCAGGCTGGCGCCTTTGGCGGGCCCCTCTACACGCTGCTCAAGGCCGTGACGACGATCCAGCTCGCCCGCCGAATCAGCGCGGATCATCACGTCACGGCCGTCCCGGTCTTCTGGGTAGATGGTGAGGATCACGACTGGGAGGAGGTGTGCGTGGCGCGCCTGCTCGATCGCGATCTCGCGCCCGCCGAGCTCGTGCTCAGCGCCTCCGGCAGTCCGGAGGGGCCGGTGGCCGGCCGCGTGCTCGACGACGGCATCGCGGCCACGCTGGATCAGCTGGCGACGATCCTCCAGCCGTCGGAATTCACGCCGGATGTGATCGAGCGGCTCGGGCGCCACTACCGCCGGGGCGCCGGCGTGGCGACCGCGTTTGCCGGGTGGATGGACGAACTGCTGGGCGGCGCCGGGCTCGTGGTCTTCGAAGCGGCCGACGCGGAGGCCAAGCCGGCGGTGGCGCCAATCTTCGAACAGGAACTCCAGGACCCGTCGGCGAGCCGGCTGGCCCGGGAGGCCGCCGCCGCGCTTCGCCAGAGCGGTCACGCGCCGCAGGTCGAGCCCGCGGAGGACGCCGTGGCGTTGTTCTATCTGGACGAACGTGGCCGCATGCCGATCAAGCGGCAGGCCGGGAACGGCGCGTACCAGGTCGGCGACCGGACGCGCTCGGCGGCGGAACTCGCCGCCGAGGCACGGGCGCATCCCGAGCGGTTCAGCCCGAATGTCCTCCTGCGGCCGCTGGTGCAGGACCGGTTGTTCCCCACGATCGGCTATGTCGCCGGTCCGGCCGAACTGGCGTACCAAGCGCAGCTCGGTGCCGTCTATCAGGCCTTTGGCGTCGAGCCGCCCCTCCTTTATCCACGGGTGAGCGCCACCCTGCTCGACTCGGCCGCCGCGCGGTTCCTGGAGCGCTACCAGCTCCCCATCGAGGAGCTACAGGGCCAGGATGACGCCGCCCTGAACCGGCTCCTCGAGGCACAGCTTCCCGCGCCGGCCGAACGCGCCCTCGCGGCCGCCGAGGCGTATCTGGCCGGTCAGGCAAGCGAGATCAAACCAGCCGTTTCAGCCATCGATCCCACGCTCTCCGGTGCCGTGGACACGACCATCGAGCGGGTGCGGGAGACGTTCGCGCATCTGCGCAACAAGATCGTGCAGGCCAGCAAACGACGGGATCAGACGCTGCGGCGGCAGTTCGAGCGGACGCGCGCGCTCGCCTTCCCCAACGGCGAGCCGCAGGAGCGCGTCCTCAACGTCGCGTTCTTCGTCAACCGCTACGGCCCCGCCCTCGGCGAGCGGCTTCTCGAGGTGCTCCCGCTCGAGACGGACAAGCACTACTTGCTGACGCTGTAGGTTTTCGGTTTTCGGTTGTCGGTCCCCGGTTCTCGGTCCGGTTTTCGGATCCTGTTCCCGCGCGCTCCCCCAATAACAAAATATCCAACGATCAATAACCCGATAACCCATTCAATAACCCAATAGCCCAATCGCGATAGCCAATAACCAATAGCAAATAGGCAGATGTCGTACACTGGTCGCGTGCCGGCTGGTCAGGTTCCGCCGAAGCGGCGTCCCGGCCCCAGGCGTACTTCTCCCCTCGTGCGCATCTGGTATCCGCGCCCTGATACCCTCTGGGTGCGACGTCTCGCCATCGGTGTCGGCATTGCCGGACTGCTGCTGCTCGTCATCGTCACGGTGATGTGGGTGCGCTACGCGCGCATGATCGACGCGCGGCTGGCTGGCGATCAGCAGGCGGTGCCGAGGATTTTCGGCCGGCCCTTCGAAGTGCATCCGGGACAGGGGTTGTCGCCGGCGCAGCTCGGGCAGCGGCTGAACGACGTGGGCTACGCGCAGCGGGCCAAACCGGCCGAGCCGGGCGACTTCAGCGTGTCGGCCAGTTCGATTCTGCTCCTGCCGCGCACGCCGCTCGACGACAAGCAGGACACGCCGGAGCTCGTGCGCATTGATTTCACCCGCGGATCGTCGCCGGCCGTCTCGCGGCTGACGGCCGGCGGGAAACCGCTGCCGCGGCTGACGCTCGAGGCGCCCCTGCTCGCGGCGCTGGCCCCCGGGCAGCGCCGGCGGTACGTGCCCCTCTCCCAGATTCCCCCGCACATGGTCGACGCGGTCCTCGTCATCGAGGATCGCCGGTTCTACGACCACCCGGGCGTGGATCCCATCCGGTCGGTCGCGGCGATCATCACCAACCTGCGCGGCGATCGGCCGTACCTCGTGGGTGGAAGCACGCTCACGCAGCAGATCGTGAAGAACACGTTTCTGACGCCGGACAAGACGCTCCGCCGCAAGGTCCAGGAACAGTTCATGGCGCTCGTGCTCGAGTCCCGGTTCACGAAGGACCAGATTCTCGAGCTGTATTTGAACGACGTCGTGCTCGGCCAGCGAGGCCCGTTCGAGATCCGGGGCGTGTCGGAGGCGTCGCGCATTTTCTTCGGCAAGGACGTGCGCAACGTCACCCTGACGGAGGCCGCGACGATTGCGGGCATCATCCAGACGCCCTCGCGGCTCTCGCCGTTCCGCAATCCCGCGCGCGCGCGGGAGCGGCGCAACCTCGTGCTCCGGGAGATGGCGGAGAACGAACGCATCACGCCGGCCGAGGCCGATCGCGCCGCCAAGGAGCCGCTGACCGTCTCGGCGCGCGCGCTCGAGAACGAAGCCCCGTACTTCGTGGACTACGTCAGCCAGCTCGTGGAGGAACGCTTCGCGGGTCTGCTCCGCCCCACCGCCGCGGTGGATGTCTACACGACGCTCGACCTGCACCTGCAGCGGCTCGCGCAGGAAGCCGTCGCCGAGGGCATGGCGCAGGTCGACAAGCAGCTCTCACGACGGCGCCAGGGGCAGGCGCAGGTCGCGCTCGTGGCCGTGGAACCGGCAACCGGTGAGATCCTGGCGCTCGTCGGCGGCCGGGCGTACAACCAGTCGCAATACAACCGGGCCGCTGCCGCGCAACGGCAGCCCGGGTCGGTCTTCAAACCGTTCGTCTACCTCGCCGCGTTCGAAGCGACGGCCGATGCCGGCACGGCCGCCCTCACGCCCGCCACGGTGATGATCGACGAGCCGACCACGTTCAGCGACGGCGAGAAGGCGTACACGCCGGCCAACTATCAGAACGAGTACGAAGGGCCGATCACGCTCCGCCGGGCGCTCGCGCTCTCGCGCAACGTCATCGCGATCAAGGTCGCCGAGCAGGCCGGCTACGATCGGGTGGCGAGCTTGTGGCGTCGCATCGCGGTCGGCTCGCCGATCCAGCCCTACCCCTCGATCGCGCTGGGCGTTTTCGAAGCGTCGCCGCTCGACATGGCCGCCGCCTACACCATCTTCGTGAACGGCGGCGCGGTCCAGCCGCTGACGGCCGTCACGCGGATCGTCGACCATCAGCAGGCGCGGCGCGTGCCGCCCGTGGGCCGCCGCCGCGTGACCCGACCGGAGACCTCCTTCCTCGTCCAGAACATGATGCGAAGCGTCATGGACGAAGGCACCGGCGCGGGGGCCCGGCGCGCCGGCTTCACGTTCGACGCGGCCGGCAAGTCCGGCACCACGAACGATCTGCGCGATGCCTGGTTCATCGGCTTCACGCCCGAACTGCTGACGGTCGTCTGGGTGGGCTTCGACAACAACCAGCCGATCGGCCTCAGCGGTTCGCAGGCGGCCCTGCCCATCTGGACCACGTTCATGCGCCGCGCACTGACCGGGCGGGGCAACGTACCCTTCAAGACGCCGTCGGGCATCGTCTACACGGCCATCGACAAGGACACGGGCCAGCTGGCCACGGCGCAGTGTCCTCGCGTGTACCAGGAGGCGTTCCTCGCGGGCACCGAACCCACCGACTCGTGCTCCCAGCACGGCGGCGGCTTCCTCTCGATCTTCGGCAATCTGTTCCGGGGCCTGGGGCGTTGAGTGGATCCGCGGGGCTCACGTCCCGCGATGAACACGACGGGGACGTGCGTCCGTGCACGCGGGCTTGGTATACTGGCACTCTCGACGTGAGAGTGCTAAACCCCTGAATGCCGTGCCCGCCATGACCGACCGCGAACATCGCATCCTCGCCCGCCTCGTCGGCGAGTACATCGCCCAGGGCGAGCCGGTCTCGTCGGCATGGCTCGCCGAGAACAGTACGCTCGGCCTCTCCTCGGCCACCGTGCGCAACATCCTGGCGCATCTCGAACAGCAGGGGCTCGTCCGGCAGCCGCACACCTCCTCGGGCCGGATTCCGACCGACTCGGGCTATCGCCTCTACGTGGACCTGCTGCTCAGGACGCGGCGCAAGACGCGCACGCTCCCGGAGATCGAGGCCCGACTTCGTCGCTCCGGCACTGTCACGGATCTGCTCGAGAACGCCTCGCAGGAGCTGTCGCGGGCGGCCCACCAGGTAGGCTTCGCGCTTGCGCCGGCCAGTCCCGCCGCCCGGCTGCAGCACATCGACTTCGTGAGCCTCGAAGGCACTCGCGTCCTGGTCATCGTGGTTGCGGCCGGCGGGCAGATCACGCACAAGGTCATCGACACGGACACGCGCTGCGACTCGACGATGCTGACCGAGGCGGCCAACTACATCAATGCCGAATTCACCGGCCTGACGCTGCCTGAGGTCCGCGCGGCCATCGAGGAACGGATGCGCGAGGAGCGCATGCTGTACGACGAGCTGATGCAGCGCGCCCTCAGCCTCGCCCAGACCGGTCTGAGCCAGGCCGCGCCCGGCGACACCCTCCACGTGCAGGGCGCCTCGCTGCTGGTCGAAGGCCTCACCGGCAACCTGAACGACCGTGAGGTCACCGTCGAGACGCTCCGCACGCTGTTCCGCATGATCGAGGAGAAGCACCAGCTCGTCGAGCTGCTCTCCCGTTCCATGGACGCCAGCGGCCTCACGATCGTGATTGGGTCGGAGCACGCTTCCCCGGACTTCTATCCGTTCAGCCTCGTCGCCTCGACCTTCCAGGACGGCGACCGCACCGGCACGGTGGGTGTCATCGGCCCCACCCGCATGCGCTACCAGCGCGCCATTTCGGTGGTGGACGGCGTCTCGCAGACGATGACGCGGCTGCTCGAAGGGCAATAAACCACACCATGTCCAGTGACGAGACCCCCGCCGGCGTCCCCGGCCCGGAGGCCGGCGGCGCCTTGCAGCGCGAGCGCGACGACCTCTACGATCGGCTGCTGCGCACGACGGCCGAATTCGACAACTATCGCAAGCGCATCGAGCGGGAGCGGCGCGAATGGTCCGACGCCGCGGCCGCCGATGTCATCCTCGAGCTGCTCCCGGTGGTCGACGACTTCGAACGCGCCCTGTCGACTCCGCTCGATGCCGGCGCCGGCCCCGCGGCGGTCGCGAGATACCGCGACGGCGTGGATTTGATTCGCCGCCAGCTCGTCGAGGTGCTCCGGAGGCGCGGCGTCGAGCCGTTCGACGCCATCGGCCGCGACTTCGATCCCGAGTGGCACGAGGCCGTGACCACTGAACCTGTGAACGGGCACCGTGACGGCGAAGTGACCGCGGAGCTCCGGCGCGGCTATCGCATCGGCCAGCGCCTGCTGCGGCCGGCCATGGTCAAGGTGGCGAAATCGTGACCCGGCGGGACTACTACGAAGTGCTCGGAATCAGCCGGGACGCGGACGATCAGACCCTCAAGAGCGCCTACCGCAAGCTCGCGCTGAAGTACCACCCCGATCGCAACCCCGGCGACACGGCCGCCGAGGAGAATTTCAAGCAGGCCGCCGAGGCCTACGCCGTGCTGGGCGATCCCGAGAAGCGCGCCCGCTACGACCGGTTCGGCCACGCCGGTGTCTCCGGACCGGCTGGCGCGGGGCCGGGCGGTTTCAACGCCGACGTCTTCGCCGATTTTTCGGACATTCTCGGCGACTTCTTCGGCTTTGGCGGTCGGCGCGGCGGGCCCGCCCGCGGCGCCGGTCTCCGGTACGACCTCGAGATCGCGTTCGAGGAGTCGTACGCCGGCACCGAGACCACGATTCAGATCCCCCGCGAGGAGCTCTGCGAAACCTGCAAGGGCACCCGCGCGGCGCCGGGCACCTCGGCCGAGACCTGCGTCCACTGCCGCGGCACGGGCCAGCTCAGGTTCCAGCAGGGCTTTCTGCTGGTCAGCCGTCCCTGCGCCCAGTACGCGGGCACCGGACAGACCGTGCGCCAGCCCTGCCCCGCGTGCCGCGGCGCGGGGCGCATGACCCGCGACCGTCGCGTCACCGTGCGCATCCCCGCGGGCATCGCGGACGGCCAGCGGCTCCGACTGAGCGGAGAAGGCGAACACGGCGCGGTCGGCGGTCCCACGGGCGACCTGTACGTCGTCGTCCACGTGCGTCCCCATCCGTCCTTCCGCCGCGAGGAAGACGACCTGTTCGTCCAAGTCCCGGTGCCGTATCCAACCATGGCGCTCGGCGGCTCGTTCCACCTCGACACGCCGGGTGGCCCTCTCGCGGTCGAGGTCTCGAGCGGCACCGCGAACGGCTCGATCGTCACCTTCCGCGGCAAGGGCATGCCCAGCGTCACCGGCCGCGGCCGCGGCGCCCTGCACGTGCGGCTCGTCGCGGACGTCCCGCGGAAGCTCACCAAGGAACAGAAGAAGCTCGTCGAGCAACTGGGCAAGACGATGACGCACGACAAGCTCGAGCCGGCGTCGACAGAGGGCGACCGGGACCGTCCCTTCTTCGAGAAAGTCAAAGACCTCTTCGGGTGAGCCGCCTGTTCGCCGCCATCGACATTCGCTGGACCTCTCACCCGGGTGACGACGCGCTGGGACGGCTGCTGGCGGCCCTCGACGAATTCCGTCCGACGGCGGTCGACGACCTGCCGGATGGCACCCGCGTCTACTTCAGTGCGCCCGTCGACCGCGATCGCGGTCTGACCACCGCACGTGTCTGGCCCCACGCGGATGCGGTCATTGCGATCGACGTGCCCGACGAGGACTGGGCCGAGCGAAGCCAGGCATCCGTGCAGGCCGTGCGGGTGCGGAACATCACCGTGGCACCGCCGTGGGACTCTCTCCCGGCCTCCACCGGGACCTCGCTGGTCATCGTCATTCAGCCCTCGATGGGTTTCGGCACCGGACACCACGCCTCGACCCGGCTGTGCCTGGACCTTCTGCAGGACGTCGCACTGGCCGGCGCGTCGATGCTCGACGTGGGCACCGGATCCGGAGTGCTGGCGCTAGCGGCGTGGAAACTGGGCGGCGGCCGTGTGGTCGGCATCGACGTGGACCCTGATGCCGTCTCGTCGGCGCGCGAGAGCGCCGACCTCAACGCCGCGGCCGCCGCCATCGATCTGCGCGTGGCGGACCTCCAGGCCGGCGCGGCCGGGCTGGGCGGTCCCTTTGACGTTGTCACGGCCAATCTGACGGGCGCGATGATCGAACGTCATGCCGACGCGCTCGCGCGCCTCCTCCGTCCCGGTGGCACACTGATCGCGAGCGGCTTTCAGACTGACGAGGAACCGGCGGTGGGAGCGGCCCTGAAGGCGGCCGGCCTCGGCGTCGTCAGCCGTCGCGATGAGGATGACTGGGTCGGGCTATCGTCGAAGGTTTCCCTACTCCCACCCCCACCAGGCCCATAACACACTGAGGACGACGAGCGGCGCGGCCTCGGCGCGCAGGGTGCGGGGGCCGAGGGTGAGCATCTGACAACCCGCCCGCGCGGCCAACTCGAGTTCCTCGGCGGTCCAGCCCCCCTCCGG
This sequence comes from uncultured Solibacteraceae bacterium, assembly GCA_964517075.1. Classification (GTDB taxonomy): domain Bacteria; phylum Acidobacteriota; class Vicinamibacteria; order Vicinamibacterales; family SCN-69-37; genus CAZFAT01. The sequence continues at coordinate 8,362 of CAZFAT010000164.1, forward strand.
ACCGACGCAGACCAGCGCGTCGGAGGGCCGTGGCAATGGCGACGCGGCCGGCGGGGCGCCGGTGGCCTGCGCGGGCTCCACGCACAGCACTCGCAGCGCCGCCGCAGGGCCCGCCACCAGCTCGTCCAGGCGGACGACCGGTCGAATCGCCGGCACGACGGCCCGCGCGCATTGCTTGGCCGACGCGATGGCCACGCGCTCCCAGCGCTCGAGCGAGCGCGCGCGCCAGGCACGCTCGGCCACGGCCACGTGCGCGGACACAAAGGGCGCGATGGCCGCGGCGCCGGCCATCGTCGCGTCACGGATCGCCCCGTCCATCTGGTCGCCCTTGAGCACGGCGAGGCCGAGCGTCACGGGCACCGGCGGCTCGGGCACGGGCGTCCGCGCCTCGATCAGCTCGACCGCCACGGTGGCGCGTCCGGTCTCGGCAACACGAGCGAGCCACTCGTGGCCGCGCCCGTCGAACAGAACGATGACGTCGCCGGCCGCGAGCCGCAGGACGCGGGCCAGGTGGTGCGCTTCGCTGCGCGGCAGCATCACGCGGCCGCGAGCGGGCGTCGGGTGAGGGACCAGGAACCGATGCACACCACAATTCTTGCCGATCAGGCTCGCGGCGTGATCGCCGCGGCCAGTCCATCCGCCGGCCGCACGGAAACCGAGGCCGAAAACCGGGAACCACGAGAGACCCTATACTGTCGACGGCATGGTGTTTCGCGGTCAGGCGCTGGGTAAGTACCGGATCCTCGAGCCGCTCGGCAGCGGCGGATTCGGAACGGTTTACCTGGCGGAGGACACCTGGATCGACAAGCGCGTCGCGATCAAGGTGCCGCACAAGCAGAACCTGGACTTCAGCGACCTGCTGCGCGAGCCGCGCCTGCTGGCGTCACTGAACCATCCGAACATCGTGGCGGTGAGCACGGCCGAGAAGCAGGACGGCGTGTTCTTCATCGTCATGGAGTACGTCCCGGGAGAGACGCTCGAGCACATCATCGGCGTCCAGGGCGCGCTCGACCTCGGCGTCGCCCTCGACTACGCGTGCCAGATTGCCAACGCCGTGGAACACGCGCACAAGCAGGGCGTGATTCACCGGGACCTGCGGCCGGCCAACGTGTTCGTGACCGAACGCGGGCTACTGAAAGTGGGCGACTTCGGCACCTCGCGCTTCCTCGAGATTGCGGCGCACGGCACCACCGTCATCGGCAGTCCGCCGTACATGGCGCCGGAGCAGTTCGACGGCCGGGCCGTCTTCGCCTCCGACGTGTACTCGCTGGGCATCACGATGTACCAGATGCTCACGGGGCTGCTGCCCTACGACATGCCCTCCCCCTCCGATCTCGAACGACTGCGGCGCGGCGATCTGGTGACGCCGCCCCGCCATCGCAATCCGGCCATCCCGGCCGCGATTGACGAGATCGTGATGCGGGCCCTGCGCGCGGACGTCGCGGGCCGGTATCAACGCGCCGAGGACCTGCTCAACGACATCCTGCGCGCCCGGCACGAGATTCGTCCCGCCGACCTGCCCGCGGGCGGGCCCGCGCCCGCGCTGCGGCTCCCGGGACCGGTGGCCACACCGCCCCGGCCGGCCGCGGCCCGGCTCCGCACCCGGCAGATCGCCTCCGGGCGGTTCTGCTGGAATTGCCGCAAGCCGCTGCCCGCGCGCGGCGGGGGCTGCCCCTTCTGCGGGGAGGGCCAATAGGCCGTAGTAAGATCGTCAGGACGGACGGAGTGGTGATGGCCTTTCCTGGCGCCAGCAAAATCTGGATGAACGGCAAGCTCGTGCCCTGGGCGGATGGCAACATCCACATCGGGTCGCACGTGGTGCACTACGGCTCGGCCGTCTTCGAGGGCGCCCGCTGCTACAAGACGCCGCAGGGGTCCGCCTTCTTCCGCCTCGACGCTCACATCCGGCGTCTGTACGACTCGGCCCGGATCTACCGCATGGAATACGACCTTGGCCGCGACGCCTTTACGCAGGCAGTGGTGGACACGGTGCGCGCCAACAACCTCGAGGCCTGCTATATCCGTCCGCTGCTGTATCGCGGATACCACGAACTCGGGGTGAATCCGCTCAGTTGCCCGGTGGACGCGGCCATCCTCGTCTGGGAGTGGGGCGCGTATCTCGGTCCCGAGGCGCTCGAACAGGGCGTGGACGTGTGCGTCAGCTCCTGGCAGCGGAGCGCGCCCAATACGTTCCCGGCCATGGCCAAGAGCGCCGCGAACTACGCCAACTCGGCGCTGATCAAGATGGAGGCCGTGCTGGGCGGCTTCAGCGAAGGCATCGCGCTCGATACGTCGGGCCACCTCAGCGAGGGCAGCGGGCAGAACCTCTTCCTCATCCGCGACGGGGTGCTGTTCACGCCACCGGTGTCGGCGTCGGTCCTGCCCGGCATCACGCGCGACAGCGTGATGACGCTCGCGCGGGATCTGGGATTCGACGTGCGCGAGCAGAACCTGCCCCGCGAGATGCTGTACATCGCCGACGAGATCTTTTTCGTGGGCACCGCGGCCGAGATCACCCCCATCCGCGCGGTGGACCGGATCGCCATCGGCAGCGGCCGCCGGGGCCCGATCACCGCGGCCCTCCAGCAGGCCTTCTTCGACTACGTCAACGGGATCGTGGCCGACCGCCACGGCTGGCTCCTTCCCCTGGACGTCGCCGCCGCGCCCCGCCAGACGGCGGGCGTCGGCCGCCCGCAGTAGGCGGCGGCGTGGTCCGGCCGCCAACTTTGTCGCCTCCCGCACAATCCTGACAGGCACGTCGCGGTTCGCCCGGCCTGACGGGGGGATCCGTCACCCCCGAAGCGGCAGGACAATTGCACTTCCGGCTGGGCGCGTTGGCCTCTTTGTGCCGGCGCCAGAGAGCCGGATGACGTTTGATCAATTGGTCGTGGCCGCTGCCGACAGCGGTGCCTCGGACATCCACCTCCGCGCGGGGCAGGTCCCGCTCGTGCGCATCAACGGCGACCTGCAGCGCTGGTCGGCGGTGGCGCCGCTCACGGCCGACCACCTCGAGGCCATTGCGCTCCGCCTGCTGCCGCCGGTGCACCAGGAACGGCTCCAGACCAAGCTCGAAGTGGACGTGGCGTGGCAGGCCCCCGGAGTGGGTCGCGTGCGCGCGAGCGTGTTCCGGCAGCGGGGCACCATCGGCGTCGCCATGCGTCTCATTCCCGAAGAGATCCCGACGCTCGCGGCCCTCGGGCTGCCGGCTTCGGTCATTCGGCTGACGACCGAGTCGCGCGGCCTGGTCCTGGTCACCGGGGTCACCGGCAGCGGCAAGAGCACGACCCTCGCCGCGCTGGTCGACCTCATCAACCGCACGCGCCCTCTGCACGTGCTCACGATCGAGGACCCCATCGAGTTCGTGCACAAGGACCAGCGGGCGGTCATCACGCAGCGCGAGATCGGGTTCGACACACCCAACTACGCATCCGGTCTGCGGGCAGCCTTGCGGCAGGACCCGGACGTCATCCTGATCGGTGAAATGCGCGACCCGGAGACGATCGAAACGGCGCTGATCGCCGCCGAGACCGGACACCTCGTCTTCTCGACGCTCCACACGCTCGACGCGCCCGAGACGATCAACCGCATCATCGCGGCGTTCCCGCCGCACCAGCAGGAACAGATTCGGATTCAGCTCGCCCGCGTCCTTCGGGCGGCCGTCTCGCAGCGGTTGCTGCCACGCGCCGATGGTCTCGGCCGCGCCCTCGCCGCCGAGG
>CAZFAT010000165.1:0-11847 GCA_964517075.1 uncultured Solibacteraceae bacterium
GCCAAGAGCGTCGTGCTCAAGGACGTGCAATCGCCCGAGCGGCTGTTCGACGAGACCGCGCTGTTCCTCCATCGCGAGGTCGCGCGGCTCCCCGAGTCGCGCCGGCGGCTGCTCGAGCGGCTCTATAACTCCAGCGAGGCGCTGAGCCACGGCCAGGTGCTCGTCGTGGATGACGACGCGCGCAACATCTTCGCCCTGACCACGGTGCTCGAGAACCAGGGGATGTCGGTGCTCAGCGCGACCACCGGACGGGACGCGATCCAGATCGTGCGCACCACGCCCGACCTGCGCGCCGTCCTCATGGACATCATGATGCCCGACATGGACGGCTACGAGACGATGCGGGCGATCCGGAAAGAGCCGGCGTTCCGCATGCTGCCGATTCTCGCGCTGACGGCCAAGGCCATGAAGGGCGACCGCGAGAAGTGCCTGGAGGCGGGCGCGTCCGACTACATCGCCAAGCCCGTCAACACCGAGCAGCTGCTGTCGCTGCTGCGCGTATGGCTGCATCGATAGGAGGATCGGCGGCGTGACCACCACACTGCCCCAGGTCGAGATGGTCGCCGACGAGGTCCGCATTCTGCTGGTGGACGATCAGCCCAGCAACCTCGAGGTGCTCGAAGCCATGCTCGACCGGCCCGACTGGCGGCTGGTGCGCGCCCGGTCGGCGGACGAAGCGCTGCTCGCGCTTCTGCACGAGGAGTACGCGGCCATCGTCCTCGACATCCGGATGCCGGGCACGAGCGGCCTCGAGCTGGCCGGCGTCATCAAGCAGCGGAAGCGCACGCAGCACGTGCCGATCCTGTTCCTGACCGCCCACCTCGTCGAGGAACGCGACGTGCTGCGCGGGTACAGCACGGGCGCCGTGGACTACCTCACCAAGCCGATCCGCCCCGAGATCCTGCGATCGAAGATCTCGGTGTTCGTGGAGCTGTACCGCAAACGCCGCGCGGTCACGCGCGGCCATGAGGCGCTCGAACGCGAGGTTCGCGAGCGGCAGCACGTGGAGGAGGCGCTCCGCCGGGTCAACCACGAGCTGGAGGATCGCGTGCGCGATCGGACCGCGGCCCTCGAAGTGGCGAACCGGCGGAAGGACGAGTTCCTGGCCGCGCTGGCCCACGAGCTGCGCAATCCGCTGGCGCCGATCCGTGCCGCGGCCGAATTCATGCGACTCCGCGGCACGGCCGAGCCGGCCGTCGAGCACGCCCGCGCCGTCATCGACCGCCAGGTCAGCCACATGACACGGCTGATCGACGACCTGCTCGATGTGAGCCGCATCACGCGCGACCAGCTCGTGCTGCGGACGGCCCGCATCGCGCTGGCCGACGTCGTCGCGACGGCCGTGGAAACCAGCCGGCCCATCGTGGAGCAGCGCGGCCATCAGCTCACCGTCGATCTGCCCGACGAGGCGGTGTGCCTCGAGGTCGATCCGGCCCGGATGGCCCAGGTGTTGTCCAATCTGCTCACGAACGCCGCGAAGTACACGCCGCCCGGCGGGTCCATCCGTCTGACGGCTCGCCTGGACGACCAGCTCGTGGTGACGGTCAGCGACACGGGCATCGGGATCCCCGCCGACATGCTGCCGCGCGTGTTCGAGATGTTCATGCAGGTCGACAAGGCGCTGGGTCGGGCCACGGACGGCCTCGGCATCGGCTTGACGCTCGCGCGCCGCATCGTCGAGATGCACGGCGGCACCATCGACGCGTCGAGCGATGGGCCGGGCGCCGGGTCGGCGTTCACCATCCGTCTGCCGGTGCTGGACCGACCGGAACGATCCCTGGATCCCGACGACGACCTGGACATCCGCCCGCTGCCACGGGCCCTGCGCGTATTGATTGTGGACGACAACCGCGATGCGGCCGAGATGCTAGCCGCGCTCCTGGGCGCGTGGGGTCAGCAGACGCATCTGGCCTTCGACGGCCGCACCGCCCTCGAGCTGGGCGGCGCGTTCGCCCCCGACGTGGTCTTGCTCGACCTGGGGATGCCGCACCTGGACGGCTACGAGACCGCGCGGCTGATGCGCGCCACCGGCTGGGGAGCGCGGGCCCTGCTCGTCGCGGTGACCGGCTGGGGACAGCCCCACGACCGCGACCGCAGCCAGGCCTCGGGCTTTGACCACCACCTGGTCAAACCCGTGGCGCCGTCGGCGCTGCGGGCGCTACTGGAGGGTTGCGGGGGGGCGTAGTGCGGCTGTTACCTCACCTTCAGCTCCGCTCCCTCCGCCTTCGCCACATACACGGCCGCCGCGAGATCGCCCACCACGTTCAACGTCGTCCGGCACATGTCGAGCAGGCGGTCGACGCCCAGGACGACGGCAATGAGCGCGGGGTTGATGCCGATCGTGATCAGCACGGCGACGATGAAGGGAATCGAGCCGGAGGGGACACCGGCCGTGCCGATGCTGCCGAGCACGGCCAGATAGACGACCAGGAGTTGCTGGCCGATCGTGAGATCGACGCCGGCGAGCTGGGCCAGGAACAGGACCGTGACGCCCTCGAACAGCGCGGTGCCGTTCTGGTTGGCGGTCGCGCCAATCGTGAGGACGAACGACCCAATCTCGCGTGGAATCCCGAGCTCGCGCTCGGAGACGGCGAGCGAGGTCGGCAGCGTGGCGTTCGAGGAGCTGGTCGAGAAGGCCACGACCATGACGGTGCGGACGCGGCGGAAGAAGTCCACGGGGGAGACGCCGCCGAAGAGCCGGAGCGCGATCGGGTAGACCACGAACATGTGCAGCGCGAGGCCGACCAGCACGGTGGCGACGAACCAGGCAAGGCTCACGAGAAAGCCGAACCCGAAGCGCGCCGTCATCGTAAAGAGCAGACAGGCGACGCCGATGGGCGCCAGCCTCATCACGAGGTCGATGATCCGCGCCACGGCGTCGAAGACACCGCCGAACAAGGCCACGACCGGCGCGGCCCGCTCGGCGGCAATCATCGTCAGCGCGGCGCCGAAGATGATCGCGAAGAACATCAGGCCGACCATGTCGGGCGTCGCGCGGGCCATCGACTCGAGCGGGTTGGCCGGCACGAGGGTGCGCACGAAGATCAGCACGGGATTGCCACCCGACGCGGCCGCCGTCTGCACCTGCTGTTCCGCGGCGGTGCCGAACTCCGCGAGCAGCTGGTCACGGATGTCGGGGTCGATCCTGGTGCCTGGCCGCACCGTGTTGGCGAGCGTAATGCCGATGGCCACGGCCACGAGTGAGACGCCAATCGTGTAGGCGAACGTCCGCGCGCCCACTCGTCCCAGCCGGCGCACGTCGCCAATGCCCGCCACGCCCACCACGAGCGACGAGAAAACGAGCGGCACGACAATCATCAGCAGCCCGCGCAGGAAGAGCTGGCCGGCGGGATCCGTGACGTAGTCGACTATCCCGGCGAGGGCGGGCGAGGCAGGACCCAGGATCGTCCGGGCCATCCCGCCGAGAACCGCGCCGAGGACGAGCCCGGCCAGGATGCGGACGTGGAGTGACATCGCTACCCCGCACTCCGGGAGGTCAGTCCCGAGGCGGCGCTGCGGCCTGGGGAATCGGCGAGGAGGCGCGTGAGATCGTCGGCGAACGCGTCGACGTCTTCTTGGGTCGTGTCCCAGGCGCACATGAGGCGGCAGCCGCCTTCGCCGATGAAGGTGTAGAACTTCCAGCCGGCGGCGTGCAGCGCCTGGATGACCGACGGCGCGAGATCGACGAAGACCGAGTTGGCCTGCGTGGGAAACAGCAGTCGCGCGCCCGCGATGCGCTCGATCCGATTGCGCAGGCGGCGGGCCATGGCGTTGGCGTGAGCCGCGCGGCGCAACCAGGCGCCCTCCGCGAGCATGCCCACCCAGGGCGCCGAGAGGAATCGCATCTTCGAGCACAGCTGGCCGGACTGCTTGCACCGATAATCGAACTCCTCCGCGAGCCGGTGATTGAAGAAGACGACGGCGTCACCGGCGTGCGTGCCGTTCTTCGTGCCGCCGAAACAGAGAACGTCCACGCCCGCCTGCCAGGTGATGGCCTTGGGCGGCACTCCGAGCGAGGCGACCGCGTTCGCGAAGCGTGCGCCGTCCATGTGCAGCGCCAGGCCGAGGGCCCGCGTCTTCGCCCGGATGGCCTTGACCTCGTCGACGGAGTACACGGTGCCGACCTCCGTGGCCTGGGTCAGCGTGACGGCGCGAGGCTTGGGGTAATGGATGTCGCCGCGCTTGCGTGCGACCCGCTCGATGCCGGCCGGATCGATCTTGCCGTCCGCCCCGGGCACCTGGAGGACCTTCATGCCGTTGGAGAAGAACTCGGGCGCTCCGCACTCGTCGGTCTCGACGTGGGCGATCTCGTGGCAGATCACGCTGTGGTAGGACTGGCCCGTGGAGGCAAGCGCGAGCGAGTTGGCGGCGGTGCCGTTGAAGACGAAGAAGACGTCGCAGTCCGTCTCGAAAACATCGCGCAGCAGGTCCGCGGCGCGGGCCGTCCATGGGTCGTCCCCGTAGCTCACCGCGTGATCGGCGTTCGCCTCCTCCAGCGCCCGCCAGGCTTCGGGGCAGACGCCGGCATAGTTGTCGCTGGCGAGGTGACGACGAATCGGCGATCGGGTGGGCATGTCGCGCCGCCCGCCGCCCGCGTGTCGGGCGGCGGCGACGGAAAGTCTCTCACGATTTGCCGGGAACCTACTGAATGGGCGTGACGGTGGGACTGGGCACGAACGGCTCGCCCGGGACGGCCGCGGTCGAGCTCTGCCAGATCGCGCCGCCGGCGTTGACGGCAAACGTCCGCGTGCCGGTCACCCCGAACGCGACCGGGACGGCCGTGGCGTAGTACCCGGCGTTGGTCGCGCGCGCCTTGCAGTCCTGCAGGGCCGCGGCGGCCGCGCCCGCGCTCAACGAAAAGTCGTAGCCGCTCTTCTGCGGCGTCGCAGCCAGGCCGAGATCGCTCGAGATGAACGCCTCGCTGCCCGCCGTCATGGGATCCCCGAGCACGATATAACTGGCGGCGTATCCGCCGTTGCCGCACGCCGCCGCGTAGGCGACCTGCGCCGCCGTCGTGACCCTCAGCGATCCGATGGCGGAGGTCTCGTTGCCCGTCATCCGCGCGCGGAGCAGACCTGGCACCGCGATCGCCGCCACCACGCTGATGATGGCGAGCACAATGAGCAGTTCGATCAGGGTAAAGCCCCGGTCCGACTTCATCAGATGGTCTCCTCGAGGACCACACGCGCCTGCACGGATCTGCACACACACGTCCCCGCCACGACACACGCCGTTGTGCAAGAGCCGATCCAGACCGGCGGCGGCGGGCGCGGTGGGCGGATGAGGGGACGGGCAGCGCACGTCCGACAGGGCCGCAACCATCGCCGCCACCATCGTTTCCGGGCCACAATGCTGTGACGGGACGTATCCCACCCCTTCATGCTCCGCCGGATCGTTCGCACCCTCGCCGCGCTCGTGGGTCTCGCGCTGGCCGTCGGCGGCGGCCTCGCTGCCCACCGGACTCGTGCCGAAGCGCACCGGCTGCTGACCAACCCGATGGAGACGCGCATGCGCCCGACGCGCCATCCGGGCCACTTCGGGATGCCGTATCGAAGCGTGACGGTCACCACGCCCGACGGCCTGTCGCTCGCCGGCTGGTGGGTGCCCTCGTCGAACGGCGCGGCCATCATGGCGCAGCACGGCTACAAGAGCAGCCGCGGCGAGATGCTGAACGAGGCCGCGCTGCTCCACCGGCGCGGCTACGGGGTGCTGCTGTCCACGATTCGCGCCCACGATCAGAGTGAGGGGGACCTCATCACGTTCGGCCGGCTCGAGATGGACGACCTCGCGGCGTGGTACGCGTTCCTGCGCGCCGAGCCGACCGTGGACCCGACGCGCATCGGCATCCTCGGCAACTCCATGGGCGGCACGCTCGCGATTCAGTTCGCCGCGCGCACGCCCGGCATCGGCGCCGTGGTCGCGCACTCCCCCTTCTCGTCGCTCATCGACACGCTCGACACGAGCGTACGCTTCTTCACGGCACTGCCGCCGTTTCCATTTGCGCCCATGATCGCGTTCTGGGCGGAACGGGAGGCCGGCATCCGGCTGGAAGACGTCGACGCGAGGCCCTGGATCGCCGCGCTGAGCCCGCGCCCGGTCTTCCTGCTCCAGGGTGGCGCCGACGTCGTGGTCTCGCCCGACGGCGGCCGGCGGCTCTACGAGGCCGCGCGCGAGCCCAGGGAACTCTGGTTCGATCCGAAGGTCGGCCACGCCGCGTTCGACGGGGTGCGCGCCGGCGAATACGAACGGCGCGTCGGGGCCTTCTTCGATCAGTACCTGCTCGGCATGAACTGATCGTCCCGACGGCCTGCCATGGACGCGTACGGCAATATTGACGGTGGGGACGCCGCCACCGACGTCGGGCCTCACCCGCAGGGGACGGTCAGGCGCGCATCGGAACGGGCGGACAGCCGTCCCCGCTGGCTCGCGGCTTGCAGTGTGTTCTCGATGCCCACCTGGGCACCCGACTGAAGAAGAAGGAGACCCGATGATGGCTCGCACATCCCGGATCGGTCGATTCCTGGCGCTGGCGGCACTGGCCGCCGTGACCGGCCTGCCCGCAACGCCTCACGCCCAGAGCGTGACCGGCGTGACCCCCAATTGGGGCGACCTCCAGCCCTTTACGCGAGCGGTCACCGCGACGCGCGAGGTCGAGCACGGGCTGGGCCTCCATTTCAGCGGCCCGGACGGCATCATGATGGTGTCGTTTGCGGGGCGCCTCAGCCTCCGAACGCTGGCGCCGCCCACGGGCCTCACCGTGGTCATGGCGCCGCCCGTCATGGCCAACCCCAACCTCATCCGCAAGCCAACGCTGATCTTCCTGGCCGACGACACGACGGACGCCCGGGAAGTCATCGACGCGAGCGGCAGCGTGCGGGTCGACGATCCCGCCCCCGGCGCCACCGTCCGAAGCGCCTTGGGCCGCATCGGCGCCGCCGACTTCGTCCGGCTGACCAAGGCCAAGACGCTCACCGCCGAGGTCTTCGGATCGATGACCACCGTGAGGCCGGAGCAGATTCAGGCGATGAAGGCCCTCGCGGAGAAGCTGAAGCTGGAATAGGGCCAGACATCTGGCTGTTGGCTATTGGTTATTGGCTATCGCGATTGGGTTATTGAGTTATTGATTGGGTGATTGGGTGATCGGGTTATTGATCGAGCCATTAAGCTATTGGGTGATTGGGTGATCTCTCGGCGCCGGATACCATCATCATCGCCGCGGCGGCGTTGGCGGCCGGGCTCATCAATTCGCTCGCGGGCGGCGGCACGCTGATCTCCTTTCCGGTGCTGACGGCCCTGGGCATTCCCGCCGTCGCCGCCAACGTCACGAACACCATCGCGCTTACGCCGGGGTTCCTCGGCGGCCTGCTCGCTCAGCGGCGTGACCTGCGAGGTCAGGGTTCCCGGCTCTGGCGCGCCGTGCCGGCCTCGGCCCTGGGCGGCATCGCCGGCGCGCTCCTCCTGCTCTGGTCGGACGAGCGCGTGTTCCTCGAGGTGGTCCCCTGGCTGATCCTCCTCGCGTCGGGACTCGTGGCGGCGCAGGAGCCCCTCCGGCGCTGGCTGGCCGCGCGGACACTTCGCGCCGAACCCGGCGTCACCGGCGACGGGCCCATCGCGGTTCCGCTGGCCATCGCATCCATCTACGGGGGTTACTTCGGCGCCGGACTGAGCGTCCTCGTGCTCGCGGGACTCGGGCTCGTCGTCCATGACACGCTGACACGGTTGAACGCCCTGAAGCAGGCGGTGTCGCTGAGCATCAGCGTCACGGCGGGCGTCTTCTTCGTCTTCTCCGGGCAGATCGTCTGGCCGATCGCGCTGATCATGGCGGCCGGCGCGCTCGCAGGCGGGACACTCGGCGGCGGACTCGCCACGCGCATCAACCCCGCTCACCTCCGCCGCATCGTCGTCGGCATCGGCGTGGTGGTGGCGGGGATTTATCTGTTCTCGTAGCGTTGAGCTTACGGCGCGCCGCCGCGCCTCACGTGCCCAACCGCAGATCCGTGACGCGCTGCAGGAGCTCCCTGATGGTACGGTCGACGTCCTGCGGCGGCCGGACGAACTCGAAGCCGGCCGAATAGCGGCGCGTGCCATCCGTCGCGCGCGTCGGGCGGCAGTAGACGTGGCGCGCTTCGAGCAGCGTCGACATATGGTCCTGCGTCGTGAGCCGGACGACGTGCGAGCTGTCGGGCAGAGGCTCGGACACCTCGGCGCCAAAGCCGTCGAGACTCAGGTTCTGAACGACGATGGGCTGGTTGGATCCGACCAGATGACCGGCCAGACGGCCCTTCGCATCGAACCGCAGCGCGGTCCGCTTCTCTGGGCCCGTCCCTCGTCCACCCGCGCTCAACGGTCGGATATGCCGGATCTCTCCCACGAATCCCCCTGAATTCGCCGCGTAACGGAGCAAGAGGAGTGCCGGGGCGGGCTGGGACCAACAGGCAAGCAGGACGCGGAAAACGGACGGACTCCCGGCGTTGTGCGGCCTGCCAAAGGACCTAAGACGCCCTGGGCGCAGACTCGCCGCGGTAATCCGTCGGGGGCGACGGTTTCGTTCGTCGTCGCCAGGGGACGAGGCCTGCGGCGGGTCCATGCGCAATCCGGGCTAGACTCGACGTGGAGGTGCCGTCGTGTCGCAGCGGTGGCGAACAGGTCTCAGCATCGCAGCGGTCTGGCTCCTCGGGTTGACGGGATGGTCTCCACTCGTGGCGCGCCAGCATCAGCCGCCACGCGCCACCGCGACAGCCCAGCCGGCCGCCCTACCGGCCGGCGCGCTCGCGACTGCGCAGCGGCGCTTCTACGACGGCCGCTATCTCGAGGCCGCGGATCTCGCCCTCGCCCTTCGCGCGGACGATCCCGGGCAACTGGAGAGCTACGAGCTCAGAACGTCCGCCCTTCTCTTTCAGATCAAGCGGCTGGTCGGGGAGGCCAAGGACAAGGAAAAGGCCTTCAAAGCCTGCGAAACCTGTCCGGCGCTACTCTCGCTGTTCCTCGCCGACTTCAAGGAAGGCCAGGCGGCCGCGCGCGTCCGGCTGGCCGAAACGCCCGACGACGAGCCGGCGCGCTTTTTCCTGGGCAAGCTCAACCTGAACTACGTCTGGCTGCAGCTCGGGCCGCTCGGCAAACGCACGGGCTGGAACGAGTACTGGGAAGCGCGCCGCTCGATGGACGCGGTGCTCGAGAAGAACCCCGCCCACGTCCGCGCCCGCGTCGCCCGCGCCTGGATCGAGTACATCGTGGACACGCGCACACCCTGGGGGTTCGGCTGGATCCTGGGCGGAGGCAGCAAGAAGCGAGCGCTGGAGACGCTGCGGGCGGCGGCCACCGCGCCTGACTCCGCGTTCTTCGACCGAACGGAGGCGGAGTTCGCGCTGTGGGAGATGCACGTGCGCGAGAAGAACATTCCCGCCGGTGTCGACATCGCCCGGCGCCTCGCCGCCGAGTTTCCGGAGAACCGGGAACTGGTCCGGTTCCTGGACGCGAACCGGAAATGACGTGGTTCTCGGTTCCCGGTTCTCGGTCCCCGTTCGAGGCATGCAACCCAGAACCGAAAACTGAAAACCGATAACCGAGCGCTACGCGCTCTCCACCAGCTTCTTGAGATTCCTCCCGCAAATCCGGCTGGCCTCGAGCTTGTCGCCGCCCGGGCCGGGCCAGTGGGTCTCGAGGCTGATGCCGGCGCGATACCCGTCGCGAAGCAAGGCGTCGATCTGACCGCGCCAGTCCACGCCCATCTCGCCGACCGGGCCCCACGTGGGCTTGTGGTCGTTCACGTAGCAGTCCTTCGCGTGGACGTGCACGATGCGGTTGACCGGCAGGGTGGCGTACCCCTCGGGGAACGGCTTCTCGCCCGCGACCATCGCATTGGCCGGATCCCAGACGATGCCGAGATTGGGATGATCGATTGCCGCCATCACCCGCGCGGTTTCGGCGCCCGTGGCGATGTTGCAGGCCGCCTCGTTCTCGAGGCCGATGATGGCGCCATGCCCGGCCGCCTGATCGGCCAGGTCCCGCAGCGCCGAGACGATGCGATCGAAACACGCCGGCGGATCGACCGTGCGCCAGTAGGAAAACACGCGGATGAACTTCGCCCCCGTGCGCCCGGCGATTGCGAACGCGCGCGCCGCCAGCCGCGGCTGATCGGCGATCGTGTGCCGCGACCCGAACATGTCCTGCTGGAAGCGCTCGTCGACCGGCGGCGCGTCCGGCAGGACGCACTTGAGGAGCGGCGTGGCAATCGACAGGATCCGCATGCCGCGCTCGTCGACCTCGGCTTTGGCGCGGTCGATCTCCTCGTTGGTGAGGTCAATGATGTTCTTCCCGTTGACCAGCCGTAACTCGACGTCGGTCATGCCGATGGAGGTCATTTCGTCCAGCGACAGCGTGAAATCAGCAGGCGAGAACTCGTCGGTAATCGCCCCGATGGACAGGCGGGCAGGCTTCATGCGGGCACCTCCACTTGCCGACCCGTTCGGCACGACGTGTAAATGGCTTCGACAACGGCGAGGGCATTCAGGCCGTCCTCGCCGGTGATGGGCGGCTGGCCACCGGTCGCGATCGCGTCACCCAGCCCGCGGAACTGGCGCTCGAAGGGCTCAATCGAGATCGCCATCGGGTCCGACGCGCCCGACGCCGCTTGTTCCGCGACGGGCGCGGGATCCCCCGCGTCGTCCTGCACATCCCACGTGGTGAGCTTGTCGCCCGTGACGACCGCGGTCCCTTTGACGCCGTGAATCTCGACGCGCTCGGGATAGCCGGGCCAGAACGCCGTGGACGCCTGGATGACGCCCGTGGCGCCGTTGGCGTAGGTCAGCATCGCGGTGAGGACGTCCTCCGACTCGATACGATGGGCCGCGCCGAGCTGCCAGGTGCCGTAGACCTCGCGGACGGGGCCGATGAGCCAGCGCAGCAAATCCACCTGGTGGATCGCCTGGTTGATCAGCGCGCCGCCTCCTTCAACCGCCCAGCTGCCCTTGATGGGCCGCGAATAGTACGCGTCGGTCCGATGCCACTTGACGTAAGCGTCGCACTGCAGGAGTTTGCCGAGCCTGCCGCCGGGGAGTGCCTTGGCGAGGAACCGGCTGCACTCGTCGAACCGGTGCTGACTCACGACCGCGAGGAGCACCCCGCCCTTCCGGGCCGTGTCGATCATGCGCCGCGCCGTCTCGACGGTCGTCGCGATGGGCTTCTGGACCTGGATGTGCTTGCCGTGCGCCGCGCAAATCTCGAGCGGCTGCAGGCGGAAGTCGGGAAACGTGCAGACATCCACGACATCCACCTCGGGATGCCGGCAGAGCGCCTCGTAGCTCTCGATGAACTCGGCGCCGGTTTCCGCGGCAAAGCGGCGGCCGGCCTCCGGATTGACGTCCGTACACGCGCGCAGCGTGTAGCCGATGTTCTTGTATGCCCGCGCGTGCAGATTCGCGATGGCGCCCGTGCCAATCAGGCCGACTCTCAAGTGCATGCCTCCTTCGTCGGGATGTTATTGCTCGATCTTGAACAGTTCGGCCTCGGTCCACGGCCGCGTGCGAGAGGCCGTCTGCCCCCGCACGTCCTTGACCTGCGCGGGGCTGATGGGTGAGGCCGTGTGCCCCCACTCGCGGCGGATGAACGTGAGCGCGGCGGAAATCTGTTCGTCCGTCAGCACGGCGCCGAGACCGGGCATCAGGCCAACGCTGCCTTCCTTGCCGTGCAGCACGAGGCGGATCGTCGCGCCGGCCGGACCGTTCGCGATCGGCGACTCGATGAGCGACGGCGCCAACCCCTCGCGTCCCTGGCCATCCGACTGGTGGCACGCGACGCAAAGGTTCGAGTACACCTCGCGCCCGGCCACCTGCCACTTCTGCTCCTCCG
>CAZFAT010000166.1:0-18539 GCA_964517075.1 uncultured Solibacteraceae bacterium
TACTACGCCCGTGTCGCGCAGGCGCTGGGCGGCGCGGCGCGCCTGCAGGACGCCTACCGGCTCTTCATGGCGCCGGGCATGGGCCACTGCTCGGGCGGCACGGGACCGAACACCTTTGACCCGCTCGCGGCGCTCGAGGCATGGGTCGAAGAGGGCCGAGCGCCCGATCGGATTCTGGCGTCTCACTCGACCAGGGGCGTCGTCGATCGCACGCGGCCGCTCTGTCCCTATCCTCAGATCGCCACCTACACCGGCACGGGCAGTGTGGACGACGCGGCGAACTTCGTGTGCGCCCTGACAGGACGGAGCCCCTAGACGCTACGCCTTCTGTTCTCACCGCGGGGTGTGCTACAAAGTGTCTCCGACCCGCGTGAACGGCTGCGGACGTTCTGGCGAGGAGGGACAACTCAATGAGACCCAGGGTGTCGTGGCATTCGCAGTTGCGGGATTGTTGACGCTGGCCGCACCGGCGGCCGCACAGGCTCCGGCCGGCGGAGGCTGGTCGGTGTCATTTGACGTAGGCCTGGACAGCAACCTGTCGCGCGGGTTCGCTTCTAGTCGCGAGACCTCTGTCAAGCGCCGCGGCCGGCCGGCGAGGGTGTAGCCGCGCCGAGCCGAACAGACCAGCACGATGGCAGCCTCTCGCATCAAACGCACGATGCACGAGCTGTCGCACCTCGGGCGCGCGCTATCGAAGGTCCTGCTGTACCTCTATCTTCCGCTCGCGATTGTTCTCGGTCTTCTGCATTACCCGTACAGCACGGACTCGAGCCTTGGGCAACCGCCCGACCACCTGAAGTCCGCCAGGACCTACTACGAAGCGGCCTATCGGCCGACGGGCGCCTCGACCCGCGGCGTTGACTACGAGGAGACCGCCGCGGCCGCGGCCAGGAAACACGACGTCGAAGGCACGATTCGGAACTTCGTGACCCATTACGGTCTGGAAACCCGGCGCGTCCTCGAGGTCGGTTCCGGTCGTGGCTACCTCCAGGACGTGGTGGCGGACTATACGGGCCTGGATTTGTCGTCGCAGGTGGCCACGAATTACCACAAGCCGTTTGTCGTGGGATCTGCCACGGACATGCCGTTCCCCGACGATTCCTTTGATGCGGCCTGGACGGTCTGGGTCCTCGAGCACATCCCGACGCCCGAGCGAGCCCTGGAGGAGATGCGACGGGTTGTCAAACCCGGTGGCGTGATCTTTCTGGCGCCCGCGTGGAGCTGTCCGCCGTGGCTCGCCGGCGGGTTCGACGTGCGGCCGTACTCCGACTTCAACGTGGCCGGCAAGCTCGTGAAAGCCAGCATTCCACTTCGGCGCTCCGCCGTCTTCACGTTCGCGCACGTGCTGCCCGTTCGGCTGGTGCGGCTGGCGCACTATCAGGTCGCAGGCACGCGGACCGCCCTGCGCTTTCGTCGTCTCGAGCCGAACTACGAGGTGTACTGGCAGGCGGACAGCGATGCGGCCGTCTCGCTGGATCGGTACGAATCCAAGCTCTGGTTTGAAAGCCGCGGCGACACGTGCCTCAACTGCGGCCACCTGACGACCAACCTGCTCGGGGTCGGGGCGCCGCTCGTCATCCGGATCAGCAAGTAGGACTCGCGCCTACGCCAGCAACTTGGTGACCACCTTGCCGGCAACGTCGGTCAACCGGAAGTCGCGGCCCTGGAACTTGTAGGTCAGCTTCTCGTGGTCGATGCCCAATAAATGCAGCATCGTCGCGTGCAGGTCGTGCACGTCCACGGGATCTTCGACGACGTTGTAGCCCAGCTCGTCGGTGCGGCCGAGGGTGAGGCCGGCCTTGATGCCCCCGCCGGCGAGCCACATCGTGAACGCACGCGGGTGATGGTCGCGGCCGAGAAACTTCGAGCCGTTGCGCGCTTCGTTCATCGGCGTGCGGCCGAACTCGCCGCCCCACACCACCAGCGTGTCCTCGAGCAGGCCGCGCTGTTTGAGATCGGTCAGGAGCGCGGCGACCGGCTGGTCGGTCTGACGACAGAGGTGGGGCAGCTTCTCGACGATGTCCTCGCCGAACGAGGCGCCGTGGGTGTCCCACCCACGGTGATAGAGCTGGACGAAGCGGACGCCCCGCTCGACGAGCCGCCGCGCGAGCAGACAGTTGTTGGCGAAGGACGCCTTCCCGGGCTCGGTGCCGTACATCTCGTGGACGGCCGCCGGCTCCTTCGACAGCTCCGTCAGCTCGGGGACGCTGGTCTGCATGCGGTACGCGAGCTCGTAGGCGCCGATGCGCGTCTGGATCTCGGGGTCGGCCACGTC
This sequence comes from uncultured Solibacteraceae bacterium, assembly GCA_964517075.1. Taxonomy (GTDB): domain Bacteria; phylum Acidobacteriota; class Vicinamibacteria; order Vicinamibacterales; family SCN-69-37; genus CAZFAT01. Next base: position 2,276 of record CAZFAT010000166.1, read on the forward strand.
GAGATGATGGAGGCGGTTGAGGTCGTTGATGGCTGTTATCGTGCGGCGGCGGCCGGCCGAATCGACGCCGTCGGGGTTCGTGACGAACAGCACAGGGTCGGCCCCCGATCGGAACTCGACGCCTTGATGGTGCGTGGGGAGAAACCCGGAGCCCCAGCAGGACTTGCCGCCGTCGGGGTTGTTCTCGCCCGAGATCAGCACGACGAACGCCGGGAGATCCTTGCTGTCCGTCCCGAGCCCGTAGCTCAGCCAGGAGCCGAGGCTCGGCCGGCCGATCACCCGGTGGCCGGTGTTCATGAAGATCTGCGCCGGCGCGTGGTTGAACTGCGTCGTCTGCATCGACCGGACGAACGTGACGTCGTCGGCCACCCTGGCCAGATGCGGGAGCAGCTCCGAGATCTCGGCGCCCGACTGCCCGTGTTTCCGGAACTGGAAGGGCGAGGCCAGCAGCTTCGGCTTGCCTTTGATGAAGGCGAACCGCTCTCCCTTGACGAACTCTTCCGGGATGTCCTGTCCGTCGTGGGTGGTCAACGCGGGCTTCGGATCGAAGAGATCGATCTGTGACGGCGCACCCGCCATGAAGAGATAGATGACGCGCTTGGCTTTGGGCGCGAAGTGCAGGGTCGGCGCCTGCGTGCCCCCGCCCGCCGGCGTCTGGGCGCTCACGACATTGCCCATGAGCGACGCCAGCGCCACGCCGCCCAGCCCGAATGAGGTCTGCTCGAAGAAATGACGACGCGTGATGTGGCGCAGCGAGTCGTTCGGCGGCCGTCGGTCTCTGGTCATGGTGCGTTCGGTCAGTTCTTGGTGACCGCCTCGTCGAGATTCAGCAGCACGTTCGCAACCATCGTCCACGCCGCCCGGTCCGCAACGTCGGCCGACGGGCTGGCGGCGGCCATCACCCGTGCCGCCTCGTCGGGCCGCTTCGCGTAGCCGGCGCGTTCCGTGCGATACAACGCCACGAGGCGGTCGAGCTCAGCCGGCTTGACCTCGCGCGAGAGCACGAGCTTGACGCCGGCCGCGGCTCGCGTTCGATCGTCGGCGCCGGCGGCCACCATGCGCCCGGCGAGCGCGCGCGCCGCCTCGAAGTTGGCGGGATCGTTGAGCAGGGTCAGCGCCTGGAGCGGCGTGTTCGTGCGGACCCGGCGCACCGTGCAGAACTCGCGGCTGGTCGCGTCGAACGTCATGAAGCTCGGATAGGGCGACGTTCGCCGCCAGAACGAGTAGAGGCTGCGCCGGTAGCGGTCCTCGCCTTCGCTCGTCGTCCATTTGTCGGAGCTGAACGGCATGTTCCAGATGCCGGGCGGCTGCAGCGGGAACACGCTGGGACCGTGCATCTTCGCGCTCAGCAGCCCGCTGGCGGCGAGCGCGACGTCGCGCAGCATCTCCGCCTCCATGCGGAACCGCGGGCCGCGCGCGAGCAGCCGGTTGTCCGGATCGCGCTCCAGAACCGGCGGCGTGACCACGGACGCCTGCCGGTAGGTCGCCGAGGTGACGATGAGGCGGAGGAGCGTCTTCTGGCTCCAGCCCTTCGCCATGAACTCGGTCGCCATCCAGTCGAGCAGGTCCGGATGGGACGGCGGCGATCCCTGAGTGCCGAAATCCTCGCTAGTCTCGACGATTCCGCGGCCGAACATCTGCTCCCAGATCCGGTTCACGGTCACGCGCGCCACGAGCGGGTTGCGCTCGTCGACCAGCCATCGGGCCAGGCCGAGCCGGTTCATGGGCTGATCGTCGCGCACCGGGTGGAGCGCCGGCGGCGTGGCGGCGTAGACCCGCTCGCCGCGAGCGACAAAGCTGCCGCGCTCGCGGAGCTCGTACGACGGGCGCTCGAACGAGACCCGCTCCTTCATCACGAGCGTCGACGGAATCTTCAGGTCGGCCAGCGGCCGTCGCGCCGCGGCGAGCGCATCGCGAATCGGCTTCAGCACCGGCGCGATGGGCCGGAAGAAGGTGAGGACCTCGTTCGCCTGCGACTGGCTGCGCTTCTCGACCGGGATGTCGAGAATCGGACGCAGCCGGGCGGGGACGTCAGCCCCGGCGAGCGGATCGGCGGCGGTCGTCACCGACAGCCGGAGGCGGCCGATGCCCTGACCGATCGTCCCATCGAGATGATGGATGCGGACCGTGAGGCGCGTACCCTGCGGGAAGCCGAACGGCTTCTCCGCCGCTAGGACGGCGTGGCGCGCGAGGCGGTCGGTCTCGCGCATCGCGTTGATGGCCCAGGACCCGCTCTTGCGATCGCGGGAGCCGTCGCCCGCGCCGAGCAGATCCGCGGGCTGGAGCGCGTAGGCGGAGTCGTTCGCCCTGATGGTCCGGAACTTCACCATCTGCGGAGCCTGGTCTGGCGGCGCGGCCGCCGGTGCGATCTCGACCTGGAACCCAGTCACGCGGAAGTGCCCATAGCCATCGCGCCCGGGCCCGCCTCTGGGCAATGAAGGATCCGGAAGCGTTTCGAGCCGAAGACCCGTGATGCCCTGAAGCGTCGTGTCGGCTGTGACGGTGTAGGACGTGACGGCCGGGTTCGCGCCGGACGCGAGCACCGAGTCGTCGGGCTGGACCGTCAGCGTGACGCCGTTGGTCGCGGCCGCCGCCCGCGGCGCGATCGTCGTCCACTGGCCCTCGGCTTCGCGCATCGACTGTTCCCACTGCGCCAGCGCGTCCTGCACCGCCGGGGTCACGGCCCGGAGCTCACGATCCAGCCGGTCGATCTCCGCCTGCATGCGCGTGCGCGCCTGCTCCTGTTCGGGCGTCGCCAGGTCGAGCCTGGCTTCCGCATAGCGCGTGCCGTCGCCGGCCGGCCGGGGGTCGAAGTCCGCGTTGGTGAAGAACGCGAGCATTCGGTAGTAGTCCTTCTGGCTCAACGGGTCGTACTTGTGGTTGTGACACTGCGCGCATCCCAGCGTGGTCCCCAGCCACACGGTGGAGGTCGTGTTCACCCGATCGACGAAGATTTCGTACATCGCCTCTTCGGGATCGACGCCGCCTTCCTCGTTCGTCATGGCGTTGCGATGGAAGCCGCTCGCGATCTTCTGATCCGTCGTGGCGTCGGGCAGCATGTCGCCGGCAATCTGCTCGATCGTGAACTGATTGAACGGCATGTCCCGATTGATCGCGTCGATGACCCAGTCGCGGAATCTCCAGATCTCGCGACGGTTGTCCTTCTCGTAGCCGTTCGTGTCGGCATAGCGCGCGAGATCCAGCCATGGACGCGCCCAGCGCTCGCCGTAGCGCGGCGAGGCGAGCAGCCGGTCCACAGCCTTCTCGTAGGCGTCGGCCGAGGTGTCCGCGAGAAACGCGTCGTGCTCTTCAGGCGTGGGGGGCAGGCCGGTGAGATCGAGGGTGACGCGCCGCAGCAGCGTGGACTTGTCCGCGTCGCGCGACGGCGCGAGGCGTTCCTTTTCCAGGCGCGCCAGCACGAACCGATCGATGGGATTGCGCGCCCAACCGGCAGTGGACACCGGGGGCAGCTCGGGACGTTCCGGTGGCACGTACGCCCAGTGCTCCTGGACGGGCGTCGCGGCCGAGGTGGCGGCGCCCGGCGGCATGGGCGCGCCCTGATCGACCCACGCGCGAAGCCGCGCGATCGTCTCCGCGGGCAGCGGATCCTCATCGAGCGGCATGCGGTCATCGGGGTCGTCGGACAGGATGCGGCGGATGAGCTCGCTCTCGCCGCTCTTGCCGGGCATCACCACGGCGCCGTGGCTCCCGCCCTTGAGGATGAACTCAGGCGCGTGGAGCCTCAGCCGCGCCCGCGCCCGGGTGGTGCCGTGGCACTCGTAGCAGTACTGCCGGAGGACAGGCTCGATATCCCGCGCGTAGTCAATGGGTTGCGAGGTCCGCTGTTCGCTCGGAGGACCGGCACCTGGCGCCGTCTGGGCGGACAGGAGGGTGGCCCAGGCGGCCAGGAGACTGCCGAGCACGACCCACCGGCTGAAGCGAGCCATCCGACGGGAAGCTTCGCACAAATCCGGGCCCGAGGACCAATCGAAGTCATCGTGGCGGCTGGCCGTCCGGCGGGGCTCCGACAGGGGTTCAGCGGGGGCCAGTCAGCGCCCGCACCAGCGCAGGAACGCCGCCCACCACGGGGAGGCGCAGGCTCGTGTCCTCCAGATCGACGGTGACTTCGGTGCCTGGTTTCGGCCACAGCGTAAAGTCGCGATCGCTCGAGAAGATCATCAGGCCGATGCGCTTGCCGGCCGGGATGATTTGATCGTCCGGCTGCAGGTCGAACGTCAGGGTGTAGAAGCGGCCGGGCACGAGCGGCCGGCCTCGCGTCCGCGCGTCGTAGTTGCCGCCCGCCCGGAGCGAGGCATGATTCTGCGGATCGGCCCACCCGCGCGTGATCAGATTGAGCGGACCAATCGGTCCGTCCGTCCAGGGCAGCACGACGAGCCAGACAGAGAGGTTGGCCGCCGGTTTGTTCGAGGCGACGCGCACCGTCAGCCGTGGCGTGCCTGAGATGTGCACCGGTTCGGCGAGCTCTGGCGAGACGTACAGCAGCCGATGTGGCGACTGCTCAGCCCGGGCGAGCGCGGCGCCGCTGAACTCGACGTTGTCCACCAGCGTCTCCCTGCCCTGGCGTGACGCGGTCGCGACGCTGAGGCCACCGCGGCCGGCACCTCCAGCCTGCGGGCGCAGCACGGCCGGTGACGCCGCGGGATTCGGATAGTCGGGGTACGCCGTCGGTGGAGGCATGGGCGCCCGGCCACGCCCTCGACCGCCGCGGCCGGCCGGCGGAGCGTCGGCGGGCGCCGGCGGCGGCGCGCTCGGATCGGCCTCGCGGACAATCCAGGCGCGCGGGCCCCGCTCGATGCCGTTTTCGACGCCGTACAGAAAACGGGTGAACCACTGGTTCGTCAACTCGAGCGGCGGTGCCCCGCCGTGCCCGCCCTGATGAAAGTAGGCCATCAGCGGCACGCGTCCCTTGAGCGCTTCGTAGATCCGGACGCTGTGCTCGGGCACGACGTTCCAGTCGTTGAAGGCATGCGCCATGAGCACGGCCGCCTTGATGTTCCTGACCTTTGGGAGCAGATCGCGCGACGCCCAGAAGTCGTTGTAGTCGCCGGTCCGGCGATCGCGGCCACGGACGAACTCCCCGTCGCGGTAGGTGCGGTTGCAGATGTCCCGTCGTGCCGGATCGCCGCTGTTGACGAAGTCGTACAGAAAGTCGATGTCCTCGCCCAGCCACCCGAACGGGTGCCGGACGAGCCCGTTCGATCGGTAGTAGTGGTAGTACGACGTGTTCGGCGCGATCGGCACGACGGCCGCCAGGCCCTCGACGCCGGTCACCGCCGCCGCAAGCGGGATCGTGCCGTTGTACGACGTGCCGATCATGCCAACCTTGCCGGTCGACCAAGTGGCCGTCACGGGTTCACCGCCGCTGGCGGTGGTGAACCCCGGCGCACGCCCGTTCAGCCAGTCGATCACCGCCTTCGGCGCCAGCTGTTCCGGATCGCCGCCCACGGTCGGGCATCCCTGCGACAAGCCGGTGCCTGGCGCGTCGGAGTGCACGACCGCGAATCCGCGCGGCACCCACGTGCTCACCTGTGAGGTGGACACGTTCTCGCGCGTCGGCCGGAACGCAATCGGCGGCTGCGACCTCCGCGGCGGCGGCTCCGCACCGACCTCCTGGTTCACGTCCCACAGGAACTTCGTGTCCCCCGAGGTGCCGGCGAAGTATGGAGAGGACTCGTAGATGACCGGCACCTTCAACTGTTCGGTGTCCGTCTGACGAGGGCGCGTCACGCCGACGTGCATCCGATCGCGCGTCCCGTCGTGGTCCGAGTCGAACCCGGTTTCCACCCAGAGCGTCTGCCGAATCCACCCGGTCGCGTCTTGAAACGCGGGAACGATCTGCGCCTGGCCGTCCACGAACACCGGCCCTGACGTCAGCCCCTGGAGGCCGCGCGCTGCCGCCGGCGTTGCGCGGCCGATCGCCGGAACCGTGGCTGAGAGTGCTGCGGCGCACGCGAGGCAGGAGAGGATCAGGCGGGCCAGTCAGTACACCTGCTGCGTCTTGGCGACGACGACGGCCGGCGGCGTGACACCGGCCGCGATCATGACTTCACGAATCGCGGCCTCGGTTTCGGGCGACGGCTTGAAGTTGCCGAACCGGTAGCCGACGGCAATGGCCAGTGGCGTCCACTCGAACTTGTCCGGCCGGTTCCAGACGTCGATCTTCGCGCCCTCGGCCGCGAGGAACTTCACGACCCGCGGCAGATTCTTGTAAGCGGCGGCGTGCATCGCGGTTTCGCCGTTCTTGTCCACCGCATTGATGTCGGCGCCGAGATCCAGAAGCACCTGAAGAGCGGCGAGCACCTCGTCCTCGGTGCCGGCGTCCTCGCCAGGGGACCTCGTGGCCAGGCCGGCCGCCGCCATCATCGGGGTGCTGTTGTCGGCATTCGTCAGCGACGGGTCCGCGCCGGCGCCGGCCAGGGCCTTCATCAACGCCACGTCGGCAGTCAGCGACGCGAGGAAGAACGGCGTCGCGCCGATTTCGTTCAGGCGCGTGTTGTTGAGGTTCGCGCGCCTGGTCATCCGCGCGTTCAGGTTCGCGCCGTGCGCCACGAGCCTCTTCACGAGCTCGAGGCTGCTCAGGCTCCCGGATCCTTCGGGCGCGGGATCGTTGTCGCCAATGCCGGGGTGGCGCACCGCCGTGATCGCGTGGAGGACGGTGTATCCGGTCAGGTCGGTGCTCGGATTCGCGCCGGCATCCAGCAAGGCCGCCGCGAGCTCGAAGTGCGCATTCCTCACGGCGAGGAGGAGCGGCGTCATGCCTGCCGGCGGCATCGCTCCGCCATAGGCCCGCCGCCGCGATTCGGTCGGAATCGGCTCGTTCACGTCCGCGCCGGCCTTCAGCAGCACCCGGACGACGTTGATCCGGCCTTCCCTGGCGGCGAACAGCAGCGGCGTGTAGCCGGACAGCAACCGCAGCTTGAAATCGGCGCCGGCGTCGATGAGCGCCTGCACCACGGCGTCGTGACCTTCGGCCGCCGCCCACATGAGCGCCGTCTGGCCGCGGCGCTCGTCCTTGCCGTCGGCGGGCGCGCCAGCGCTCAGAAGCGCCTTCACCGCCGCGACCGAGCCCGTCCGCGCCGCCGTCATCAACGGCGTTTCTCCGCCGGGCAGGCTCGCGTTCGGGTCCGCGCCAGCCGCCAGCAGCCGCTCGACGATGGCGCCGTTGCCGTTCGTGCAAGCGAGCGAGAGCGGCGTGACGCCGTAGCGGCTCGCCGCCTTCGCGCTCGCGCCGGCTCGCAGCAGTTCGTCCACCAGTTCCCGATCGTCGTGGTACGCCGCCCAGTGCAACGCCGTCATCCCATCGGCCTGGGCCGCGTTGACGTCCGCGCGCGCGGTCACCAGCGAGCGCACCTTCGTGCGATCGTGCGTCTCGGCCGCGTCGGCCAGGGGCGACGTGGACTGGGCCTGCAAGCTGCCGATCGCCAGCAGCAGCGCGACCGCGTACACAACGTGATGGAGATGATGGAGGGGCCGACCTTCAGGTCGGCCCATGCCTTTGAACGACACGCCAACCATGCGTGGCACACTCACAGCGACAGCAACTCGTCCACGCGGCCCCGGCTGTCGGCAAAGGCATCGAGCCGGACGCCCACTCGATCGAGCAGCGTCAGGTGAAGGTTCGCGAGCGGCGTCGGCTCCGCGTACTTGATGTGGCGCGCCCCGGTGGGCGCGCCCGCGCCGGCGCCGGCAACCAGGACCGGCAGGTTCACGTGGTCATGGACATTCGGATCGCCCATGCCGCTGCCGTACAGGATGAGCGAGTGATCCAGCAGTGAGCCGTCGCCCTCCGGCGTCGCCTTCAGCTTCTCGAGGTAATAGGCGAAGAGCGACACATGGAAGGCGTTGATCTTCGCCATCCGCTCGATCTTCCTCGCGTCGTTGCCGTGATGCGTCAGCGGGTGATGCGGATCGGGCACGCCGATTTCCGGGTAGGTCCGGTTGCTCGTCTCGCGCGCGAGCTGAAACGTCAGCACGCGCGTGACATCCCCCTGCATCGCCAGGACCTGCAGGTCGAACATCAGCCGCGCGTGCTCGGCATAGGCGGCCGGCACGCCAATGGGTCGATCGAGATCCGGCAGCGGCGCGTCCGCCGTCTGCGCCTCGGCCTTCTGAATGCGCCGCTCCACCTCGCGGACGGTTTCCAGATACTGACCCACCCTCGTGCGATCCTCCGGTCCAAGCCGTCGCTGGAGGCGCGTGATTTCCTCGCGAACCGAATCGAGGAGACTGGCCCGCCGGCGCAGGGCCGCCTGGCGATCCGCCGGGCTGCCGCCGTCTCCGACCAGGCGTTCGAAGACGATGCGCGGGTGCGCTTCGGCGGGAAGAGGGGTCGTCGGCGACGACCACGACAGGTTGTTCTGATAGACGCACGCGTAGCCGTTGTCGCACTGCCCCACCGTCTGGAGCAGGTCCATGGACAACTCCAGCGACGGCAGGAGCGTCTGGTGGCCAATCTGCTGGGCCGCGACCTGATCGACCGTCGTACCCAGGTGATAGTCCGTGCTCTCCGTCCACTTCGCCTTGGCGGCGCTGAGGAACGAGGCGTTGGACGTCGCGTGCGTGCCCGGATAGGCGTTCTTCAGCTCGAGGTTGCTGATGATCGTGAGCTGGTTCGCCACCGGCCGCAGCGACTGGAGCGTGGGGGAGAGCTCGACGTTCGTCGCGTCGCCCCCGGGCGTCCATCGGGGCAGATCGCAGCCCATCGGCATGTAGACGAACCCGAGACGCCGGACCGGTGCGGCGGCGGTTCTCGCCAGCGCCGTCATCGAGGGCACCATCGCGTCGAGCAGCGGAAGCCCGACGGCAGCGCCCATGCCCCGCAGGAACGTCCGGCGCGGAATGGCCTTCCTGGTGATAATCATCGCGACGTCCTCATCTGAAAGGGCTGGCTGTTCACGACTCCGAGGATGACCGAGGAAATGCGGAAGTCGTGCGCGCCCGCGGCGCGCACGATCCGGCGAATCGCGGGCGCGTCGTAGTACTCGACGCCTCGACCGAGCGCATAGGTCAGGAGCTTTTCGGCGACGGTCCCGACGAACAGCTCGGGCCGGCGCATCAGCGCGGCCTCGAGGCCGTCGACATCGGCAAACTGGCTGCCGTCAGGCAGACCGCCCGACGCATCGATGGGCCCGCCGTCCTCAATCTGGCGCCGCCGGCCCACCGCGTCGAACCTCTCGAGGGAGAGACCCACCGGATCGATCAGGTTGTGACAGGGTGCGCAGACGGTGTTGCTCCGGTGCTCGGCCAGCCGCTGGCGGCCTGAAAGCCTGCCGTCCACCGTGTTGTCCGTCAGTGCCGGCACATCGGGCAGCGGTGGCGGCGGCGGGACGCCGAGAATGTTGTCCAGAATCCACTTGCCGCGGATGACCGGCGATGTGCGGGTCGCATACGAGGTGACGGTGAGAATGCTGCCCTGGCGCAACAGCCCGCCCCGCCACTCCGCGTCGTCCACGTCGACACGGCGGAAGCGGCTGCCGTAGACGTTCGGGATCCCGTAGTGCTTCGCCAGCCGCTCGTTGAGGAACGTGTAGTCGGCCCGCAGCAGGTCGAGCACGCTGCGATCCTCGCGCAGGATGCTGTCGACGAAGAGCTCGGTTTCGCGCCAGAAGGCCTGCCGGAGGTTGTCGTCGAAGTCCGGAAACAGCCGCATGTCCGGCGTGATCGAGTCGAGGTTCCGCAGGTGCAGCCACTGCGCGGCGAAGTTGTTCACCAACGCGCTCGCCCGGTCGTCGGCCAGCATGCGCCGCACCTGCCGCTCGAGCACGGCGGGCTGGCGGAGCTTCCCCGCCACCGCCGCGTCCAGCAGCTCATCGTCCGGAATGCTGCTCCAGAGGAAGAAGGAGAGCCTCGAGGCGAGCGCGAGATCGGTGACGCGATAGACCGTGTTCGGCTTAATACCCGGAGGGTCGTCCTCGACGCGGAAGAGAAACTGCGGGTTGACGAGAATGCCCGACAGGGCGAGCTCGATGCCGGCGTCGAAATCACTTCCCGCGCGCTCTTTGCGATAGAGCGCGAGCGGTCCCTGCAGGTCGGCGTCCGTTACGGGGCGCCGGTAGGCCCGGCGCATCACGGCTGACAGGATCTGGCGGGCGGACCGCTCCTCCTGGCCGGCGCTCGCGGGCCGCGTCACGAAGATGCGGCGGCGGCTCGGTGTGTCGCCGGGCGCCTTGGCCGCGTACGGGCCGACGATCGAGATCGCGTAGATGGCCGGCTGGAGTCTCGGATGCCGGAGCGAATTGAACCGCGCCTGGTAGGGCTGCCGGATGCCCTCGGCGAGCAGGGACGCCTTCCTGGGAAACGTCACGCCGAGCACGTGCGGCCCGGCACGCACCGGAATCCGGACGTTGAGGTGCTCGTCGACCTTCGCATGGGACGGTTGCTCGGTCGCGGGGAGTCCGGCCGCCCGCTGCGGCGGCGTCACGGTAAACAGCTGCATCCGCTGGCGATCTAGCAGCAGTTCGACGTCGTGGGGTTCGGACAGCCCTTCGACGAACTCGTCGCGATCCCGCCGGAGACGAATCTGAATCTCGTATTCGCCGTCCTGCGGGAACGTGTACGGCACCGCGACGCCACCGCGCGTGCCGACGGGCAGGCCCTCGATGTGCTGCTCCTGCGTGACGTCGGGCGGAATCCTGATCGTGTCGCCGCCCGGCGCGCGGCCCGGCCGTCCGACGGCCAGCCGGCTGATCTTCTCTGCCGCCGAGACGTAGCGATCCAGCAGCGTCGGCGACAGATCGCCGACCGTCACGTTGTCGAAGCCATAGCTCGACTCGTCGGCGGGCAGCAGCGAGGTCACGTCGATCTGGAGCGCAAGGAGATCGCGGATGGCGTTCTGGTATTCCGTGCGCGTGAGCCGCCGGATCGAGGCCGTCCGGCCGGGATTGGGTTTCGCTTCAGCTGCGCGATCGAGCGAGGTCTCGAGGTAGGACACCGCCGCGGTGTAGGTGGCCTCGTCCGGCCGCTCTTCGCCCACCGGCGGCATCTGCCGGGTGCGGAGCTTCCGGACGACTTTCTCCCACACATCCGGAGGCCCGGCGACAGCGTTAGCCCCGGCCGCCTCGAGCGAGAGGCCCGCCTCCGAACGCACCTGATCGTGACACGCGTAGCAGTAGCCCTCGAGAAGGGCCTGGTGGGGTGCGGGCGTGCGGGAGGAGGAGGCCCCTGGCTGCTGGGCTTCCAGGGTCGCGCGCACGCCGCCGGCCGCCACGAGGCCTACCGTGCCGGCCAGCAGCGCCGCCCTCACCGGGCCCCGCATGGGCATATGGCAGCCATCTTACGCGCCGGAGTAGCGGCCGTCGAGGCTGGAGTTCTCGAATAATCTAGCGACCACCATGCCCCGACACATCGCCGCCAACCCCCTGGCCGCGGGCCTTGCCACCGGCCCGGCGACCACCGACCGCATCGAGTGGATCGGCCTGAGCCTGGTCTTCCTGCCGCTCGCCAATCCCGTCAGCGACGCCAAGGTGCTGACGGGCCGGCAGAAGCCGCTGACCGAGGTCGCGTTCGTGTTTGCCGAGGTCGAGACGCGGCAGGGACACGCGGGCCTCGGCTTTTCGTACAGCAAGCGCGCGGGTGGGCCGGGACAGTACGCGCATGCGAAGGAGATCGCACCGGCGCTCCTCGGCGAAGACCCGAACGACATCGCCCGGCTCTGGGACAAGCTCGCGTGGGCCGGCGCGTCGGTCGGCCGAAGCGGGTTGTCGACCCAGGCGATTGCCGCGTTCGACATCGCGCTCTGGGATCTCAAAGCGCGGCGCGCGGGGCTGCCGCTGGCGAAGCTGCTGGGCGCGCACCGCGATTCGGTGCAGTGCTACAACACGTCGGGGGGCTACCTGCAGGCGCCGCTCGAGGAGGTGCTCGAGAAGGTCTCCGAGGCGCTGGCACGGGGCATCGGCGGCATCAAGATCAAAGTCGGGCAACCCGACCCCATGATCGATCTCGAGCGGGTGCAGGCGGTGCACGCGCACATCGCCGGCCGCGCGGCGCTGATGATCGACGCCAACCAGCAGTGGGATCGCGTCACCGCCCAGCGCTTCGGCCGGCTGGTCGAGTCGCTGCACCTCACGTGGATCGAGGAACCCGTGGACGCGTATGACGCGGAAGGCCATGCCGCCCTGGCTGCGCTCCTCGACACCCCCATCGCCAGCGGCGAGATGCTGACCAGCGTGGCCGAGCACGCCGAACTGATCCGGCACCGCAGCGTGGACTTCATCCAGCCCGACGCGCCGCGTGTGGGCGGCGTCACGCAGATGCTCAAGATCATGGCGCTCGCCGAACAGGCGCGCCTGCGCATGGCGCCGCACTTCGCGATGGAGCTCCACCTGCACCTCGCGGCGGCGTACCCCTACGAGCCATGGGTGGAGCACTTCGAGTGGCTGGAGCCTCTGTTCAACGAGCGGCTGCAAATCGACGGCGGCCGCATGCTGGTGCCGAACCGGCCGGGGCTGGGACTCAGCTTGAGCGAGCAGATCGCGACGTGGACCGCCGAGCAGGTGACGTTCGGAAAGAGGCCGTGAGCGGCGAGCGGTCAGCCGTGCGCGTGGCAGCGACCGTCGTCAGTGCGTTTGTAGCCGCGGCCATCGCCGGATCCTGGCCGCTGGTCCGCCATCTCTCCACGCACCTGACGGGCACGACGGGCAGTGACGCCGGCGTATATCTGTGGAACACCTGGGTGTTTCGGCACGAGCTGGTCGATCGTGGTTCCTGGCCGCTCGCAACCGACACCATCCTGCCGCTCGACGGCCCGACGCCGCTCGGCCTGCACAACTACACGCTGGTCGCCGACGTGATGAGCGCCTTCCTCCAGCCCGTGTTCGGGCTGGTGGCGGCGTTCAACATCATCTACCTCGCCAACATCGCACTGGCTGGGCTCGGCATGTTCGTCCTGGCACGCCACGTCTTACGGAAGAGCGGTGGTGGCACGGCCGAAGCCTTCTGGGCCGGACTCCTGTTCTGCTGGTCACCGTTTCTGATCGCACGCGGCACGGTCCATTTCAGTCTCGTGGCGGCCGCTCCCCTGCCGTTCTTCGTGTTCTTCCTCGATCGCGCCCTGGAACGACGGCGGACTCTGGATGTGATCTGTTGCGGCGGATCGTTCGCGTGGGCCACGTTCTCGGATCCGTACTACGGGATCTATTGCACGATCTTGGCGTGCGGTCTGGTCGCTTACCGGCAGGCCAGCGTGGTGTTCCGCGGCCCGGCTCCCGCGCTTCGGCGCGTCACCCTCGGCCTCGACATCGCACTGGGACTCGTCATTGCAGCCACGGTGGCGATCCGGCTCTTCGCAGGTGACGCGCTGCAGATCGGCTCGCTGAACATCAGCATGCGTTCGCTCCACACACCGATCCTCGCGGTGACGGTCTTCGCGGTCGCGCGATTGGTGCTGACCCTGCGTCCGCGCGTGTCCCTCAGACCCGGGGTCCGCGCGGGAGATGTCGTGAGCGTGGGGGCGAGGGCTGGTCTGGTGGCGGCCGTACTCCTCTCGCCCATCCTGATCGAGGTGGCCACGATGGCGGCCGGCGATTCGCTCGTGGGCGCGCCGGTGCCCTGGCGATCGAGCGCGCCCGGACTCGATGCGCTGTCATTCATCCTGCCGAACCCGATGCATCCGGCGGCTCCGCAGGCGCTGATCGCCTGGCTCGATGGCCAGCCGGGTGGCTGGGCGGAGAACATCGCCACGCTGCCCTTCGTCGGGCTCGTCACGATCGTCGTGGCGTGGCGCGTCGCGGGCTACCGGCCCCGCGGCGTGTGGCTGGGCGTCACGCTCGGCTTTGGCGTGCTCGCCCTGGGACCGTTCCTCCGCATCGCCGACGTGTCGACGCAGGTGCCGCTGCCGTGGGCGCTGCTTCGGTACGTCCCTCTCCTCGGCGAGGCGCGCATGCCGCAGCGGTTCGCGGTGGTCGCCGTGCTGGGCTTCGCGGTGCTCTTTGCCCAGGCGCTATCTGCACTGGGTCGCCGCTATCCCGCTCGCCGGCGCGCGATCCTGACCGCCGTTGGACTGGGGCTGGTGCTCGAACTCCTGCCGGCGCCGCGCACCCTGCACGAGGTGCGCGTGCCGGCGATCTATTCGGTCATCGCGACCGATCCTCGCCCCGTGCGCGTGCTCGAACTGCCGTTCGGCATCAGCGACGGCCTGGTGTCGATCGGCCAGTTCAGCGCGGCGGCGCTGGTGCATCAGACGGTGCATCAGAAACCGGTGATCGGAGGCTATCTGTCGCGGATTCCGGCGGACAGCCAGCGGTTCCACCTGGCGAACCCGGTCCTGTCCGTGCTCGCGGATCTCAGCGAGGGGCGGATCCCGCCGGACGACCGGCTGGCGACCGCGCGTGCGGCCGCCCCGGACTTCGTCCGTCAGGCCAACCTGGGCTACGTCGTCGTCGACACCAGCCGCACGCCGGCGGCGCTTCACGAGTTCGCGGTTGGCGCGTTCAGCCTGACACGCGTGAGCACCAGCGAACAGTACGTGCTTTATCGGCCCGGCGGCGGTCCGTAGGCGGCACGAGGTGAGCGGTCTTGGCTTAGATGCGTTGCAGAATTACGCGATGGAGGGGCCGACCTTCAGGTCGGCCTGCACCCGGCCGGTCTGAAGACCGGCCGCTCCATTCAAGACGGTGCAATTTCGCAACGTGCTCTTCGTTCTAGGCAGTCGTAGCTCGCCGCAGGCGAGCGAAGGCTGGCGGAGGGAGAGGGATTCGAACCCCCGGTACGGTTTCCCGTACAGCGGTTTTCAAGACCGCCTGTTTCAACCACTCACACATCCCTCCAAAATTGGATGGCCGGGCCCCTGCACCCCGCCGGGCTCGGCCGCTTGTGGGGACCCCGGTGCTCCACTGCGTGGTCTCGCGCTCAATCCCAACGACCAATCACCCGATAGCCGACGGTCTGATCGCGTCGAGTCCCCCTATGAACGGGCGCAAGGCCGGCGGAATAACCACGGATCCATCGGCCTGCTGACAGTTCTCGAGAATCGCGATCAGCGTGCGGCCCACGGCCAGACCCGATCCGTTGAGCGTGTGCAGGTACTGCGGCTTGCCGCCGCCCGCCGGGCGATAGCGAATCTGCGCGCGCCGCGCCTGGAACGCCTCGGTGTTGCTGCAGGACGAGATCTCGGCATAGCCCTCGCGGCTCGGTAACCACACCTCCACGTCGTACGATTTCGTCGCCGTGAATGCCAGGTCGCCCGTGCAATGCTCCACGGTACGAAACGGCAACTCGAGCCGCCGCAGGACGGTCTCGGCGTTTGCCGTCAGCGACTCGAGCTCGTCGTTCGACTGGTCCGGCGTGGTCAGCTTGACGAGCTCGACCTTGTCGAACTGGTGCTGCCGGTAGATGCCGCGAACGTCTCGGCCGTAGGATCCCGCTTCACTGCGAAAGCACGGCGTGTAAGCCGTGTATCGGAGCGGCAGCTCGCGTTCCTCGATGATCTCACCGGCGCGCAGGTTGGTCAGCGGCACCTCCGCCGTCGGCACCAGGAAGAGGTCCCAGTCTCCGGCAATCCTGAAGAGGTCCTCCTCGAACTTCGGCAGTTGTCCGGTTCCCGTCAGCGCGGCGCGATTGACCAGGAACGGCGGCTCGATCTCGCGGTATCCATGTTCCCGCGTGTGCAGCTCGAGCATGAAGTTGATCAGCGCGCGCGACAACCGGGCGCCCGCGCCCGACAGCACCGAGAACCGCGCGCCGGACATCTTCGCCGCGCGCTCGAAATCGAGGATGCCCAGCGCGGCGCCCAGCTCCCAGTGCGGTTTCGGCGTGAAGCTGAAGGATGGCGGCTCGCCGTGACGCCGGACCTCGACGTTGTCCCGCTCGCTCGTCCCCACCGGCACCGACGGGTGCGGCAGGTTGGGCAGTGTCAGCAGGAGCGCATCGCGCCGGCGCTCCACTTCCGTGAGCGCGACCTCGTGCTCGCGGATGGTCCCCGCGCGCGTCTTGTTCGCCGCGAGTAGATCGGCGGCGTCCCGTCCCTCACGTTTCGCGCGCGCCACCGCGTCGCCCGCGCTGTTCTGGTCCCGCTTGAGGTTCTCGACGAGGGGCAGGAGCCGCCGGCGTTCGGCGTCGAGGGCCGCAAGGTCGGCGATCTCCGCCGACAGGTCGCCGCCGCGCGTCTGCAGCCGCGTGGCCACGACGTCGAGTCGGTCCCTGATCTCGGCCGGATCCAGCATGGCTCATGCTATACCGGCGGCCTGCGATACGATGCCCCGGGGGTTCGCGCGTGAAGCAGTCCGTCAGGAAAGTCGTCTTCCCGGCC
>CAZFAT010000167.1:0-15415 GCA_964517075.1 uncultured Solibacteraceae bacterium
GTAGTGCCCGATGAGCGACCCCCGCTGGACTGCCGTCGATCAGTACGTCGCCGGCCTGTTCGAGCCACCTGACGCCGCGCTGGAGGCGGCGCTGGCAGACAGTCAGGCGGCGGGCCTGCCGCCGATCAATGTCACGGCGAACCAGGGGCGCATGCTGCACCTGATCGCGCGCGCCATGGGCGCCCGCCGGATTCTCGAGATCGGCACGCTCGGCGGCTACAGCACGATCTTCTTCGCACGGGCGCTGCCGCCGGGGGGCCGAGTCGTGACGCTCGAAGCCGAGCCGCGGCACGCTGAGGTGGCGCGCGCGAACTTCGCCCGTGCCGGGCTCAGTGATGTCATCGATCTGCGGCTCGGGCCCGCCCTCGAGACGCTGCCGCGGCTGGTCGAGTCAGGGGCGGGGCCGTTCGATGTGATCTTCATCGACGCGCACAAACCGGAGTATCCGGACTATCTGACGTGGGCGCTGAAGCTGTCGCGCCCTGGCACGCTGATCATCGCGGACAACATCGTCCGCAGCGGCGCCGTCGCCGACGCCGCCAGCACGGACGCGAACGTCCAGGGCGTGCGCCGGTTCAACGCCCAGCTCGCCGCCGAACCCCGCGTGAGCGCGACCATCGTCCAGACCGTCGGGAGCAAAGGGTACGACGGCTTTGCGATGGCGGTGGTCCACACGGATTAGAAATGGAGGAGCCGGCTACGCCGCCGTGGCGGTCGGCTTCTGAATTCCGAATGACGCACCGGCCCGGCCTGACCGTCGTGTCCGTTACCGCTGCGAACATCGGCCCTGTGCTCGAATATCTCGAAAGCCATCTCGACACGTCCATTTTTCTGCTCTCCTGTCTGACAATGTTCGGACCCGAAATGGGGACCGACGGACGCTCGGGCAACTATCGCGCGATCGAGGGCACGGATGGGGTGTCAGCCGTCTGGTCGCTGACGCGACGGGGCCACCTGCTGGCCCAGACTGGCGGACGGACGGACCTCACCCACGACATCCTCCAGTCCTGCGCGTCCGATCCGGTGCGTCTCTGCGGGGTCGTCGCCGAGTGGCAACTTGCCGACGCGTTGTGGCAGGTCATCACACCTCGCGCCTCTTTCCAGCGGACATACGCGGCGAAGAGCACCGTGTACGCCCTGGAGCTGGTGAGCGCCCCTCCGGCCGCGGACGTTGGGATCGACGTGCGCGTGCTCGACGCATCGGACTTCGAAGCGTGGGATGCGTTGAACGTGGCATTCACCGCCGAGGAGGGCGCCCCCATGGGCGCCGATGTCGCCGCCCGTCGGACGTACTTCGAAGCGTGCGCCGCCAGCGGGCACTGCTGGGGCGGCTTCGATGGCGACGCGCTGGTCACCATGGCGGCGCTCGACCACGACTATGCCTGGGCCGCGCAGATCGGCGGCATTTTCACGCGCCCGGACCGGCGTGGGCGTGGCTTCGCACGTGCGATCCTGACGCGCGTGTTGAACGACCTGCGCGACCGGCGATACACGCGGGCCGTCCTGTTCGGCTACGAACGCGAGGCGGCTCGCCGGCTGTACGAGGCCGTCGGGTTTCGCGCGACTGGTCACTTCGGTCTGCTCTACGGGACGTGGCACAAGGCGGGCGGTTGACATGCACGCCGGCAAGCCCCGCGGCGAGATCGCGCGCGCGGTCGTTGCCGCATCCATGGTCGTTGCGCTGCTGCTGGGAGTCAGAGCCTTCAGCCAGACTGGCGGCTACCCCCAACTGCTGCCAGTCGACGAGGCGGGCCAGCGTCCCGAATTCTTTTCCTTCCGCGCGCACCTGCAACGCGCGGTCGCACGCCGGGACTGGCCGGCCGTGCTGGCCGTCGTGCACCCCAAGATTCGCAACTCGTTCGGGCCCGACGACGGGCTGGTGACGTTTCGCGAGCAGTGGAAGGCGGAGCGCGCCGACGGTGCGCTGTGGGAGACGCTCGGGACCGTGCTCGCGCTCGGCGGTTCGTTCGACCAGGCCGGCAACTTCATGGCGCCGTATGTGTACAGCCGCTGGCCGGGCACGGTCGATGGGTTCGAGCATGTGGCCGTGACGGGCAGTCGCGTGCGCGTGCGCGCGGCGCCGCGTGCCGACGCCGACGTGCTCGCCGCGCTCAGCTACGCCATCCTCCGCCGCCAGTACGCCGCGGACCGCCAGATCGCGCCGGACGTGGCGGATCAGTGGACCGCGGTCGCGCTCGCCGGCGGCCGCACCGGATTCATTGCCGCTCAGTACGTGCGCAGCCCCATCGACTACCGCGCGATCTTCGCCGAGGAAGACGGTCGCTGGCGGCTGATGGCCCTCATCGCCGGCGATTGATTCGCCGGTTCGATGCTCGTAGCCGCCGGGCTTCAGCCCGGCGGTCATCGAGGGGTGGGCCCGCACTCCCGCCCTGGCGGGCGAGGCAAGCAAGTGTGATCATGGTGCGGTCGGTGCCACTGCCCCCGGGTGCCGCTGGACGGGTCCAGTCACATGAGGGAGGTGTCATGGCACTGCGGTTCTGGAGGCTTGGCGCGGCGCTGGCGCTTGGCTTGTCCCTGGCGATCGCTCCAGGTTGCTCGTCGTCCACGTCGCCGCGGCTGAATCTCAGCGTCGAGATTTCGGATCCCGCGGGCGACGCGCCGGTCTCGGCCGTCGTGCCGAACCCGCCCGATCTCGTGCGCGCCAGTGTGAACGTCAACCGCGGCCTCATCACGTTCGAGATTCTCTTCGCCGCTGGCTGGGAGCCGGCGACGACGTTCCTGACGATCGATCTCGACGTGGATCAGGACGCCGCGACGGGCGTGGCGACCGCCGGTCTTGGCGTCGACTACGAATTCGGCCCGAGCGGCATCGTGCGCTTCGACGGGATGAACACCACGGTCGTGGGCATGCCCACCACGGAGTCTTCTTCCACCAGCATGCATCTCAGGGCGCCGCTCGAGCTGCTCGGCAACGACGACGGGCAGATGAACTTCCGGGTGCGCGTCTCGCACGCCCTTCAGCCGGTGTTCGATTTTCTGCCCGATGTGAACCTGCCGGCGGCGCGGGTGGAGTAGGAAGGGCACGTTGCAGGCTCGGCCGCCGTGCGGGTCCTGCCCGCGGACAGCCCCACGTGGTGCTCGCCGCAGGGCGCTCGTAACGGGAGTCGGCTCCGCGCCACGCGGGGCGCCCCGTCCGCGGTCACCCGCCCGGGGCCCGATGGTCGTGCTCTACGGCGTCGGCATCGTCGTCGCGTGGATCTTCGGGCGGCGACGACGGGAGACGGAGGCGGCGTAGAATCTCCAGGAATCCCTATGCATAGGCCGATCGCCCTGGCGGTCGTGTGTGTTCTGGCACTTGCGCCGGCCGGTGTCGCGGTGCAGCAGGCGACTTTCCGACGAGGCGTCGACATCGTCCGCGTGTCTGCGTCGGTCCAGGATCGCGACGGCCGCCTCCTGACGTCTCTCGCCCGGGACGACTTCGAGCTCCTCGACAACGGGCGGCCCGTCGAGATCGTGGCGTTCTCCAACGATCCTCAGCCCCTGACACTGACGTTGATGCTCCAGATGTCCTACAGCATGGCGCCGCAGTACGTGCGCCTGACGGCAGCGGCCCGGCACTTGATCAACGCCCTTCAGCCTCCCGATCGGATTCGTGTTGGCACGTTCACGAACGAGGTCGCGGTCAGTCCATTGCTGACATCCAACCGCACCGTGTTGGACCGAGTTCTCAGGGAGGAGATGTGGCCGTACGGGCTTGGCTTGCGGCCATGGGCAGCCATTGACGCGGCCACCATGTCTCTCGATGCCGAGAGCGGGCGTCGAGCGGTCGTGATGCTTACCGCGATGAGTGGTCCATGGGGCGAGGACCGCAACTTCATGCCAACCGGCAGGATGCCCACGGAGAAAGAAAGGGCGCGTTTCTCCTCCACGAGTACCTCGGAGTTTGTGCGCCGACGGATGGTGGAGCGGGACGTGGCGCTTTATATCGTGGGCGTTGCGGGATCCGACCAAGACCTGCCATCCAACTTCCTTCGTCTGACCGAAGATTCCGGCGGCGGGCATTTCGTCTTGCCGCACAATGCCGACCTGGCGGCTGCCTTTGCCGACGTCGCTGAGGAGCTGCGCCATCAGTACGTCCTCGGATTCGTGCCCACTACACTCGATGGTCGGGAGCATCGCCTCCAGGTGCGGGTGCGGCGGGCGGGTGCGACGGCACGGGCTCGTCAGTCGTACTTCGCCGAGGCCAGCGGACCGGACACAGGTCCTGCATCGCCGGCGATCATGGAAACTGCCACGACGGAGACGGCCGTCGTCTCCATGCCGCGCGCGCGGGCGCCTATCAGCGCCTATGTGACGACGAAGGGCGGCCGTCCGCTGCCGTCGCTGACCGCAGGCGACTTCGACGTCCGGATCGATGGCGAGAGGCAGCCTGTTGTCCAGGTGGCGACGGGCCGCGACGCGCCGCTCACCATCGCCGTGGTAGTTGACGAGAGTGACAGCCTGCACTCGGGTGTGGATACCGCCTTTCCGAACGGGCAGATCCGCCCGCTTCACAACCCGTCCACTTCTGGCGGCTTTATCCAACATGGCCGGTCCGTCGTCGTGTCCGAGCTCATCGACTTCTTCGAAGAAGTCGTGTTGCGGATGAAGCCGGGCGATCGCATGCAACTGGGAACCATCGGCCGAGCGCCAGAGCTGACCGAGGCCTTTTCTGTCGAGCGCCGCCGCGAGTTGTTGGACGCCGGCCGGCGTGCGCTGATGCGAGTGCCCGGGCTGCAGGAGTACCCCTCGCCGATCTGGGACATCGTCGATCGCGCCGTGGCAGCCCTCGCCTCCGATCGAGGCCCCGGCGTGGTTCTTCTTCTCACCGATGGCGCGGCGTCGGCCAATCGCCTCGGGTTCGCGGAGATGGAAGCCCGGGCGGTCAAAGCGGGCGTGCCGATTCATGTCGTCGGCGCGCGCGACGGGCCTTTGTCCATACAGCAGATCGGTGCCGAGAGTGGCCGCGCGATCCGCATCAGCCCGCAGCTCATGCTGCAACGACTGGCGACAGCAACCGGCGGCAGCTACGCGTCAATGGCCAGCCAGGTGGACCCGAGAGGGCAGGCGCGGCGCATCATGCAGGAACTGGCCAGCACCTATTTCCTTGAGATTGGTACTCCTGCTCGAGGGGAAATCCCGGGCGCCATCGCGTCGCTCGATGTGCGCGTCGCGCGATCCGACGCCCAGGTTCGGGCGCGTCGGGGTTATTAGCTCGGGACCCTGCGGAAATCAACTTCTGGCTTCTCACTTCTGACCTTCGACCCGTGCCATCATGGGCGTCGGCGGGACCAGGATGGTTGCTGAAGTCTTCCTCAAGGACGCCTTGCTCCAGCTGCGCAAGCTCAAGGAGCAGGCGGACCAGGCAATTGCGCAGGTGTCCGAGGCGGCTCTGTTCGCGCTGCTCGACGCCGAGGCCAACAGCATCGCGTTGATCATGAAGCACATGGTCGGCAACATGCGCTCGCGCTGGACTGACTTTCTGACGTCAGACGGCGAGAAAGCCAATCGGGAACGCGATTTGGAGTTCGAACGCGAGCCCTCCGACACTCGCGAATCGATCCTGACTGCGTGGGAAGACGGATGGCGGCTGGTATTCGATACGGTGGGCACTCTTCGGCCGGACGATCTCGAGCGGACGGTGCGAATCCGCGGCGAGGCGCACCTGGTGCTCGAGGCGATCAACCGGCAGTTGACCCACTACGCCGCCCACGTCGGCCAGATCGTCCTGCTTGCCAAGCACGCCGCAGGTCCGAACTGGCGGTCGCTCAGCATCCCGCGCGGGCAGTCGAAGCAGTTCGACGTGTCACGGCGCGGGGAAGTGTATGAAGTGGACGCCGGCGCAGACAAGCGATGAGGTTATCGGTCTCTGGTTCTCGGCACCGCACGTACCACTGATCAGACCTGAAACCGAGCTCTGAGACCGAGAACCGAGAACCGAGAGCCCTGAAGGAGCCCCCATGCGTGTGCTCGCTCTGACCGCCGCCGCCCTCCTGTGCATCGCGGCGACGAAGGCGTCGCCGACGGCCTTCGCCGAGGCCGATGGCGGCCGTGATCAAGCCATCAGCCAGGCCCCGGCCCCCGCCCCGGCGGCTGCGCCCGCGCCGGCATCCGCCGCGCCCGCCGAGGACCCGGTTCGGGTGATGGTGAGTCGTCTCGACCTCGAGCGTTACAAGACCACGATCAAAGGGCTCACCGCGTTCGGCGACCGCCGGCACGGGACCGCGCGCAACCGCGCGGCGATCGACTGGATCGAGACCCAGATGCGGAGCTACGGCTGCACGACCACCGAACGGCTGCGCTACGAGTACACGCCGCCGGCACGGCGCGGTGGAGCGGGGACCGGAGGCCGGCAGGGTGCCGCGTCCACGACTGGAGCCGGGCGGGCGGGAACGGCCGCGGCGCCGCCAGGACAGCGCGCGCGTGGAGCCGGCGGCGCACGCGGCGGGAATCCGCCGAAGGGGTTCCGCGGGCCCACGGGCGTCAACAACAATCCCGACCTCCAGCCCGATCCGGTGCTGCGGGCGATCAACGCCGAGCGCGACACACCCGGACCGCGCGAGGAGGTTTACTGCACGAAGATCGGCGCGACCCGTCCCGACGAGATGTACATCATCAGCGCGCACATGGACGGGCACGGCTACGGCGCGGCGGCGAACGACAACGGGTCGGGCACGGCGATTGTGCTGGAGCTCGCGCGCGTGCTGAACAGTCCGGACGTGGTGACCGACCGATCCATTCGCTTCATTCTCTGGAACAACGAGGAGACAGGGCTCGACGGCAGCCGCGCCTACGTCGCGCAGCGCCGCCCGCTCCAGGGACGCGAGGATCCGTCCGGATCCGGCCGCTATCCCGAGCCGAAGTGGCTCGGCATGATCCAGCACGACATGATGCTGTTCGATCACGGCATGCCGGGACCCGACGGCAAGGTCAGCCCGGAGCAGCGGCGCGAGGCGGACGTCAACATCGAGTTCGCCGGCACGTCGAAGATGGCCAACGAGGCGCAGCGACTCGCCTGGCTCTTCCGCGCGGCCAACGATCGCTACGCGACCGACTACCCGGCTGCAGTGGGCAACCGGATGAGTAACACCGACTCGGTGCCGTTCCAGGACGACGTGGCCGCGATCAGCCTGCGCGAGAACGAGCGCACCGCGCAGATTGGGTCGGGCTGGGATCCGCACTGGCACCAACCGACGGATGTCTTCGAGACGTTCTCCGACAAGGACTTCCGCCTCGGGCTTAACGCCGCACAGACCACCTTGGCCGCGATCGCGCAGCTCGCAGGGGCGACGCTGACGAAGTAGTAGTAGTTCAGCCCCGCGGTGCGCATTCGCGCACCTGGCGGCGTTCGGGCAACGCAGCAGGTGCCGTCCGCTGGTTACAATGATTCGGTGTCGTGCCTCAATCGTCCGGGTCCCTCCTTCCTCCTCGCGCCCGCTATGGCGGCGCTGACGTTGCAAGGCGCCGCGCAGGAACGCGCGCGCGCGGATATTCCCGAACAGCATCGCTGGAACCTGACGGAGCTGTTCCAGACCGACGCGGCCTGGCGGGCCGCCAAGGACAAGCTGGCGGCCGACGTGCCGGGCCTCGCCGCGTTCAAGGGCCGGCTCGAGTCGTCCGCATCCGTGCTGGCCGACGCGCTCGATCTGCAGCATGCCCTCGACAAGGAACTGGCGCGGGCGTCTGCCTACGCCGGTATGCTCGCCGACGAGGACACGCGCGACTCGTCGCGCGAGAGCATGCGCCAGGAGATGGTCCAGTTGTGGGCCGCCTTCGCCGCGGAAGCGTCCTACATGCGGCCTGAGATCCTCCGGTTCGCGCCGGGCCGCATCGCGGAGTTCCTGGCGGCCGAGCCGCGCCTCGGCGTATACCGGTTCGCCCTCGAGGATCTCGCGCGACTCGCGCCCCACACCTTGTCGCCGGCCGAAGAGAAACTGCTCGCCGACGCGGGTCCCATTGCCGGCGCCTCGGGCAGCGTCTACAACGTGCTCACCAACGCGGACTTTCCGTATCCCGTCATCCGTCTGTCGGACGGCAAGGACGTGCGCGTCAACCAGGCCGCCTACAGCCTGCATCGCGCGAGCACGAACCGGGCGGACCGCGAGCGCGTGATGGCGGCGTTCTTCGAGGCGCACGGCGCCTTCGCCCGCACGTTCGGCACGACGATGAACGGCAGCGTGCGCAAGGCGCTCTTCTACGCCAAGGCGCGCAACTATCCGTCGTCGATTGAGGCGGCGCTGGCCGGTCCGAACATCCCGCTGGCCGTGTACACGCGGCTGGTCGAGGGTGTGAACCGGCATCTGCCGAGCTTTCATCGCTACCTCGGCCTGCGGAAACGCATGCTCGGCGTGAGCGAGCTGCACTACTACGACCTCTACGCGCCGCTCGTCGAATCGGTCAACCTGGCCTACACACCGGAGGAGGCCGCGCGCCACGTGCTCGAGGCCATGAAGCCGCTCGGGCCCGACTACCAGGCCGCGCTCAGCCGTTCGTTCACCGGGCGCTGGATCGACATGTTTCCCACGCCGGGCAAGCGATCGGGCGCCTACTCGCAGGGCGCCGCCTACGACGTGCACCCGTTCGTGCTGATGAACTACAACGGCAAGTTCGACGACATGTCCACGCTCGCGCACGAGCTGGGCCATGCCATGCACAGCTTCTTCTCGAACGGCACCCAGCCCTACCCGACGGCCGACTATCCGATCTTCCTGGCCGAGGTCGCATCCACGTTCAACGAGTCGCTCCTGATCGACCACATGCTGCGGGTGATTCGCGACGACGACACGCGGCTAGCGATTCTGGGCAGCTACCTCGAGGGCATCAAGGGCACCGTGTTTCGCCAGACGCAGTTTGCGGAGTTCGAGTTGCGCATGCACGAGATGGTGGGCAAGGGCCAGCCGCTCACCGGCGACAACCTGGCGGCCCTCTATCTCGACATCACGAAGCGCTACTACGGCCACGACCAGGGCGTGGCCGTCGTCGACGACTACATCGCGCACGAGTGGAGTTTCATTCCGCACTTCTACCGCGAGTTCTACGTCTACCAATACGCGACATCGTTCACCGCATCAGAGGCGCTGGCCCAGAAGGTGAAGGCCGGAGATGCCGACGCGACGAAGCGGTACCTGACGCTGATCTCGTCAGGAGGCTCGCAGTACCCGATTGATCTGCTGCGCGCGGCCGGCGTCGACATGACGACCGACGAGCCGCTCGAGCTGACGCTGCGGGAGATGAACCGGGTGATGGACGAGATGGAGCGGCTGATCGCGAAACGCGACGGCGCGTCGCGCTGAGGCGGGATTCCATGGCTGAAACCCGCTCGTCCATGCTCGCCCTTGGCACGCCGGCGCCCCCCTTCTCGCTGCCGGACGTCGTCACCGGCCAGCCGGTGTCGCTCGACACGTTTGCCGGGGATCGGGCGGTGCTCGTGATGTTCATCTGCCGCCACTGTCCGTACGTGAAGCACGTCCAGGACGAGCTGGCGCGGATCGGCCGCGACTACGCCGGGCGCGGCCTCGGGATCGTCGCGGTGTCATCGAACGACGCGCGCGCGTATCCCGAGGACTCGCCCGGCAAGCTGGCCGAGATGGCGTGTGGCACCGGCTTCACCTTTCCGCTGTGCTACGACGAGTCCCAGGCCGTGGCGAAGGCGTACACGGCAGCCTGTACCCCGGACTTCTTTCTGTTCGACGCCGGGCGGAAGCTCGCCTATCGTGGCCAGCTCGACGACAGCCGCCCCGGGCGGAACGTACCGGTGACCGGCGCGGATCTGCGGAGTGCCATTGACGCGGTGCTGGCGGAACGGCCGGTCGAGGGCCCGCAGCGTCCCAGCATCGGATGCAACATCAAATGGAAGCCGGGCGCGGCCCCGCCGCCTGGTGCGGGCGGGCGGTGATTGGCCACGCCGCGCGACTGGCCGCCGCGGGCGTGCTCGCCGCCCTCGCGACGGCTGGCGCGGCCGGCCATCCGACCGGCACCCTGATCGCGGCCTTCGTCACCCGTACGGAAATCCTGCTCTGTTCGGACGGCCGCGTCGTGGACTCGGTCAGCCGGGCCACGGTGCGCGACGACTGGCCCAAGGTCCACGGGCTCACGACCCGGACGGGATTGCTGACGGCGGGTCGGGACTTGCCGGGCTTGCGCGATCAGTTCGTGACGAAGCTTGGCACGCAGCAGCCGGAGGCGGTGTCCGCCGTGGCCACCGTGCTGCGCGGATCGCTCGAGGCGGAGTGGCGGGCGCTGACGGCGCGGTCGGGCCGCCAGCCGGCCGGGCGCGTCTTCGCGGTGGTGGCGGGATTCGACGCCAGAGGCGCGCCGCGCCTGTTCTACATGGACAGCGCGACGACGACGCCGTTCCTGTTGCAGCCGGTCCCGCTGTTCGGCGCGGGGCAGGAGCTCGAGATCTTCGCCATCGCGACCAACAGCAGCGCCCGCGAGGACATCTCGGCGCTGCTCGTGCGGAATCTCGACGCGCTGGTTCGTCAGCAGGCGGGCGCGAATCGCCGCGCCCTGATGCTCGCGGCCTTCGACAACGCGAAGCGCGACCTCGGGACGAGGAACCCGACGGTGGGCGGCCGGACGTTCGCGTCCATCATCACGCCGGAGCGCGGGTACGAACCGCTGCGGCCATGACGGTTATCGGTCCTCGGTTTTCGGTTCAGACGCCCAGCCACCGGGGAACCGAGAATCGACCACCGGTAACCCTTCTTATTTCTCCGGCACCAGCGTCACCCGGATGCGGTTGTCCAGATCGAAGTACTGCTGGGCCGCCTGCTGGATCGATGCCGGCGTGATGCCGCGGTAGTACTCCGTGAGGCGGTTCAGTTCATCCAGGTCCTCGCCGAGCTGATAGCGCACGGCCAGTTCGCGGACGAAGAATTCGTTCTCGCGAACGGCTGTCTCGTGCTCGCGCAGCAGCACTTCGCGGACGTCGTTCACGACCTGGTCGGCTGGCGGCGTCTTGCGCAGCCGCTCGATTTCCTCCATCACGCGGGCGTACAGCGCATCGGCGCGCTCCGGACTCGATCCATAGCCGATGTTGAGGGTGTACTCCGGGCGGGGGATCTTGGTGTACCCGGCGCCGACGCCCACGCTGTAGGTGCCGCCGAGGTCCTCGCGCAGGGTTTCGCGCAGGCGCGTCTGCAGCACCATCGCCATCGCGCGAATCTGTACCCGCCGCGGCTGCGTGTACTCGAAGGGGCCCGAGAAGAGAATCAGCGTCTCGCTCTGCGGCTCGATGCCCTTGGCGACGCGTCGTTCGATCACGCCGCGCTGGGTCGGCGGCTCGACGTCCTTCCAGGTTTCCTTCCGCCCCTTCGAGGGAAGGCCACCGAGGTAGCGCTCGACCAGCGGCCGGATCGTGGGCAGGTCGAAGCTGCCGACGAACACGAACGTGAAGTCGCTGGCATCGGCGAAGCGATCGCGGTAGAACGCCATTGATTTCTCGAGGCTCATCTCGTCCACCATCGCCACCGTCATCGGCAGCTTCCGGACGGGCGGCTTGCCGTAGCGCGCCTCGACGATGGCGCGCTCGAAGGCGAAGGAGGGCTGCGCCTCCTGATTGGCCAGCGCGGCCCGGGCCTGCGCGGTCATCGCCTGGAACACCGTCGGATCGGCGCGCGGCGCGGTGAACCGCAGATACACGAGCTGGAACAGCGTCTCGAGGTCCTTGATGCTGCCGCTGCCGCTCAGGCCCTCCGTCGTGCTGTCGATGCTGACGCCGACGCCGGCGACCTTGCCGGTCAGGACGCGGCGGAGATCGATCGAGCTGAACTCGCCGACGCCGCCGGCGCCGACGGCCTGCGCCGCGGTGCTGGCCGGGATGAACTCCGCGTCGGCGACGAGCGAGTGGCCGCCCGGGCTGAACGCGCGCATCAGAATCTCGTCCTGCTTGAAGGTCGTCGGCTTCAGCACCACGCGGACGCCGTTTGAGAGCTGCCACTCCGTGAGGCCGTGCGCCTCCCGCGTGTTCGTGCTGGTGATGCGGCCCGGTGCGGGCGGCGTCTCCAGGAGCGGTCGCGTCGGCACACGGTCCACATACGCGGTGATCGCCTTCTTCTCGACGCCGCTGATGACGGCCGCCAGCGTCTTCGCGTCCGGCACGGTCAGCCCCGGCTTCTCGGGCGCGCTGACCGCGACCACGCGGCTGCGGTCCGGCGACCAGGTGCGGGCGACCGCGTTGACTTCTTCCAGGGTGATCGTCGGGAGGAACCGTCGGTAGAGCTCGTGCTCGTACACGATGCCGGGAATGGGCTCGCGTTCCGTGAACGCGCGCGTGTACTCCGCGGCGTACCGTGAGGAGTCCTGCTTGTCTTTCTCGGCAACGGCCTGGTCCATCTGGCGGAGCAGCGCGGTCTTGCGCCGGTCGAGCTCGGTCGCCGTGAACCCGAACCGCGCCACGCGTTCGTTCTCGGTGAACAGGGCCTCGAGCCCGCGCGCGATCCCCTCGTCGCGCACCGATGCGCTCAGAATGGTCGTTTCCGTCGTCCGCACGAACAGGCCGTGCTGGGCGCCGGCCCCGAGAAACGGCGGATCCGCCTGCTGGGCCAGTTCCGAGAACCGCGCCGACAGCATGCCGGAGAACAACCCCTCCACGATCTGCCGGCGGTACGCGCCGACAGTGGTCTGATCGCGGGCCGGCATCGTGTGGTACACGCTGACGCTCGTGCCGCTCGCTTCCGGATCGGTCGCGATCGTGAAGTCGGTGCCCGGCCGATCGGGGACGCTGTGGGCCGGCCGCGGCCGTGGCGAGGCCGGCGATCGCAGCGGCGCGAACTGCGTCTGGATCTTCTTGACGATGGCCGCCGGGTCGAAGTCGCCGACCGCGATTACCGCCATGAGGTCGGGCCGGTACCAGTCCGTGTAGAACTGCTTCAGCCGCTCGTGCTTGAAGTTCTGGAGCATCTCGACCTTGCCGATCGGCAGGCGCGCCGCGTAGCGCGAGCCGGCGAGCAGCACGGGCAGTTGTTCGTCCTGCATCCGGGCAGCCGCTCCGCGGCGCATCCGCCACTCCTCGATGACGACGCCGCGCTCGCGGTCGATTTCCTCAGGCACGAACGACAGGTGCTGCGCCCAGTCCTCGAGGATCATGAACGCCTTGTCCATGGCCTCGGGCCGGTCGGTCGGCACCTGCAGCATGTACACGGTCTCGTCGAAGCTCGTGAACGCGTTCACACTCGGCCCGAAGCGCATGCCGATGGACTCCATGAACGTGACGATCTCCTGCTTCGGGAAGCGCTCCGTGCCGTTGAACGCCATGTGCTCCACGAAGTGCGCCAGCCCCAACTGGTCGTCGTCCTCGAGCACCGAGCCGGCGTTGACGACGAGGCGCAGCGCCGCGCGGTTGTCGGGCTGTTCGTTCGCCCGCACGTAGTAGCGCAGGCCGTTCGGCAGCGATCCGACGGTGATCAGCGGATCGACCGGAATGGTCGCCGTCAGCGGCGCGGAGGCAGCGGGCGCCTGCGCGACGGGAGCCGGCGCCTGCGCGTGCGGGCGGCCAATCCAGGCGCCGAGGAGGGCAACGACGACGAGGAGCGCGGGAGGCGTGCGGCGGCCGAGCGTCATGAAGGAATCCTCGACAGAAGCGCCCCGATGGAGCGAGGCTGGATGGAGTACCTGGATTATATGGTGGCCCCGTGGACGCGCGTCCTCCTGTGCGGATGTCTGATGGTGGAAGGGGCCTCCACGGCGCTGTGGATGACGTCGCGGCTGTCCATGCTGCCGGCCTACGGGGGACTCACCGTGGCCCTGATGCTGGCGCGCGGGCTCGTGGGCGCCCTGCAGCTCACGACCGGGTCGCTGCTGTGGCGCCGGGCGCCGGCCGGCGAGGCGATCGCGCCGGCGGTGTTCCTGACGTCGGCTGCGCTCTACGCGCTCGAACTCGGCCTTCGTCTGCGCCCGAGCAGCGTCTATCCCGGCGCCCGCTGGATCCTCGTCGGGAGCTACGCCGCCTACGCAGTCACGTGCGCGGTCCTGGTCCGGTATCTGAAATCGAGAACCGAGAACCGGTGACTGAAAACCAAGAAGGAGTTTGACTTCCGCCCAATCCCACCGATATCCTCTCGGTCTGGTCATGGCTGCCATCCTTCTCACGGCTGGTCGCAAGCGGTTCAAGCGGGCGAAGACTGCTCCGGCGGTGGCAACGGCGCGCGCGTGACCCTGGCCTGACCAACGGCCGAGTGGCCTCTGAACCCGCCGATGCGACAAGCGCGGCGGGTTTTTTTGTGTTCATTTGGACGCTCCGGCTCGGCAGGTCGCGTCCTCGGTGGAGCGTATGAGTACGAAGATTGATGTGGGCGTGTTGGGGGCGACCGGCATGGTCGGCCAGCAGTTCATCGCCAGGCTGGCGTGTCATCCCTGGTTCAATGTGCGGTGGCTCGCCGCGAGCGAACGATCCGAGGGCAAGACGTACGAGGCGGCCGCTCCCTGGCGGCTGGCCACGCCGATGCCGGACGTGTGCCGGACCATGACCGTCGACGGCTGCGTGCCGGGACGTGGACCGAAGGTGGTGTTCTCGGCGCTCGACGCCAGCGCGGCGGATCAGCTCGAACATCAGTTCGCGGCCGCCGGCCATATCGTGCTCAGCAATGCCCGCACGCACCGAATGGATCCGCTGGTCCCGCTGCTGATTCCCGAAGTCAACGCGGAGCACCTCGCGCTCCTCGACGCGCAGCGGACGACGAAGGGCTGGCCGGGCGCCATCGTCACCAATCCCAACTGCGCCACGATCGTGCTGGCCATGGCCCTCGCGCCGCTGCGCCCGTTCGACATCCGGCGCGTGAACGTGACGACCATGCAGGCGGTGTCGGGCGCGGGGTATCCGGGCGTGCCGTCGCTGGACATCCTGGGCAACCTCATTCCGTTCATTGGCGGCGGTGAAGAGGAGAAGATCGAAACCGAGACCCTGAAGATTCTCGGCGAGCCCAGCGGACGCACGGCGCATGGCGCCGTGATCAGCGCGCAGGTCAACCGCGTGCCGGTGATCGACGGCCACACGATGACGGTATCGGTGGAGCTCGGCGCGCGGCCCTCGCCCGACGCCGTCGACGCGGCGATGCGCGCGTTTCGCGGCCGGCCGCAGGAGCTGGGTCTGCCCACGGCGCCCAGTCCCGCGCTGAACGTCATGCGCGAGACCAATCGTCCGCAGCCGCGGCTGGACGCCGATCTCGGCGGCGGCATGACGGTGTCGGTCGGCCGCATCCGCGCGTGCCCGGTCCTCGGGACGAGGTTCGTCGCGCTCGGTCACAACACCATCCGCGGCGCGGCGGGCGCATCGGTACTGAACGCGGAGTTGATGAAGGCGGAAGGAAGACTGTAGGAAAGTTAGAAGTGAGAAGCCAGAAGTTGGAAGTAAGAATTCAGGGCGAATCCCTATGTTAGTCATGAAGTTCGGCGGCACGTCAGTGGCGGATCAGGC
>CAZFAT010000168.1:0-14592 GCA_964517075.1 uncultured Solibacteraceae bacterium
GACGGCGTCTGCGCCTCAGCGGGCCAGGCAGCCATCAGCGCCAGCCCGAGCATCCAGGCGGCTCGGCGGGTCATTGCACACTCCCTTCGAACGCGGCCGCGCCCCGGCCGGCCGGCCCGTCCCACTCGACCGAGAACTGCCACGACCCGGCCATCGCGAACTCGGCGGTCGCTGCGTAGCGGCCCGCGATGCCGGTGGGCTGCACCTGCACCCCGCCCGACATGGCCATGCCGGGCATCGTCATGCTCGCGGCCGCACGGACGGCGCCGACGTCGACCAGCACGTCGCTGCCGGCGCGGCGGAACTCCATCGTGAAGGCGTTCCGGCCCTGCCGCAGCACGCCGTCCGGCGAACGCAGCACGAGATCGAGATCGCCGGCGCGGACGGTGTGCACGACATCGGCCTGGGCCGTGTCGCCAGACGGGCGGGCACCCCCCTGTGCGGCTCGCCAGATCAGCGCGGCGCCAGCACCGATTACAAGCACCGCAAGTACGACAAGCGCGGTTCGCCACCTGAAAGGAGCCCTGTCACCACGTGTCGGTACAGCCTCATGCTGGAGGCCGAGACGCCGCTCGTGGATCCAGAAGAAGATCACCGGCGTCACGACCAGCACGTGCAGGAGTGACGACACCATGCCGCCGATAACCGGCGTGGCGAGCGGCTTCATGACCTCGGCCCCGACCTGCGTGCTCCACATGATGGGCAGCAGACTGGCGACCACGGTGGCGACGGTCATGACTTTCGGGCGCAGCCGCAGCAGCGCACCTTCCATCACCGCGTCACGGAGGTCGGCACGCGTCAACGTGCCACCGGCGGCGCGGCGCCTCCGCTCGACCGCCTCGTCCAGATAGATGACCATGATCACACCCGTCTGGACGGCCGTGCCGAAGAGCGCGATGAACCCGACCCACACGGCAACCGAGAAGTTGTAGCCGAGGATCCAGAGCAGATAGAGGCCGCCGGTGAGCGCGAATGGCACGGTCAACAGCACGTGCGCGGCCTCGAGGGCCGAACGGTAGGTCAGATAGAGCAGCACGAAGATGACGGCCAGCACGAGGGGCAGGACGATCTGCAGGCGCTGCCGCGCGCGCGCCTGATTTTCCCAGCGTCCACTCCAGCCCACGTAGTAGCCCGCCGGCAGCGGGACGGCGGCGGCCACGGCCGTCCGCGACGCGTCGACGAATCCCCCCACGTCGCGTCCCTGCACGTTCAGCAGCACCGTGGCGACGAGCAGACCGTTTTCCGAGGTCATCATGGCGGGACCCCGCGCGTGCTCGATGCGGGCGACCTGGCCCAGGGGCACCTGCGCTCCCGACGGCGTGACGACGAGGACGTCCGCCAGGCTTTCCGGACGGGCGCGATGCTCGGGCGCATAGCGCACCCGGACAGGAAAGCGCTGGCGTCCCTCGATCGTGGATGTCAGTGTCGTCTCGCCGACGGCCGTCGCCACGACCTCCTGGACGGCCGCCACGCTCAGGCCGTAGCGCGCGGCGGCGGCTCGATTGACCTCCACGTTGACGTACTGGCCGCTCGTGACCGGTTCGGCGTACACGTTGGTGGCGCCGGGGACCGTGCGTAGGACCTCCGCGATCCGCCGCGCCAGCGTCTCGATGCCATCGAGATCCGGGCCGAAGACCTTCACGCCGACCTCCGATCGGATGCCGGTCGTGAGCATGTCGATCCGGTTGATGATGGGCATCGTCCAGATGTTCGCCACGCCGGGCAGCTGCACGGCCGCGCTCATCTCGCCGCGCAGCCGGTCGAGCGACATGCCGGGCCGCCATTCGTCCCGCGGCCGGAGATGGACAATGGTTTCCGTCATGTTCAGCGGCGACGGGTCGGTGGACGTGTCGGCGCGCCCGACCTTGGCCACGACGCGCGCGACCTCCGGAAAGGCCAGGAGGGCGGCGTTCTGCCGTGCGGCGATGCGCGTGTTCTCCTCCAGCGAGACGGAGGGGTCGGCGATCGGCATGAACAGCAGATCGCCTTCGTTCAGGGCCGGCATGAACTCCCGCCCAATGCCGCGGCCGACCACGAGCGCGCCGGCGAGCAGCAGCCCCGCCGCCCCAATCGTCAGCGCCCGATGGGCGAGCGCCCAGCCGAGCACGGGCCGGTAGAGGCGTCCCAGGCCGCGCATCACGGGATTCGCGTCCTCGGCGTGCATGCGGCCACCCAGCAGGAACGAGCAGAGCACCGGCACGAGCGTGACGGCCATCAACGTCGCCGCCAGCACCGCCAGCGTCTTGGTGAAGGCCAGCGGATGGAAGAGCTTGCCCTCCTGCCCGGTCAGCGCGAACACCGGCACGAACGCCAGCATGGTGATGGCCATCGAGAAGAACACGGGACGGCCCACGAGCCGGGTCGACTCGAGCACGATCTCCCGCACCCGCTGCCGATCGGTCGGATCGATCCGGCGTTGCTCGATGGACCGGAACGCGTTCTCGGTGACGACAATGCCGGCGTCCACGAGAACGCCGATGGCAATGGCAATCCCGGCAAGGCTCATGACGTTCGACGTGACACCGGCGTAGTACATGCCCAGGAAGGCCGCCAGCACCGCGAGTGGCAGCGGCAGCGTCACGATCAGGATCGACCGCAGGTGCATCAGGAAGATCACGTGCGCCAGCGTGACGAGGAGGATCTCCTCGATGAGGGCCGTTCGCAGGGTGCCCACCACCTGATCGATGAGCTCGGAGCGGTCGTAGAATGGCACGATCCGCACCCCGGGCGGCAGGCCGGGCTCGATCTGGGCCAGGCGCGCCTTGACCCCGTCGATGACCGCCCGGGTGTTGACGCCCGTCCGCGCCACGATGACGCCGCCGACCGCCTCGGTCTCGCCCTTGACGAGCGAGGCGACCCGAAACGCGTCGCCGATGTGCACGTCCGCGATCTGGCCGACGGTGACGGGCACGCCCTGCGCCTCGGCGACCACCACCTGTTCGATGTCCGCCGTCGACTCGATGAGTCCCACGCCGCGAACCATCAGCCAGGCGCCGCTCGACTCGAGCACGTTGCCGCCCACATTCACGTTGCTCTCGCGGACGGCCGTCACGACCGCACTGAGCGGCAGGCCGTAGCCGCGCAGCCGGTTGGGATCGACGTCGATCTGATACTGCTGGACAAAACCCCCGACCGACGCCACCTCCGCCACGCCCGGCACCGCGCCGAGCTGATAACGGATGAACCAGTCCTGCAGCGTCCGCAGATCGCGGAGCGAGTGGCGGTCGCTTTCGACCGTGTACCAGAACACGTGGCCAACGCCGGTGGCGTCAGGTCCCAGCGTCGGCCGAACCCCGGCCGGGAGCGCGTCGGTGACCAGGCTCAGCCGCTCGAGCACCCGCGACCGCGCAAAGTACACATCGACGTCGTCCTCGAAGATGACGTAGACCATGGAGAAACCGAACGCCGACTGCGACCGGACGACGCGCACACCAGCCAGGCCCTGCAGCGTCGTCGTGAGCGGATAGGTGACCTGGTCCTCGACTTCCGGCGGGCTGTGCCCTGGCCAGTCGGTGAAGACAATCACCTGGTTGTCGGACAGGTCGGGGATGGCGTCGATGGGCGTGGACCTCAAGGCCCACCATCCCCAGGCCGCCAGTGCGAGGTACGCCGCGATGACCAGTCCGCGGTTCTTCAGCGAAAGTTCGAGCAGCCAGTTGACCATGGATGTTCCAGGCCCCACCCCGACAAGAGAGACGAATGGACATGCGGGCCCGCGCGCGTTGGTGACGCGCGGGCGGTGGGCGGACAGCGAACCGGCGGTCTGACGCTCGGTCCGCGGAGGGTATCAGATTCGGAGGGTCGTCAGGAGCGGAGGCTTCTCGAGAGACGCCCCAACCGCGGGATGCCGCGGGAGGAGGCCGGCGAAGCGACCTACGGCCGGAGCGTCAAGGGGTGCCGCCACGAGCGCGGCGTCATCGGTCGGTCCCGCGGCCGCGCGCCGCACCGCCTCGGGCAGTGCGTGGGCGGGCTCGACGAAATCGTCGCAACCATCCTGCCCAGCCGCGCGTAGGGCTGCGGAGGCGCCCGCCGGATGGCAGTCCGTCACGCCGGCCGCTTGCGGGCTGCACCTGACATCGCACAGGTGCGCCACCACAGGAGCGGCTGTCAGCGCCAAGACCATCGACAGGACAGCTGCGACACGGATCACGCCCCATGCCCAGCAAGGGATGTACCGACTGAGGGAGTGCGGTCTGGATTGGCGAACGGCGGGCGGCCATCTGCGCACCGCGTAGGATTTCGCAGCGGTCTGGCGAATAGTCCGCACCCCGTGACGACCGGTCAAGCGTCCGGCAGCACGGCGCGCATCACACGGAGGAAATTGCCGCCGACGATCAGGGCAATCTCGTCGTCCGTAAAACCCCGCTCGACCAGCAGGCCAATGAACGTCTCCCAGTGCTGCGCCATGGTCTGGGCCTCGACCTCGCTCAACCGCCGGCCGGGTTCGACGGGTCTACCTGGCTCCCAGCCGTAGTAGGGATGGCCGGCGTCGTGCCCGAGCCAGCCGATGCCGATGTGCTGGATGCCGACCGTCTTCGCGAGGTGCTCGCACTCGTCCGCGAGCACCCGATAGGGCACCTGTCCTTCGATGTAGCGGAGGCCAATCACGCCGCCCGTGGCGGCCACGGCCTTGACCTCCTCCGGCGTCAGCTCCAGCGCCTGGCTGGATTTCACGAACGGCACGATGTTCTGGTGCGTCGACACGATCGGCTGCTTCGTGATCTCGGCGACGTGGAGCACGCCGTTCCTCGACAGGTGCGACACGCCGACCATCATCCCCAGCCGGTTCATCTCCTGCACGACTTCCACGCCGAACGCCGAAAGCCGGCCGCCCATCTTGCCGCCGGCAATGCCGTCGCCCAGCATGTTCCGGAAGTTGTGCGTCAGTTGCAGGCCGCGCACACCGAGGCGGAAGAAGTGGCGCAGCAGGGCCAGCCGCCGGTCGCGGTGATAGCCAGGGCTCGGATCGATCTGAATCGCCCCGCCGCCCTCGTGGTCCAGGAAGATCTGGACCTTGTCACGGTTGGGTGCCGCCGGCACGTCGGCCTTGGTGCGGATGATGGTCGCCCGGCCGTTCGTCTTCTCGATCTCGACCAGCAGCATATCGAGGACGCGCAGCGAGCCCTCGAGCAGGTGCTCGTCGCCGCCGCGCTGATCGACCGAATCGCCGCCCGCCGGCATGACGACGACGCTGTAACCACCGTCGATCAGGCGCGGGACGAGGAAATCGCGCAGGGGCGAGTGTTGCTTCCGGTCCGACGATCGAAACCGATCGTTCAGCTCCCAGATGTCGCGATGGCCTTCGACGACGATGTAGTCGTGCGGCCGTCGACGCGCCTGGGCGCCTGCGGCACGCGGACGGAGTGCGCCGGCGGCGGCGGCGAGCGCGGTGGAGCGGGCGAGGAAGCTCCGGCGACTCAGCGTCATGGGCGTCTGTCGAACCCAGCGGCGGGTCATTTCGCCAGCGGATCGGGCCGCAACTGAAACCGCACGATCTTGCTGGTCGTCCCCGCGCCCGTTTCCATGTGGAAGGGCGCCCGCGTGCTGATCGTCGACCACAGCCCACGGCCCTTCCACCCGGCCTTGGGATCATCAATACGTCCGTCGAGCCACTTCGTGTAATACCCCGTCGGATACGGCACCCGCAGCGTCACCCACGTGCCGTCCTTCAGCGCCAGCAGGCCGTCGGCCGAGTTGCCCGTGCTGATAGGAATGTTCCGGCCGAGGCCGAACGTGTCGAACTGATCGACCCACGCGTAGTAGCTCGCACCCGCGCTGCCCGGATCCGTCACGCCCTTCAATTGCGGCAGCGGTTCCACGTACAGCGTCCATCCTTCGGGACAGTGCTGGCCGGTGGCCTTCGGCCCATTCAGAGGCCCCTTGCACTTGCGGCGATCGAAGCTGGCGAGGTGCCCGCTCGCGAGCGCGACCCACGCGACGCCGTTGCGATCGACATCCATGCCGCGCGGCGAGAACGCCGGCGCCTTCGGGTCGTTGAACGGTGGCTCGAACACTTCGATGAGCGCCGTCTCGCTGGGATTGGCGCCCGGCGTCAGACGGATCACGGCCCCTGGATAGCCAAGCGTCGATCCCCAGATGGATCCATCGGGCGCCGGCGACACGGCGTAGAAGCCGCCGCCGTAGCGCCGGTCCCTGGTCGGATCGAGAGGCTCCTTCAGCTCCGTCCATGCGTCGCGCCGGCCGTTGCCGTTCGTGTCCATGATGAGCGGCGTCCAACCCTGCGATGCCGCCTCGTCGCCGGTGGCGTCGAACTGCTTCGTATTGAGCCAGCCGATGACCGCGCCGCCCCCGCTCGTCCACAGCGTGTTGTTGGCGTCTGCGGCAAACATCCGATGGTGCGTGCTGAAACACGTGCTGATGTGGGTGAGCTTCTGCGTCTTCGGGTCGTACACGGCGAGATGACGACTGGCACGGTCGACGGGATACACGCGCGCGGACGGGTGACTCGACCCGGCGCGGCAGAAGTCCGGATTGGCCGCCGGCCGGACGGCGGCCGTCAGCCACACGCGGCCGCGCTCGTCCAGCATCGGGTTGTGCACGTTGGCCTTGCTGGTCCAGATGGGTTCCGTGCCGAAGTACGCCGACGGCGCCGTCATGGCGGGCGACGGCGGCTGGGTGGCCGGGTCGCGCACGGTCAGCGGAATGCGGCTCGCGGTGTGCGTCACCGGATCCAGCACCGGGAGGTAGTCCGCGCTCAGCTCGAGCGCCCCGTAGAGCGGCCCGTTCGCGTGCAGCGTGGGGTTGCGGCGGTCGGTCGACACCTCATCGTGCAGATAGGCCTTCGGGTCGGCCCAGTCCCACTGCGTGACGACGACGTTGCGCTCGATGCCCTGCGGGCGCGCGGGCGCGGGCGGGACCTCGCCGGCCGCGATGCGATCGGTCCAGTCGGCAAACATCCGCAGGGCGCGGTCGCGGCCCATCTGCCCGAGCCCCTGAATCATCTGCGCGCCGGCCTGGCCCGACTGCAGCCGCCGCTCCCAGGCCGCCATCGAGTTCGGGAACGTGCCCAGCACGGCGGGGATCTCGCGCGTGCCCTTCGTGCCCAGCCCGTGGCATGCGAAGCACGTGCCCGACTTGAGCACGCGCAGGAAATCACCCTGGCTTCTGAGGTTCGGGTTGATGCCGTTGCCCGTCGGGCCCGTGCCAGGGAATTCTTCCTTGCCGGGCACCTCCAGCAGCGAGAACCAGTGGCCCGCGGGATAGATCTCGGCGGCGGCGCGCGGCGACGCGGCCGGCTTCGCCGTCAGCGTCAGCACGCGTCCGCGGGCCGTGCGTGTTCTTGCCGAATCAGCCAGACCATAGCCCCGCGCCCAGACGTCGTAGGTGCCGGCCGGCAGGTCGGGCACGAGGAACCGGCCGCGGTCGTCCGTCACGACCGTGCGATTGAACGGCGTCTTGAGATCGCGTGTCTCGGCAATGACCCAGACGCCCGCTTCCGGGCCCTTCGGCCCCATCACCACGCCCGCGACATCGTCGGGGTCGACGGCGACGTCAGGCGCCTGAGCGAGGCCCACTTGACTGACCAGCACGGTCACCCAGAGAGCCAGGACGGTCACGGACACCGGCAACAGCCGAAGGAATGGACGTGCCATGGGAAAGGGCCTCCCGAGCCGACACCATCAGTCACGTGAACTGGTTGACCGCATCATCGCGCCGAACGGGGACGGCGGCAACCCTGTTCAGGCGCGTCGCTTCGTCAGCATTCGATAGGCAGCGAGCAGGATGATGGCGCCGACGATCGAGGCGATCCATCCGGCCGGCTGACCCGGCTGGTACCACCCGAGCGCCTGGCCCAGGTAGCTGCCGACGAACGCGCCCGCAATGCCGATGAGAATCGTGACGATGATGCCGCCCGGGTCGTCGCCCGGCATGAGGAGCTTTGCGACAGCGCCGATGATGAGCCCGGACACCAGCCAGGAAATCACGGTCATGACACCACCTCCG
Organism: uncultured Solibacteraceae bacterium; assembly: GCA_964517075.1. GTDB lineage: Bacteria > Acidobacteriota > Vicinamibacteria > Vicinamibacterales > SCN-69-37 > CAZFAT01. The sequence continues at coordinate 7,966 of CAZFAT010000168.1, forward strand.
ATGCTGGGGGTGGCCCGAAGTGTATGCCCGAACGCGGACCAACGCCATCCTGGATCGACCGGCCCGGCCGCTGACGGATCGACCTTCCCGAACAACGTCGCGGGCGGAAATTGACGATTGTTGATCACCTCAGTGACGATTGAATTGTTGATGGCGATTGAGGATTGATGATTTGGATTGATGATCGAGAGCCGGCGTCGTCAGGCGGACAGGCACTCGCCCAGGCTCGCAGCGGCTGACTGACGCACATCGTCCGGGGCGCCTGACGCGTCGATCCGGTGCCACGTGATCGAGCGTGGCGAGCGCGCGAGCTGCTGGCGCAGGACGTCGGCGTCGGCATCCGAGGGGTCGTGTTGCCGCCTCTCGACGCGATCGAGCAGCACCGCAGCCGGCGCGTCCAACCACAGACCCGCGAACGGCACGCCGGCCGCTGTCGCGACACCCGCGATGGCATCGCGTTCGGTCGCGTCCGCGTACACGGCGTCGACAATCACGCTGTGGCCGCCGCGAACGACACGACCGGCACGGTCGGCAAGGCTGGCGTAGACGCGTGACGAAGCCGCGGGCGTGTAGCCTTCAAGGCCGAGTCGTTCGACGACCGGCATGTCGAAGAGCTGCTTGCGGACTTCGTCACTGCGCAGCACGACGGCACCTGGCGGTGCGCCGACTGAGGGGGCGAGCGCCAGCGCCAGCGTCGACTTGCCCGACCCCGACAGGCCGCCCACGGCCATGAGACACGGCCGCGCAGGCTGCAGCAGCCGCTCCGCCATCACGAGGTACTCGCGGGCGAGCGTCTGGAATGCGTCGCGGCGGCTCGGTTCCTGCTGGAACCCTGCCGCTGTCGCACTCGTCTTGGCCCGGACCGCCGCACGGCAGGAGAGGAACAGCGGCAGCAGGCCGAGGTCGTCGAGATCGCCGGTTTCCAGCAGATACCGGTTCCACACGGCATTGGCGTGGCGCGGCAGGTTCCGGCGCCACAGGTCCATGAGCAGGAACGCCAGATCGTAGAGCACGTCCGTGCACGCAATCCGATCGTTGAACTCCACGGCGTCGAACAGCGTCGGCCGGCCGTCGAGACGGACGATGTTCCGCAGGTGCAGATCGCCGTGGCACTGGCGGACGAACCCCGCCTCGCGGCGGCGATCGAGCGCGGCGGCATGGCGATCGAGCGCGCCCAGGGCGCGCTCGGTCACCCGCCGCGCGAGTGCCGGATCGAGACCACTTGCCTCGGCGAATCCGGCGCGGTTGCCTTCGATGACCCACCGCAGGCCGGCAGCGCCCCCATGGTCCGGCCGGCGATCCGCCTGGCGGTGAAACGCGGCGATGGCGGCGGCGAGCGGCGGCATCAGATCGAGATCCAGCCGACCGGACTCGGCCAGCCGATCGAAGAGGCCGTCCTGATCGAAGCGGTTCATCGCGATGAGCCAGTCCACGGCGGCCCCCTCGCCGCCGAGGGCGAGCCGTTCCCCCCTGCCGCGTGTGACCGCCACGACGCCACGATAGATGGTGGGCGCGGTGCGGCGGTTGAGGGCGACCTCGGCCTCGCACAGGACGCGGCGCCGGTCCGGCGTCGATCCGTCGAAGTAGTCGAACAGGACCGCGCGCTTCAGCTTGTACGCGCGGTCACCGGCGAGAAACACGACGGCGGTGTGTGTGTCGATCCGCTCGACAGGGGCGCCGCCGTGGGTGGCCGGCGACATCAGCAGGTCGATGACAGGCGCCTGGTCTTCAGTCATCATCGAACGACCACTCCATGCCCACGCGCGCACCCGTCGAACACGTCTCGGTCGCCGGCCGCGACGTCTCGGTGACCAATCCCGACAAGGTCCTCTTCCCCGCGCTTGGCGTCACGAAGCGCGATCTCGTGCAGTACTACCTGAGTGTCGCCGATGGGGCGCTCGGCGGGGCGGGGCATCGCCCGAACATCCTGGTGCGTCATCCGAACGGCATCGGCGGCGAGTTCTTCTACCAGAAGCGGGCACCAGCCAGCCGACCCCCCTGGATTGACGTGGTCACGATCCGTTTTCCGTCCGGCCGGACGGCCGATGAGGTCGTGCCGCGCGACGCGGCGGCCCTCGCCTGGATGGCCAATCTGGCCTGCCTGGAGCTGCACCCGCACCCGGTCCGCGCCGACGACCTCGACCATCCCGACGAGCTGCGTGTCGATCTCGATCCCGTGCCCGGCGTGCCATGGACGCAGGTCCGCACGGTCGCCGGCGTCGTGCGCACCGTGCTGGCGGACGCCGGGCTCGAGGGCTGGCCGAAGACGTCGGGCCGCCGCGGCATGCACATCTACGTGAGGATCCGCCGCGAGTGGACGTTTCACGAGGTCCGCCGGTCGGCGCTCGCGCTCGCCCGCGAGGTCGAACGCCGCCTCCCGGCGCTCGCCACGAGCAAGTGGTGGAAGGAGGAACGGCACGGGGTCTTCGTGGACTACAACCAGAACGCGAAGGATCGCACGATTGCGGCCGCCTATTCCGTACGGCCGACCGATGACGCGCGCGTGTCGGCGCCCCTCGACTGGGCCGAGGTGCCCGACTGCGACCCCGCCGACTTCACGCTGAAGACGATGCCGGCGCGGTGCGCGGCGCGCGGCCATCTACACGCGCGCATGGACGACGGCGCGGGGTCGCTCGAGCCCCTGCTCGAGCTCTCCGCACGGCAGGAGCGCGAGGGCCAGGGTGACGCGCCCTGGCCGCCGCACTACGAGAAACAGGAGGGCGAACCGCCACGCGTCCAGCCCTCGCGCCGTCGTGCCGCGCCAGCATCGACCAATCGGCGTCGGGTGTCGACGAAATCGCGGTGACACTGGCGGCGATTCCATCGACACCCGACGTCATCGGTCTCCCGCCCCGAACACGTTCGCAAGCTCGTACGGGGGCGTGACCTCGAGCTGGCCGTAGCGGCAGGCCGAGGGCGGCTTGTCCGGACGCCATCGCAGGAAGATCGCCGCGTGCCGGAAACGGTCCCCCTGCAGGTGGTCGTACTTCACCTCGCAGACGCGCTCGGCGCGCACAGGCTCCCAGGACAGATCTTTCCCGGCACTCCAGCGGCTCTGGCCGCCAGGCATGCGCGAGTCCGCCGCCTCGCCCGCGTTCGCCCACTCGCGCCACGGGTGTTCCTTCAGCGCGTGCGTCCTGAGCGGCTCGAGCGTCGCAGCCAGCTCGCGCCGCATGCTCATCGTGAACGCGGAGGTCACGCCAACGTGTTGCAGCCGCCCGCGATCGTCGTAGAGCCCGAGCAGCAGCGAGCCGACGAGGCCGCCGCCACTCTTGTGCCACCGGAACCCGCCCACAACGCAATCGGCGGTGCGGGAGTGCTTGATCTTGATCATCGCGCGGACGCCCGGACGATACGGTTCCCCGGCCGGCTTGGCGACGACCCCGTCGAGGCCGGCGCCTTCGAAGCGCGCCAACCACTCGACGGCGGTGGCGTGGTCGCGCGTCATGGGGGTCAAGTAGACGGGCGGCTTCGTCCGCGACAGGAGACGCTCGAGCGCGCGCCGGCGATCCGCCTGCGGCTCGTGCCTGATGTCGCGGCCCTCCACGGCCAGCAGATCGAAGGCGACGAAGGAAGCCGGCGTTTCGGCCGCCAGCTTGGCGACGCGCGTGGCCGCCGGGTGCAGGCGCAGCTGCAGCCGATCGAAGTCGAGGCCGTCCGGCGTGGCAATGACGATCTCGCCGTCGATGACGGACCCCGCCGGCAGCAGCCGGCCGAACGCCTGTTCGAGGTCGGGAAAATAGCGCCCGAGCGGACGGCCGTCGCGGCTCTGGATGAAGACGTCGGTCCCGCTGCCGCGAAAGACGATGGCGCGAAACCCGTCCCACTTGGGCTCGAACAGCAAGCCCGGGACATCCGGCACGGCATCCGCCAGCTTGGCCAGCATCGGCTCGACGGGGGGCGCGATGGGGAACGAGCTCGGGGGCAGGGGCATTTTGATACTCTCATTTTGAAGCGGCGCTCGACGTCATTTCCATGGATACCTTTCTGCTCTCGCCGGCGTTCTGCTCGGGGCGCCGCGCCGCGATCCTGCGGCGCGACGGCTCCACGTTCGACCTGGCCGCCCGCCTCTCGGCGGGGACCCTGACACTCGGGGAGGCGTTCGCCTTCCTGAGCGGCCTCTACTTCCGCGGGAAGCTGACCTACGCCACGGCGTTCGCGGCGGCGAACGGCCCGGGCGACCGCGGCGATGTCCTGGTCATCACGCCGACCCGCGGCCTGCTCCGGCCGGACACACCGGTCACCGCCGATCTGCTCCGCGAGTTCGCCGGCGTGGACTTGCATCCCGACGACCCGCGCTATCGCTCGCCGCTCGTCCGCGACGCCGAGGCGCTTGGCGCGCGCCTGGCCTCGGACGCGCGCGTCGTGCTGCTCGGCAGCATCGCCTCGAACAAGTACGTGACGGTGCTGAGTGGCATCTTCGGCCGTCGGCTGCACTACCCGGCGTCGTTCATCGGCCGCGGCGACATGAGCCGCGGGGGCCTGCTCCTCCGCAGCGCCCGTGCCGGCACGCCGCTCGACTACGTCGTGCTCGACCCGTCCGCACCCAGGCGCGGCGCCCGACCACCCAAGCTCGCGCCGCTGCCCGCGTCCTGACGCAGTCCGCATGGGCGTCAATGCGGTGGCAGCCGCGCTCCTGCGGGACCTCGCGGCCGTGCAGACGTCGCCTCAGAAGCGGTTCGCCTACCGTCGGGCGGCAACAGCTTCGCCAGCGGTTTTTCAGCCGGGCGGAGGTCGAGCGCATCCTGGCGGACCGCGGGCTCCCCCACCCGGCGCCCCAACCGTATCTGGGCGACCTGCAGGTACCACTACGACATGGCGGCGGCGGCGCTCGACGCGGGCTGCCTGTTCGCGCTGGACAGCGACGCGCACGACACGGACCAGTTCTGGTATGCGGACGTTGCGCGGGCGCATGCGCGCCTCGCCGGCATCCCCGCCTCACGGATCCTCAACTGCTGGGACACGGCGACGCTGCTGGAGTGGCTGGCGAGCAAGCGACGCCCGCGTGGAGGGACTCGACGGCGGCACCCGCGCGGAGCGCGTCAGCGAGCGGTTGGCGACGGCGGTGGATGCAGCACGAACGCCCACAGCGTGTCGCCGGCGGCCGCGACGACGTACTGCTGGCCGTCCAGTTCGTAGGTGATCGGGGCGTTCGTGATCGTGCCGTTCAGGATGGCGTGCCAGAGGGCGCGCCCGTTCGCGGCATCGAGGGCCACGAGGTCGCTCGAAGGGCCGCCGGCGAAGATGACGTTGCCGGCGGTGCTGACGAGCCCGGTCCGGACGTTGCCTTCCCACTTGTGAGTCCAGCGAATCTTCCCTGTCTTGTAGTCGATCGCCTGGAGCCTGGACTCCGAAAAGCCGCCCCGATCCGAGCCGCCCCAGCCCATCGGGTTATCGCTCGGGTCGTAGAGATAGAAGATGCTGAACGTCCGCGCGGCGCTCACGTAGAACAGCCCGGTCAGTGGACTGAAGGTCGGCGACTGCCAGTTGGTGCCGCCGCCGGCACTCGGCGACACGAGCGCGCCGTCCACCTGTGGCATCTTCCCCTCGTCTGGAATCGGCTGGCCGTTCTCGGCATACCCCTTCGCCCAGTTCGTCTTCACGTACTCGGCGGACACGATCGACTTGCCCGTGGCGCGATCGAGCAGGAAATAGTGCCCGTTCCTGGCGGCCTGCGCGATCAGCTTGCGCGGCTTTCCGTCGATCTCGTCGTCGATGAGCACGGCCGTCTGCGTCGAATCCCAGTCGTGGGTGTCGTGCGGTGACGTCTGGAAGTACCAGACCATCTTGCCGGTCGCCGCGTTCACCGCGACGACCGATCCGGTGAAGAGGTTGTCGCCGGGCCGGTTCTTGTGCGCGATGACGGGCTGGGGATTGCCCGTCGGGACGTAGATGTAGTTGAGGTCAGGATCGTAGGTGATCGGCGTCCAAGTCATCCCGCCGCCATGACGGGCCGCGTCCAGGCTCGGCCACGTCTCCACGCCGGGGTCGCTCGCGGTCTGCGGTACGGTGTACCACCGCCAGTGGATTTGACCGGTCTCGAGGTCGTGGGACTGAATGTAGCCGGGAATGTCGAAGTCATCGCCACTGACGCCGACGATCAGCCGATCGGGCAGGACGACGGGGGCGACCGAGGCGTAGTAGAAACGGTCGATATCGCAGATCTGACGCCGCCAGCGCTCGGTGCCGTCCTTCACATTCAACGAAATCAGGAAGCAGTCCGGCGTCTCGAAGTACAACCAGTCGCCGTGGATGGCCGCGCCGCGGTTGCCCAGGTGATTGCCGCCGGTCGTCTGCCACTGGTAGTGCCACAGCTGCCGGCCCGTCCGGGCCTCGACGGCCCACACGTGATCGGGCACCGTGAAGTACACGACGCCGTTGACCTGGAGCGGCGTGCCTTTGATTGCGCCGAGACCCGTCCCGCTGATGCGATGTGCCCAGGCGAGGCTCAACTGATGGACGTTGGCCGGCGTGATGTGCGTCAGCGGACTGAAGCGACGGCCCGAGTAATCGCCGTTGAACGTCGGCCAACTGCCGGTGGGCGGCAAGCGCAGGCTGGCGGCGTCGAACCGCTGCTGGCCGCGGGTGGTGACGGCTCCTGCGGCCAGGATCAGCGCGCCGAGGCAG
>CAZFAT010000169.1:0-10038 GCA_964517075.1 uncultured Solibacteraceae bacterium
GCGGTCGTCGCTTCGAGCGCTTCGCGGGTTTTCTGGTTGCCATCGGCTGTCCCCCCGGTCCGTGGTTGATTTCAGGTCCTAAGTACCGGATAATTCAACGCTTATCGCTTTCCCGCGATGACAATCCATTGGCTGGAGTCCGGCTCCAGCCCATCAGTACGCAGTCGAGGAGGATCGGGACCGAACATATGGGCAATGTAGATGCACCCAAGAAATCTCAAGGAGGCGTGAAAGCCCTTCCGGGCGGCTCTGGATTCTCCTCGGCGACGGACGGCGATGTTGATCCGCAGGAATATGCCCGCCTGTTGGAGTTTTACGATACCAGCTTCCGCAACCTCGCGGAAGGTGAAGTCGTCAAGGGCACGGTCGTCAAGGTCACGCCCACGGAAGTGATTGTGGACGTCGGCTTCAAGTCTGAAGGCATCATCTCCATCGAAGAGTTCATCGACGAGGGCGGGCAGGTCACGGCCCAGCCCGGGGATATCGTCGACGTCCTGCTCGAGCGCACCGAGGACCGGGAAGGGTACGTGGTCCTGTCGCGCGAGAAGGCCGAAAAGATGAAGATCTGGGACGAGGTCGAGAAGGCCTTCCAGGAGCGGAAGGTCGTCATCGGCCGCGTCATCGAACGCATCAAGGGCGGCCTGGCGGTGGACATCGGCGTGCGCGCCTTCCTGCCCGGCTCGCAGATCGATGTCCGGCCCGTGCGGAACCTCGACGCGCTGCGCGGGCAGGAGCTCCGCATGCGCGTCATCAAGGTGAACAAGAAGCGCGGCAATATCGTGCTGTCCCGCAAGGTCCTCCTCGAAGAAGAAAACGCCGAAAAGAAGAAGACGACGCTCGATACGCTGGCCGAGGGCAAGGTGCTGCGCGGCACGGTGAAGAACATCACCGACTACGGCGCCTTTATCGATCTGGGCGGCATCGACGGCCTGCTGCACATCACGGACATGTCCTGGGGGCGCGTGACGCACCCGTCCGAGGTCGTCAAGGTCGGCGAGGAACTCGACGTCATCGTCCTCAAGTACGACCCGGGCACCGAGCGCGTCTCGCTCGGCCACAAACAGCTCGTGCCCGATCCCTGGAGCAACGTCATCGAGCGCTACCCGGTCGGGCTGCGGCTGTCGGGCAAGGTCGTGAGTTTGACCGACTACGGCGCGTTCGTCGAGCTCGAACCGGGCGTCGAGGGCCTGATCCACGTGTCCGAGATGTCCTGGAGCAAGCGGGTCAAGCACCCCTCCAAGATCCTCAACGTCGGCGACGCGATCGAAGCCATGGTGCTCGGCGTCGAGCCGGGCGCGCGACGAATTTCGCTCGGCCTGAAGCAGGTCGAGAGCAATCCCTGGCACGAGTTGGCGGAGCGGTACCCGGTGGGCACCAACATCACCGGCAAGGTCCGCAACCTGACCGAGTTCGGCGCGTTCGTCGAAGTGGAGGAAGGCATCGACGGCCTCATCCACATCTCGGACATGTCGTGGAGCAAGGTGAAGCACCCGTCCGAGGTCCTGAAGAAGGGCGACACGGTGGAGGCGCAGGTGCTCAGCATCGACGCCGACAACCAGCGGCTCTCACTCGGACTGAAGCAGTTGCAGACCGGCATCTGGAAGGAGTTTTTCGACCGCCATCACACCGGCGACGTGGTCGACGGCAAGGTGGTGCGGCTGACGAACTTCGGCGCCTTCGTCGAGCTGGCCGACGGCATCGAGGGGCTGATTCACGTGTCCGAGTTCGACTCGGCGCAGGGCGGCGAGAAGCTCGAGCTCCGGACCGGCGAGATGTATCAGATGAAGATCATCCGGCTCGTGCCCGAGGAGCGCAAGATCGGCCTGAGCATCCGCGCGCTCAAGGACGCGGAGTTCCGCGCCGACTGGGAGGCCTATGCGGAGACGACCGGCCGTCCGGAGGTCACGCTGGGCGATCACTTCAAGCACCTCAAGTAGCCGGTGACAGGCCGCGACCATTCTGCCGACGGTCGCACGCGGAACGCCGCGTGCGGCCGCCCGGCGCCGCCCGGCGCCTCCGCCCCTGACGCGTCCGTCTGACCCGACCCCATGCCCGGAGCCCAGCGGTCCGTGACCAAAGCCGAACTCGTCGAGGAAGTCTCCCGCGTGTCGGACCTCACGAAGAAGCATTCCGAGGTCATCGTCGACACCGTGTTCAAGACCATCGTCGATGCGCTGCACCGGGGCGAGAAGATCGAGCTGCGCGGCTTCGGCAGTTTCCGCCTGCGCCGCCGCCAGCCGCGGAAGGGGCGCAACCCCAAGACCGGCGACAAGGTGGACGTGCCGCCGAAGAAGGTGCCCTACTTCAAGCCGGGCAAGGAACTGAAGGATCTGATCAACAAGGGCGAGAGCGGGAGCGGGGGCGCGAGCGTCGCGAAATTGAAGATTGACGATCGGGTCATTGATGATTGATTGATGATTGACGATTGATGGATTGACGATTGGATCGGCTCTACACTCCCTGGAGGCTCGCGTACGTGACCCGGGCCAGCGTCGAGACTCCGCCGTGTATCTTCTGCGCCGCGCTTGACCGGCTCGAGGACGACCCCCTCGTCGTGCACCGCGGCGAGCGCGCCTTCGTCATTCTCAACAAGTTTCCCTACAACAACGGCCACGTCATGGTGGTGCCCAACCGCCACGCCGCCCGGCTCACCGAGCTGTCGCCGGACGAGCTAGCCGAGCTGATGCGCCTCGCGCAGACGATGGAGCGGGCGCTGACGGCGGTGTACAACCCGCACGGCTTCAACATGGGGATCAACGTCGGCCAGCCGGCGGGCGCCGGGATTCTCCATCACCTGCACCTGCACGTCGTGCCGCGCTGGAACGGCGACACGAGCTTCATGACCGTGTTCGGCGACACCCGCGTCCTGCCCGAGGAACTCACGGTGACGGCAGCCCGCATTCGCGCGAGCCTGCGCGATCTGACGGTCGGCGAGCCGTAGCCCGCCGCACGCGGCCCTGGCGATGGGATCATGGACTTCTCGCTGAGCGCCTCGGAGGACGCGTTCCTCGCGGAGGTCCGCGCCTTCGTCCGCGACCGGGTCGCGCCAGCGGCCGCCGACATCGATCGCATGGCGGCCTATCCGCGTGAGCTGATGCGCGAAGCGGCCGCGCTCGGCCTCGCCGGCATGACCTTGCCGGCCGAGTGGGGCGGCGCCGGCCACCGGACGGTGTCGTACGCCCTTGCGATCGAAGCCATCGCGCTCGGCAGCGCCACGCTGGCCGTCAGTCTCGTCGTGCACAATTCACTGGCCGTCGAGCCCATCGTGCAGTCCGGCACGCCCGGTCAGCAGCGGGCGTGGCTGCGGCGGCTCGGCTCGGGCGAGGCCCTGGGCGCGTTCGCCCTGTCGGAGCCGGCTGCCGGCTCCGACGCGGCCAATCAGAGGACCACGGCGCGGGCCGACGCCGGCGGGTACGTCATCGGCGGTCTGAAGACCTGGGTGGCGAACGCGGCGGCTGCCGACGTCGCGCTCGTGGTGGCTGTCACCGATCCGGCCGCGGGTGTCCGGGGCCTCAGCGCGTTTCTGGTCCCGCTCGACGCGCCGGGCATCACCCGTACGCCGCTCGATTCGCTGGGCGTTCGAGGCCTGGGCTGCATGGACGTGGCGTTCGACGACGTGCGCGTTCCGGCGGACGCGCGGCTGGGCGCGCCAGGCCAGGGCTGGAAAATCGCCATGCGCGCGCTCGAGGGCGGGCGGGTGGCGATTGCGGCGCAAGCCCTCGGCGTCGGCCAGGCGGCGCTCGACGAGGCGGTCGCCTACGCGCGGACCCATGAGGCGTTCGGCGTTCCCATCGGCACCTTCCAGGCCATTCAGTTCCAGATTGCCGATCTCGTGACCGATCTGGAAGCGGCGCGTCTGCTGATGTGGCGGGCCGCCGACGCGCGCGACCGGCAGCCGCGCGCGTCGGTCGAAGCCGCGATGGCCAAGCTCCAGGCGTCCGAGGCCGCGCACCGCGCCGCCGACCGCGCCATGCAGATCCTGGCCTCGGCCGGCTACCGCCGCGGATCGACCATCGAACGGCTCTTCCGCGACGCCCGGGCCGCCGAGATCTACCAGGGGACGTCGGAGGTGCAGCGCATGGTGATTGCGCACGGGATCGTGGGGGCGGTGGAGCCGTAATCGGTTTTCGGGTTTCGGTTGCCGGTGACCGAGCACCGAGAACCGAAAACCCCAGGGACAATCCCCTACGACAACAAGTCCTTCGCAATCGTCTGCAGCTGCAGGTTGGACGTGCCCTCGTAGATCTGCCCGATCTTCGCGTCGCGGTAGAGCTTTTCCACGGGGGATTCCTTGACGAAGCCGTAGCCGCCGAAGAGGTTGACGGCCAGCGAAGCCAGGCGTTCGGCGGTTTCCGACGCGGCGAGCTTGGCCATAGCGGCTTCGGTGGTGAAGGATTGACGCGCATCGCGCCGGCGCGCGGCGTTGTAGACGAGCAGCCGCGCGGCTTCGAGGTCCGTCGCGGCCCGCGCGAGCTGGAACTGCACCCCCTGGAACTCGGCCACCGCCCGGCCAAACTGCTTGCGGGCCTTCGTGTAGTGCACGGCGTGGTTCAGCGCGCCGGCGGCCAGGCCCACCATCTGCGCGCCGATGCCGATGCGCCCTTCGTTGAGCGTCTCAATCGCCACCTTGTAGCCCTGACCGATTGGGCCGAGCACGTGATCGGCCGCCACTTCGCAGTGTTCCAGCACCAGTTCGCACGTGCTGGAGGCGCGGATGCCGAGTTTGTCTTCCTTGCGGCCAATCCGCAGGCCCGGCGCGTCACGTTCGACCACGAAGGCCGTCAGGCCGCGATAGCCGGCGTCCGGGTCGACCGTCGCGAAGATGATGAACAGGTCCGCCTCGTGCGCGTTGGTGATCCACAGCTTGCGGCCATCGAGCACGAAGCCGCCGCCGGTTTCGCGGGCGCGCGTCCGCAGGGCGAAGGCGTCGCTGCCGGCCTCGGCTTCCGAGAGCGCGTAGGCGCCGACCTGCCGGGCGGCGAGGCCGGGCAGCCAGCGCGTCTGCTGATCCTCGCGGCCCCATCGCAGGATGGCGTTGACGACCAGCGTGTTCTGGACGTCGACCAGGACGGCCACGGCCGGATCGACACGCGCCAGCGCTTCGACGACCAGGACCGACTGGAAGAAGCGGCCGCCGGCGCCGCCCAGCGGCTCCGGGATCTCGATGCCCATGACCCCCAGCGCGAACAGCTGATCGAGGAGCGCGCGCGGGATTTCCGCGTCGGCGTCCATGCGCCGCACCAGCGGGGCCACCGCCGTGGCGGCAAACTCGTTGACGCTCTGCTGCAGCAGCCGCTCGTCGTCCAGGAGATCGGTCAGGGGAGGCGGCGCCGTGTCGGTCGCCGGACGCGACATGGGGCCGATGGTATCATCGGGATGCACTGCCATTTCCGACCGGTGATCGGTCCGTTTCGAGGTCCGACGTGATCACGCACCGCACGATCCGCTTCGTCACGGTCTTCCTTCTCGCGGCCTGGGTGTGGGCCGCGCAGGCGGTCGTGCCGGCCGCGCGCGCCAGTCAGGATCCCGCCGCGCAGGATGCGCCGGCCCTCGATCCGCAGCTGCCCGTGTTTCGCGGCGGTGTCGACTCGATCAGCGTGGACGTCCGCGTCCTCGATCGGGTCTCGGGCAAGCCGGTCACCGATCTGACGGCGGCCGACTTCGAAATCCGCGAGGCCGGCCGCCCCCAGGCCATCACGACCTTCAAGCTCATCCAGATTGACGACGGGTACGACGACCCGTCCCTGCGCCGCGAGGTGACGACCCTCGCGGACCAGGAGCGGGAAACGGCGCGGGAAGACAATCGGCTGCTGGCGATCTTTCTCGATGACTATCACGTGCGCGACATGAACGCGGTGCGCATCCGCGAGCAGCTCGCCGATTTCGTGCGCGAGCTGGGGCCGCGCGATCTCGTCGCGCTCGCGACCCCGACGTCGTCGCTGCGGGGCCTGACGTTCTCGCGACGCCACGAGCAGACCGCGGCGTCGATCCTCAACTTCAAGGGGCGGAAGTACGACTACACGCCGCTCACGGCCTTCGAGGAGCGGTACGCGAACCAGTTGCCCGCCGTCCAGGAGCGCATGCGCAACGACCTGACGCTGGCCGCGCTCCAGGGCCTCTGCGTCGTGATGGGCGGTCTGCGCGAGGGGCGCAAGACCATCCTGTTCGTGAGCGAAGGCCTCTCGGGCATCATGCCCGCCGGCGTGCGCACCCGCGGCGGGCTGCCGATTCCCACGCTGCCGCAGGGACCGACGGTCGACCCCGACGTGCAGGAGCGGCGCGTGTTCCTGAATCAGGCGGAGATCCTGAGCGACATGCAGCCGGTGTTCCGCGCCGCGGCGCGGGCCAACACGGCAATCTACACCATCGATCCGCGCGGCCTCCTGGGGACGGAGTTCTCGGTGGAGGACAACGTCGCCGCGGATACCGACCAGCTCGTCCGCACCGCGTCGCTCGACAGTCTCCGCACCATTGCGAACGAAACCGACGGCCGGTCGATCATCCTGCAGGCGAATCCGCAGGTGGAATTGCGACGCATGGTGCGCGACAGCAGTACGTACTACCTGTTGAGCTACACGTCTTCCGTCGCGCCGCGCGACGGCAAGTTCCACGAGATCGACGTGCGCGTCCGGCGCCGGGACGTTCAGGTGAGCGCGCGCCGCGGGTACTGGGCCTATTCACTCGAGGACGTCCGGCGCGCCACGGCTCCGCCGCGGCCATCAGCGCCTCCCGAGGTCAGCGCCGCGCTCGAGGAGCTGGCGAGCCTGACCGCGCGCTCCGGGACGGAGGCGGGCCTGACCCTCTGGGTCGGCGCGCGGCGTGCCGCCGCCTCCGACACCTCCGTCGTCACGGTCGTGTGGGAGGCCCCGCCGCGGCTGGGCCGAGGCGCCGACGCCGTCCTGTCGAACGTCCAGCTGGAAGTCACGGCCGAGAGCGGCGAGAACGTGTTCAAAGGTCCCGTCGCGTCAGCCGCCGGCACGGGTCGCCCGGCCGGCCAGGTCACGTTCGAGGCACCGCCGGGCATGCTCCGGGTGCGCGTGTCGGCCGAGGATGCACGCGGACAGCGCCTCGACGTGCGCGATCGTCACCTCGACGTCCCAGACGCCACCACCACCACGGGGCCGCGGCTCAGCACGCCCTTCCTCTTCCGCGGCCGCAGCGCCCTGGACCTGAAAGAGGTGCGCGCGCAGGCGACGCCGATGCCGGCCGCCGGTCGCACGTTCGCCCGCAGCGAGCGCATCCTCCTGCGCTTCCAGGCGTTTGGCCCGGCGGGCACGCCGCCCGCGGTCGCCATCCGATTGCTGAACGGCACGGGCCAGCCTCTCGCCTCGTTTCCCGAACCCGCCGCCGCGGCGGATTCCACCTACGAAGCGGAGATGACGTTCGGGGCGTTCCCCCCGGGCGACTACGTGATCGAAATCTCGGCCGACGCGAAGACCACCGTGGTCCGGGAGTACGTCGCCATCCGCGTCACCGGCTGAGCGTGCTCCGTTCCCTCCGCCACACCGCCGGATAGCCGCGTGTCGCGCCGCTACCAGTACCTGCTGGGGGACGCGAGCTGGGAGCGGGCCCGCCTGCGCGCGCAGGCCGCGCTCTGGGACCCGGTCTCGCACGCGCTGTTCGACCGTCTTCGCATCCGGCCTGGCTGGCGCGTGCTCGAGATCGGCCCCGGGTCCGGGTCGCTGCACCTCGAGTTGCGCCGGCGCGTCCGCCGTGCCGTGGACGCAGTCGAGCAGTCGCCCGTCTTTGCCTCGCGGCTCGCGGCCCGGATCTGCCGCGACGGGTTTGGCGCCGGACGCGTCTGGCGGTCGGATCTGAGTGCGACGGTCCTCCCGTCGAACCACTACGATCTCATCTTCGCGCGCTGGGTCTTCCTGTTCCTGCCCGAACCGGAGGCGCGCGTGCGCCAGCTCGTGGCCGCGCTGAAGCCCGGCGGCCGGCTCGTGCTGCAGGACTACCACCGCGAGACGTTCGCCCTGGTGCCCCGACCTCCTGAATGGCGGCGCTTCCTGGACGCGGACCTGGCCTTCTTCGCCTCGCAGGGGGGCGACGCCAGCATCGGCAGCCGCCTTCCGGCGATCTTCCGTCGCGCCGGGCTCTCGCCGTCGCCCACGCACGTGACGATCAAGACCGGCGCGCCCGGCTCGCCGGTGTGGCGCTGGCTGACGACGTACTTCATGGGCGTGATGCTGCGCTACGCGTCGTTCCGCCCCTTCGCCCGGCGCGACGCCGACCGGCTGCGCCGTCACTGGCAGCAGGCGTCGCGGGATCCGGCGGCGCTGCTGATTGCGCCGGCCGTGCTGGACGTCGTTGGGCGCAAACGTCGACAGCCCCGAACCGTGAAGCGATGAAGACGTTGAAGGAATTGCGAGGTGGGGACGGCTGGGGACGTCAGGAATTGCCAGCTCTTCACGCGTCCATTGAAAGCGCCGCGGGGAATTGCATGGCGTGCTGCTTGCAGTTGCAGGCGATGTGGCCGAGCCAATCACCAGTCCTCTTGTCCGGCAGGTTATCGGGTCGGCGATCGAGGTGCATCGGGCGCTTGGGCCTGGGCTGCTCGAATCCGTGTACCAAACGTGCATGGTGCACGAGCTGGGCCTCCGCGGCGTCCGCTACATCTCTCAGGCGCCACTCCCTGTCATCTACAAGGGCATAGCCCTGGCTTGCGGCTACCGGGTCGACCTCATCATCGAAGGCACGTTACTCGTCGAACTCAAGACGGTCGATCGCATCCTTCCGATTCACCACGCGCAGATGCTCACTTATCTCAAATTGCTGGACTTGCCGCAGGCTCTCTTGATCAATTTCAACGTCATCCTATTGAGGGAGGGGCTGAAGAGCTTCGTTCGTACGGCGGACACTTCTACGGTTGTGGACGATGCATCCAGGCCGGTGAAGCTCTCGAGGACGCGCGGGCGTCTGGTCGATTGCCTTGAAACATGAAGTGCTGAAGGGCATGAAGGGCAGCGGGGCTATGCGAGCCCGGAGAATCCAAAGAGACTTCACGGTGATGGCTTTGGGCACCGCTGTTATCATTCGTCCGTGACCGACGACGTTCGCCGATCGCAGTGGGAGCGTGCGGTGCTTGAACCCGCGCTCGCGCGATCGCCCGAGCGCGCCACCGCCTTCCGAACGATCTCCGGCCGTCCCATCGCTGGTCTGTACACCTCCGACGACACCGCGGAACTGGACTACGCGCGGGATCTGGGTGACCCGGGCTCGTATCCGTATGCGCGCGGCATTCACGCGACCGGCTACCGCGGCAAGCTCTGGACGATGCGGCCGTTTGCGGGGTTTGGCACGCCGGAGGAGACCAATGCCCGCTACCGGCAGTTGCTGGACGCCGGCGGGACCGGGCTCAGCGTCGCGTTCGATCTGCCGACGCTCATGGGGCGCGATCCGGACGATGCCCTCGCGGCCGGCGAAGTGGGGAAGTGCGGCGTCTCCGTCGCGTCGCTCGCCGATATGGAGGCGCTCTTCGACGGGGTGCCGCTCGGGCAGGTGACGACGTCGATGACCATCAACGCACCGGCGTCGATGATCTTCGCGATGTACCTGGTCGTCGCCGAACAGCAGGGCGCCGCCTGGCGGACGCTGTCGGGCACGATTCAGAACGACATCCTGAAGGAGTTCGTCGCGCAGAAGGAGTACATCTTCCCGCCACGTCCGTCCATGCGCCTCATCACGGACGCCTTCGCGTTCTGTGCGGCCGAGGTGCCGAAGTGGAACACGATCTCGGTCAGCGGCTACCACATTCGCGAGGCCGGCGCGACGGCCGCACAGGAACTCGGGTTCACGATCGGTGACGGCGTCGAGTACGTGAAAGCGGGCGTGGCGGCCGGGCTCGACGTGGACCAGTTCGCGCCGCGCCTGTCGTTCTTCTTCAATGCCCACAGCGATTTCTTCGAGGAACTGGCCAAGTATCGCGCGGCCCGCCGGCTGTGGGCCCGGCTCATGCGCGATCGCTTCGGCGCCCGCGACCCGCGATCCTGGCAGCTGCGGTTCCACGCTCAGACGGCCGGCGTCTCGCTCACCGCC
>CAZFAT010000170.1:0-9609 GCA_964517075.1 uncultured Solibacteraceae bacterium
ACTGGGCCTGGTCGGCGAATCGGGCTCGGGCAAGAGCGTCACCGCGCTCAGCATCCTGCGTCTCGTGCCAGATCCTCCCGGCCGTATCGTCTCCGGCGAAATCATCTTCAGGGGACGCGACCTGCTGGCGCTGCCGTGGGAGGACATGCGCAAGATCCGCGGCCGGGAGATCAGCATGATCTTCCAGGAGCCGATGACGTCACTGAACCCGGTCTTTCCGATCGGCCGGCAGGTCGCGGAAGTGATCCTGACGCACACGCCGGCGACGAAGGCAGAGGCCGAGGCGCGAGCGGTCGAGATGCTCACGCTCGTCGGCATCCCGGACGCCGAGACGCGACTGCGGCAGTACCCGCACGAGCTGTCGGGCGGGATGCGACAGCGCGTGATGATTGCCATTGCGCTCGCGCTCGACCCCGCCCTCCTCATCGCCGATGAGCCGACCACGGCGCTGGATGTGACGATCCAGGCGCAAATTCTGGACTTGATGCTGGGCATCAAGGATCGGCGGCCGGAGGCCGCCATCCTGCTCATCACGCACAACCTGGCCGTGGTGGCCGAGACGTGCGATCGCGTCGCCGTGATGTACGGCGGCAAGATCCAGGAAATCGCGCCCGTCCGGGATCTGTTCGCGCGGCCGCTCCATCCCTACACGCAAGGGCTGCTCGCGTCGCTGCCGCGCGTGGACGGCGAGAAGGCCGCGCGCCTGCAGATGATTCCCGGATCCGTTCCCGACATTCACCGGCTGCCCGTGGGCTGCAAATTCAGCACACGGTGCCCCGAACGGTTCGAACCCTGCCCCGGCCTCGAGCCGCCGCTCGTCGAGATCCGGCCCGGCCACTGGGTGCGCTGCCATTTGCATGACGACTGCCATGGATACTTCGGACGCCATTCTTGACGTGCGCGACCTGCACGTCCGCTTCCCCGTCTTCGGCGGCGTGATCCCGCGGAAGAAGGCCGAAGTGCGTGCCGTCGAGGGCGTCTCGCTCACCCTTGGCCGCGGCGAAACGATCGGCCTCGTCGGCGAATCCGGCTGCGGCAAGACCACCGTCGGCCGTGCCATCGTCAACATCCTGAAGGCGATGAATTACCGGGTGGAGGTCAGCGGCCAGGTGCAGTATCACCATCCCGACGGCGTGGTGGATCTGGCCGCGCTCAGCCGCCGGCAGATGCGGCCGTATCGTGCCGATCTCCAGATGGTGTTCCAGGACCCGTACTCGTCGTTGAACCCGCGCATGTCCGTCGGCCGCATCATCGAGGAGCCGCTGCGCATCCACACACGCGAGCCCGCGGCCGGCCGCCGGGCGCGAGTCGAGCGGCTGCTCGAAAAAGTCGGCCTGTCGCCGGCACACGCGGCGCGGTATCCGCACGAGTTCTCGGGCGGGCAGCGGCAGCGGATCGGCCTCGCGCGCGCGCTCGCCACCAACCCGAAGATTGTCATCGCGGACGAACCGGTCAGCGCACTCGACGTCTCCGTCCAGGCGCAGGTCATCAACCTCATGGAGGATCTGCAGCGCGAGTTCGGCCTGTCCTACATCTTCATCGCGCACGATCTGGCCGTCGTCCGGCACATCTCGGACCGCATCTTCGTGATGTATCTTGGACACATCGTCGAGGCCGGCCCGGCCGAGCTGATCTACAGGCGCCCCCTGCATCCGTACTCGCGGCTGCTCCTCTCGGCGGTCCCGCGGCCCGATCCCGATCGGCGCCGCCCACGGGGCGCACGGATCGAGACGGACCTGCCCTCGCCGCTGAACAAACCGTCTGGCTGTGCGTTTCGCACGCGCTGCCCCATCGCCCGGCCGGACTGCGCCGAGCGCGTGCCGCCCCTCGAGCTCCGCGACGGCCGCTGGGTGGCGTGCCCGTATTCGGAGCCGGCGCCCGCGGAGGAGACCGCACCGCGCGGCACGGAGTCCTGAAGCCTGATGAACGACCAACTGACGCGCCTTGCCCGCTCCGTCAGTCTCGCCTGCGCCCTGACGACGACCATCGTAGGCGCCCTGGTGCTGTTCGTGAGCTGGACCACGACCGGCGACGCGATGCTGGGTTTGCTCTCGGGCGGCATCGTCATCAAGACCAACACGGCGCTCGGGCTGGTCCTCACGGGCCTGGCGCTCCTGACGTTGCGGCCGGAGCCCACGCCCGTGGTGCTGAAAGTGATGGGAGGCGCGATCGCACTGGTGGTGCTGATCCTGGGTGTTGCCACGTTCAGTCAGCACCTGACGGGCTGGAATCTCGGCATCGACGAGTGGCTCATGACCGAAGCGGTGGGCTCACCCGCCACGACCAGCCCGAACCGGATGGGCCCGCCGGCCGCCCTGTCGTTTCCGCTGCTCGGCGCGGCGCTGCTGCTCCTCGACGTCCGGACGCGCCGCGGCCGCGCGCCCGCTCAGTGGCTGGCCACGGGCGTGCTGCTCATCGCGCTCGTCCCGGTGCTGGGCTACGTCTTCGAGACGCGACAGCTCTACGGCATTGCGCAGTACAGCGGCATCGCGCTGCCGACGGCCCTGATGTTCATGCTGCTCGCCATTGGCGTCCTGTTCGCCCGGCCCGCAATCGGCGCAGCCGGACGGCTGCTCGCCGACGACAGCAGCGGCATGCTGCTCCGGCGGCTGATTCCCGCCGCGATTCTGCTGCCCATCGTCCTCGGCCGGTTGCGCGTCGCCGGCGACCGGGCCGGGCTCTACGACCTCGAGTTCGGACGGGCGCTGCTGATCTTCTCCTTCATCGTCCTGTTCTCCGCCGTCACCTGGTGGACGAGCGCCGTCGTCCAGCGGCACGTTGGTGCGCGCACCCGCGCCGAGGACGCCGAGCGCGAGATGCACGAGCGGCTGGTCGAGACGCTCGAGAAGGAGCGGGAGGCGCGCGCGCTGGCCGAGCAGTCCAACCGGATGAAGGACGACTTCCTGGCGACGCTGAGCCATGAACTGCGCACGCCCCTGGCCGCCATCTTCGGCTGGGTCCAGCTGATGATTCGCGGCGCCGTGCCGGAGCGCGATACGCGGCGCGCGCTCGAGGCCATCGAGCGCAACGCGCGCCTGCAGCTCCAGCTCATCGAGGATCTGCTCGACATGTCCCGCATCGAGGCCGGCACGATCCGCCTCGAGCTGCGCGACGTCGACCTCGTGACCATTATCGACGCGGCCATCGCCACGACGGCGCCGGTCGTCGCCCAGAAGGGGCTGACGCTCGAGCGGCAGATCAGCCACCCCTCGGTGCCGGCGTCCGGCGATGCCGCGCGGCTGCAGCAGGTGCTCAGCAATCTGATCAACAACGCCGTCAAGTTCACGCCCCCCGGCGGCCGGATTGTCGTCGCGCTGGGCCTGACGTCGGCCGGGCCGGAGGTGACGGTGCGCGACACGGGCGTGGGCATCCGGCCCGATTTCCTGGCGCACGTGTTCGATCGCTTCCGCCAGGCGGACCCATCCACGACGCGCACGTTCGGCGGCCTCGGCCTCGGGCTCTCCATCGCGCGGCAGTTGACGGAGCTGCACGACGGGACGCTGGTGGCCGAAAGCGACGGCGAAGGCTGCGGGTCCATCTTCCGGATGCGCCTGCCGGCCTCGGCCGCCGGTCTGGTGGCAGCGGTGCCGGCCACCCCGTCGGACACGCCCGTGGACGCCGCCCTGTCGCCCGCGGCGTGGCCCTCGCTTGCCGGCACGCGCGTCCTCATCGTGGACGATCAGGAAGACGCCTGCGCGCTATTCGATCATCTGCTCACCGAGCGCGGCGCCGCCGTCACCACGGCCCGCAGCGTCGATGAAGCCGTCGAACGGCTGGCGGCGGGCCGTTTCGACGTGCTGGTCAGTGACATCGCCATGCCGATCCGCGATGGCTTCGACCTCATCCGGCACGTCCGCGAGCACGTCGACGGCCTGCCCGCCATCGCCCTCACCGCGTTTGCCGGCACCGACGACCGCGAGCGCGCGCTCGTCGCCGGCTTCCAGGCGCACCTGACCAAGCCCGTGGCCGCCGAGCAACTCGTCCGCACGGTGGCCGCGCTGCGAAAGTCCATTCCATACAATGAGCCGCGATGACTCGGTGGTCCGGCCGGCGCCAGCGCGTGCTCGTCGCGCTCGCACTCGGCGGCATCCTGGCGTATGCGTCGCTCCTGCGGCTCGACGCGCTGTTCGGCAAGTACGGCCCGTTCTCCCACCCGGGCTGGGTCGTCGGCCTCGAACGCAGCGTCGGCGCGGTCCGCGGCACCCTCGTTCCGGACGACTGGACGTGGACGCCGCCCGACCGCCGCTACTACGGCGATCCCCAGAACTACATCCGGTTCGCGCGGGAGATGCGGCACTTCTACCAGGCCCACGTGCGCGAGCCCGTGTTCCTGGCGACCACGCGACTGTTCCTGGCGCTGACCGGCGGGCAGGACGAGGCGGTCAGCTTCGCGTCCGCGAGCTTCTCGGTGCTCGCCGTGTTCGCCATCTTCCTGTTCGGCCGCGCGCTGCACTCGACGGCCGCCGGGCTCGCCGCGGCGGCCGCGCTGGCGATCGAGCGCGAGGTCGTGCTCTGGGCACCGGATGGCTGGCGCGACGACGCGTACATGGCAATGGTGGCATGGTCGGCGTGGGCGATGGTGCGGCTCAGCCAGCGGCGGACCCTGGCGTGGGGCGCCGTCTTCGGTGCCGCGGCGGCCGCCGCCTGTCTGACCCGCGTCACCGCGCTGCTCTACCTCGTCCCTGCGATCGCCGCGTTCGTCGCGCTCGGTGATCGGGCAGCGCTCCGCGGGCGCGCGACAAGCGCCGCGATGGCTCTTCTCGTCTTCGCGGTGCTCACGGGCCCGTATTTCGTCGCGATCACGCTGGAGACGGGCGACCCGCTGTTCGCGGTGAACTATCACACCATCTACTACCTCGATCATGAAGGTCAGGATCCGAACCAGGGCCTCAGCGCGGCGCAGTATGTGGCGCGCAAGTTCCAGGCAACACCGGTGGCGACGACCGAGAACGCGGTGCGCGGCCTGACCGACGTGCCGTTCGACAACAAATGGAACGGGTTCGGCTCCTGGTTGCCGGGGTTGGGCGCCGCGCTTCGGCTGCTCGCGATCGGCGGCCTGCTCGGCTGGCTCTTCGTGCCGGCCGGACGGCTGCTGCTCATCATGCTGGCCGGCACGCTCGCGCCCTACATGGTGACCTGGTCGGTGGGCGACGGCGCGGCCTGGCGCTTCACGATGCCGGCCTATCCCTTCTACCTCGTGGCCGCGGTCTGGTGCGCGGCCGAAGCGGTGCGGCTGGTGATCGAGGCGCGGCAGCCGGAACGCCGCGCGCGCCTGTGGCGCCAGGCGCCTCTCAGACTCGCGGTCGCGGCAGCGCTCGTGATCGCGTTCGTGCTCTTCAGTCGCCAGATGCCGTACTACGTGGCGCGCGAGTCACTCCGCAGGGGCGAGGCGACGACGCTCGGCGCGGGTGAGCGGGACCGCGCGTTCTTCGTGGACGGATGGACCGGCCTCGCGCGCGAGGGCAACGTGACGGCGCGGCTCGCCGCCGGTGATCGCGCCACGTTGGCGATCCCGCTGCCCGACCGCCGCCCCTATCACGTCGTCCTGCGCATGGATCCACTGCCGTTCCAGACGTCGCCGCCGCAGCGCGTGCGCGTCTCGCTCGACGGCCGGCCGCTTGCGGAGTGGACGCTCGTCTACGCCCCGGAGCGCGTCGGCACGTACGAGTTCGACATCCCTGCGGATGTCGTGACTCCTGGCCGTGGCCGCCTGGCGCTCGTCGCCGACTTCGCAAAACCGATGGAGGAGGCGGGCGGCGCCTTTCCCGAGATCGCGCGCAGTCAGGTCGCGGCGTTCCGGCTCTGGTATGTGAGGGTGACGCCTCGGTAGGTACGAGGGTACGAAGTTACGAGGGCGCGGCTCACTCCCGTCGCAAAGCCGTCATCGGGTCCACGACCGAGGCGCGTCGCGCGGGCACTAATGCGGCGATCAACGAGGAGAGGACGAGCACTGTCGTGGCGAGCACCAGCGTCACGGGGTCGCGGGGCGCCAGATTGAACAGCATGCCTTCGACAAACCGCGTGGTGACCCAGGCCGCGACCAGTCTGGCCGCCACGCCGAGGAGCACAGGCATCAGCGACTCGCGCAGCACCATCAGGACAACCGCGCCGCGATTAGCGCCGAGGGCCATCCGGAGACCAATCTCCGCGGTGCGGCGCGCGACAGCGTATCCGAGCGTGCCGTAGATCCCGAGGCAGGCCAGGACGAGCGCGAGCGCCGCGAAGCCGGTCGCAACGTAGGCAAAGAGGCGGTCCTGCCGGACGGCGGCGTCAATCTGCGCCTCCTGCGTCCGCACCTCGTACATCGGCACGGCCGGATCGACGGCCTCGGCGGCTCGACGGGCCGCCTCGACCACCGGTATCGCTTCCCCTGCCACCCGAACCGCGAACGTCATGCGGTGCTGCGGATACTGACGGTACGGGAGGTACAGCGTCGGGGGCGGCGGCTCGCGGAGGCTGGCGAAACGCGCATCGGCGGCGACGCCGACAATCTCCACCGCGGCCCCCGTCTGGCCGTAGCCGAGGTGCTGACCGATGGCCGAGCCACCTGCGGGCAGGCGGTCCGCCAGCGCGCGGTTGACCACGGCGACCAGCGGCGCGCCCTCGCGATCCTGCGGCGCCAGGTCGCGACCCGACCGCAGCGGAATCCCCATCGTCTCGAAATGGCGGGCCGAGACGAAGTGGAGGTGCGTGCTGATCTCCGCTGGTCCCGCCGGCGTGTGCACGACAACGCTGTCTCGCGTCGCCCCGCCGCTCAGCAGGCCATAGCGAGACATCGAGGCGACTTGGACGCCCGGAATCGCACCCACGCGGTCGAGCACCCGCTCGTAGAAATCGTGCAGGCGCGCACCCGTGTAGCCGGCGTCGGTCGCGTCGAGCTGAAAGAGAAGCACGTGATCCGGCCGGAAGCCCAGCGGTTCGGCGCGCAGGTTCGCGAGCGATCGCGCGAACAGCCCCGCCCCCACCAGCAGGACGAGTGACAGGGCCACCTGCAGCGCGATGAGCGTCTTGCCCGCAGCCAGCCGCGAGGGATCGCGGCCGCCCGGTACCGCGCGCGCCACCGTGAGCCGCGCGCCGGCGCGCGTCGCGCGCAGGGCCGGCAGGATGCCGCAGAGGAGACCGACCGCGAGGCAGATGCCCATCGAGAAGACCAGCGCCCAGGGTCCCAGGCCGAGCGCCAGATCGATGGGGTCGTTTTCCTGATTGAGCACGGGAAGGAGCCCGCCCGCGATCACCCGCGCCAGTCCGATGCCAAGCGCGCCCGAGATGGCCGCGAGCAGCACGGTTTCGGTGAGCAGTTGCCGGAGCAGCCGTCCGCGACCAGCCCCGAGCGCGAGGCGGACCGCCATCTCGCGCTCACGCGAGGCCGCGCGCATCAGCAGCAGGCCGGCGATGTTGGCGCAGGCGATGAGCAGCACGACGGCCATGATCGCCATGAGCAGCCAGAGCGGCTCGGCGTAGTTGCGGCGGAGCGAGTCGAGGCCCTGCCCGCCCGGCGTGACCAGCAGCCGCGGCAGGTAGGAGGCGCCGGCGGGCAACGCCTGCCGGAACAGCGCCTCTGATTCGGCGTGCACACGCGCCTCGTCCACGCCAGGCTTCACGCGCCCCATCACGCGAAACGCCCACCGCGAGTCTGCAAACCGATTGGGACCATCCTCCACGACCGGCAGCAGCGTGGTGATCGGAAGGACGACGTCGACCGGCCAGCCGGGCTCGATGCCCTCGAAGGCTGGCGGTGTGACGCCGGCGACCGACGCTGACACGCCGTTGATGCTGACGGTCGTCCCGACGACGGCGGCATTCCCGCCGAACAGGCGCTGCCACGCCCGCGAGGTCAGGACCGCGACGGCCGGCGCGCCGGGGCGGTCGTCCGCGACGGCCATCGTCCGGCCGATGCGGGTGGTGACGCCGAGGCCGCGGAAGAAGTTGCCGGAGACAAGAAGCGCCGAGACGCGATGCTCGCGACCGGCGATGCCGAGGTTGATCTCGTCACGCGCAAAGAGAAACAGATCCGAGAAGGTCGTGGACTGGTCCCGCAGGTGCGCGTAGACGGGATAGGAGAACGACGTCGCGACCAACTCGCCGTCGCCGGACGGCCGCATCGACCCGTCGTAGGTCATCCGCCAGTGGTGCTCGCGGCGCGCCGTCCACGCCAGCTCGCGCAGGTCGCCCGGTCGATCGACGGGCAGGACCCGCAGCAGCACGGCGTCGAGCACGCTGAAGACAGCCGTGTTGGCGCCTATGGAGATGGCGAGGATGACGACGGCCACGAGCGAAAAGGCGGGGGCGGCCCGCAACTGGCGCAGGCCGTACGAAAGGTCGACGAGCACGTCCTGCAGCAGGCGCGGCGCCACCTGCACCCGCAACGGCTCCGCCAGTCGCGACGCCACCGAGAGCAGCACCTGCCGCCAGTACCAGCGGCGCGCCGGGCCGAGCCCGCGCGCGGCCGCGACCAGCTGAAATTCCTCTTCGAGATCGCCGGCCACCGTGCCGCCAGCCTCTCCCCGATAGGACAGGGCCAGCAGGCGTTGGGCGAGGGGCGGGGGCCGCATGGGTCAGGACCGGGCGGGACGCGGCGCGGTGCGTCGGGCGAGCAGCTGGAGCGCGGCGTAGTTGGACTCGACGGCCGCGTCGCCGTCGCGCGTCAACGCGTAGTAGCGGCGGGGCCGGTTCCCCCGTGCGGTCGTCGCCTCACCGAGGCGGGACGTCACGAGACCGCGCCGCTGCAGGCGTTCGAGCGTCGTGTACACGGCCCCGCTCGACACGTCCCGACCGCGGCTGGCGGCGACGGCCTGGCGAATCGAGACGCCGTAGGACGCTCCCCGCGTGGCCCGGACGGCCATCAGCACGAGCAGCTCGAAGATGCCGAGGTCGGTGGACATGAACGACTACGGTGTAAGTATCACAGTGTAGTTGCAAGTGTCCAGTGGTGCCCCGCGCCGTGTTCGATCGTAGTGTCCGGCTTCAGCCGGACCAAGGTCCGCCCAAAAGGCGGACACCAAGTGTTCGTCAGGGTTTCCCGACGGCTCCCACGATCCGGCCGATGTTCGCCGGCGAGAAGTACTCGGCCGGCGAGAGGACGCCGGAGAAGACGTGCACGAAGCCGTTCATGGCCTCGGCGTTGCCGTACGCGGCGCCGAAAAACTGCTGCATCTCCGGCGGCGGGGGTTCGAGGCGCGCGAACTGGCAGGTGAACTCGTACATCGGCATCACCTGCGCGTCGCGCCGGGTCTGGTAGTCCGCCATCGCCGCGTCGAACGGACGCCGGCCCGTCAGCGCCTCGTCGACCGCCGTCGCGCACAGCTCCGCGTCGCGAAACGCGTCGCTGATGCCCTGGGCCGTGATGAAGTCCTTGTGATAGCCGGCGTCTCCGACGAGCGCCCAGCCGGGACCATAGGGCTTGCGGAAGAAGTTGGGCACGAACATGCCGGCATACGGCGCCTCGCGGCGCGCGGCGCGGAGGCGCTCGCCGAGCGGGGCGCGATCGCACGCCTCCAGATAGTGGCGCTCGATCTCGCGCTTGTTCGTCTCGAACTCCGCCATCGGCCAGCTCACCACGACCAGCGTGAGGTCGTCGTGCGTCGGCCAGGCCGCGAAGCCGCGGTTGCC
>CAZFAT010000171.1:0-3789 GCA_964517075.1 uncultured Solibacteraceae bacterium
AGCGAGGGATGGGTATAGGCCTGCGGCGCGAGGCTGGGATCGTAGCCGCCGACCACGATCGGGATGCCGGGACGAAGCGCCCGGACGAGGTCGATGACCTTGAACGCCGTGCGGCGCTGGAAGGTCATCACGGACAGGCCCACGAGGTCCGGCTCGTGATCGGCCACCAGCCGGCGGACGGTGCCCGGCACGTCGTGCTGCGCGAGTACTAGATCCGCCACCGCGATGCGATGGTGCGGATCGAGGTTGCCCGCGAGGGACGCCAGCGCGCCGTTCGGCATGCGCATCGTCATCGACGGCGTGTGCTCGAACGAGTCCGGCATGGAGCACAGCAGGACGTTCATGAACCCTCCGGAATGGACGCGCTGGCCTGAGAATACACCCGGGCGCCGCGTCTGGTGCGGGTTGGCGGGGCTGTGACAGACTGAGCCCGCGATCCGGCCTGGCGGGATCGCGGGAGGCCCGCTCAGCCGTGACCGAGACGCGCACATCGCTCGACCGGGGGACGATCCTCGTCACCGGCGGCGCCGGGTTCATTGGCAGCGCTCTGGTCTGGGCGCTGAATCAGCGGGGCCTCGATCGCGTTCTCGTCACCGATCGGCTCGACCAGTCCGAGAAGTGGCGGAACCTGGTGCCGCTGCGGTTCGATGACGTCCTGGACGCCGACGCCCTGCTGCCGGCGCTCGACCGCGGCGTCCTCGACGACGTGCGCGTGGTGTTCCATCTGGGCGCCTGCTCCTCCACGACGGAGCGCGACGCGGCCTATCTGCTCCGCAACAACGTGCACTATACGCGGACGCTGGCGGAGTGGGCCATCGGCCGCGGCGTCCGGTTCGTGTACGCCTCGTCGGCGGCCACCTACGGCGCCCGCGAAGGCACGCTCTCGGAAGACACGCCGCTCACCGACCTGCGGCCGCTCAACATGTACGGGTACTCGAAGCACCTCTTCGACACGCATGCGGCACGGCATGGCTATCTCGACCGCATCGTCGGCCTCAAGTACTTCAATGTCTACGGACCGAACGAGCAGCACAAGGGCGACATGCGCAGCATGGTCCACAAGGCCGTCGAGCAGATCGCGGCCACCGGACGCGTCCGCCTGTTTCGCAGCGACCGTCCGGCGTTCGCCGACGGCGAGCAGCGGCGCGACTTCCTGTACGTGAAGGATGCCGTGCGAATGACGATCCACCTGGCCGAACAGGGCGCGGTCTCGGGTCTGGTGAACATCGGAAGCGGCCGGGCGCAGACGTGGCTGGAACTCGCGCGCGCGGTCTTCGCGGCCCTGGATCGGCCGGTCGCGATCGACTTCATCGACATGCCGGAGACGCTGCGCGGCAAGTATCAGTACTCCACGTGCGCGGCGATCGACCGGCTGCGGGCCAGCGGCTACACGGCGCCGCCGACCCCCCTCGCCGACGCCATTGCCGACTGCGTGCGGCACTACCTCGTGCCGGACCGGCGGCTGGGAGATGGGGAGGGCATCCGTTCAGGTGTTGTTGTCCCGGGCTCCCCGTTACGTTATCCTCAGTAACCGTTACGTCGCCTCGCGTAACGGCGCCGCGACCCGATGCCTCCGGAAAATCCCTTCGTGTACGGCGAGATCGTCCCCTCACCGGCCTTCGTGGGCCGGGAAGTGGAGCTCGAGCGCCTGGTGGCCGACCTCGCGTCCGGGCAGAAGGTTTTCCTGATCTCGCCGCGGCGCTACGGCAAATCGTCCCTGGTCCGGCAGGCCTGCGCGCTGCTGGCGCGCCGGAAGATCGCCACGCTCGAGTTCACCGTCAGCAGCTTCAGCTCGTACGTCGCCTTCCTCGAGGGCTACGCGCGCGCCCTCGTCAGCCTGGAATCGCACGCCGCGCGGGCTCGCTCGTGGCTGCAGGACCTGTTCACGGGGATCAAGCCGGAAATCCGCCTCGAAGCCGACCCGTCCGGCGCGGGTTTGACCGTCGCCTTCCCGGCCGTGCGCACCCAGCGCGACGCCGCCCGGCTGGCCGAAGAAGTGTTCGCGCTGCCCGGCCGCATCGCCGCGCACCTCGGGCGGCGCGTCGTCATCGCCCTCGACGAGTTCCAGGGCATCGCCGCCTTCAACGGCGGCAGCGTCGAGCAGGCGCTCCGCGCGGCCGTGCAGCGGCAGCGCCAGGTCGGCTACGTGTTCGCCGGATCGGAGCCCAGCCTGATGGACCAGATGATCGGGCCCAAACGGCCCTTCTACAAGGCCGGTCCCGTCATGCGCCTCCAGAAGATCCCGGCCGACGTCTTCGCCGGCTTCGTGGACCAGCGCTTCCGCGAGTCGGGCCTCACCCCGGCGCCCGGGCTGGGCACCGCCATCGTGGATCTCGCTGGAAACCTGCCCTACGACGTCCAGCGCCTCGCGCACGAGACGTGGGACGACGTGGCGGCGGCGCGCCGGCGGCGGGTGAATCTGGAAGACCTGCACGCCACGTTGCATCGCCTGCTGGCCGAGCAGGACACGATCTGCGAGGCGGTCTGGCAGCGGCTCACCCTGCCCCAGCGGGCGGTCCTGCGCGCGGTCGTCCTCGAACAGGGCATCGAACTGCTCGGGGCGGACGCACGCGAGCGCCATCGACTGGGGCCCGCCTCGAGCGTGCAGGCCTCGCTCGTCGCGCTCCAGCGCGAGGATCTCATCGCCCGGGACGACACCGGCCGGTATCTCGTCGTGGATTCGCTCATGCGCGAGTGGATCGCTCGCAAGACACACTGACCGGGTTACTATGACGTCCGCCGGATGGCCAGCCACCGCCCGGAGCGAGGTC
The DNA here is from genome assembly GCA_964517075.1 of uncultured Solibacteraceae bacterium. Classification (GTDB taxonomy): domain Bacteria; phylum Acidobacteriota; class Vicinamibacteria; order Vicinamibacterales; family SCN-69-37; genus CAZFAT01. The sequence goes on from CAZFAT010000171.1 coordinate 2,772, forward strand.
CCATGAACCGTCGTCAATTCCTGCACACCGGCGTGTCGGCGATCGCCGCCTCGGTGGCCGCCACCGCCGTCACCCGGTCCGCGGGCGCCGCGGCCGCGCAGGCTGGGCTCCCGGCTCCGGACGCGAGTGGCTGGGCGCCGCTCTTCAACGGCAAGAACCTCGACGGCTGGTACGTCTGCCTGCAGAAGTCCGGCATCCAGACGCTGCCGAACGAGTACGTCCGCGTGGAGAACAGCCAGATGCGGCTCCTCGCGCAGGCGCCGGGCACGACAGGCCTCGAGACGGGATTTCTGGCCACGACGGCGCCGATGGGCAACTGTCGGCTCCGCGTGGAGTATCGCTGGGGCGCCAACCGCTTCGCGCCGCGGGCCGAAGCCGTGCGTGACAACGGCGTCCTCTACCACATCGTCGGCCCCGATCGCGTATACCCGAGTTGCGTCGAATTCCAGCTCATCGAGGGCAACGTGGGCGACGCGAGCTTCCTGCAGGGAACGCGCGGCGTGCAGGGCACGGTGGACGGCTTTCCGAGCCGGGGGCGCTCGAGCGCGCCGCCGCCGGCGCCGGTCGATCCCAACGCCCCGGCCCGCGGGCGCGGCCGGGGTGGCGCCCGCAACGTCCTGAAGGAAGCGAACTACGACCTGCCGAACGACTGGAACGTTCTGGAGATCGTGCTCAAGAACGATCAGGCGGTGCACATCGTCAACGGCAACGTCGCGACGACGCTCGTGGACCTGCAGCAGCCCGATCCCAACACTCCCGGCCAGTTCCTCCCACTGACGTCCGGCAAATTCGGTTTTCAGCTCTATTACGCCGAACTCCTGGTCCGGCGTGTGGCCGCGCAGCGGCTGACGTAGACTCGATCCTGGACCGCCCGACCGCGCGCCGGCGGACAGACCCGGCGCACCGGACCGACGTCCGCTTTCTCTGGAGACACGACCGTGAGACGCACGCTGGTATTTGCGCTGTCTTTGATCATGACCCTCACCCTGCTGCCGGGCCGGCTGGCCGGCCAGCAGGC
>CAZFAT010000172.1:0-5149 GCA_964517075.1 uncultured Solibacteraceae bacterium
GACGGTCGTAGCTCAGGAAGCCGTCCGTGTGCAGCAGGCTGCCCGGGGTGACGGCCTCCTGGATGAACGCCTGGAGACTGTCCGCCGTCGCGTCGGGAATCCGCCGCATGCGGATGCGCCCGATCCCCTCGCCGTCCTCCTCGCAAGCGACGGCAATCAACGCCTTATTCTTAGTCTGGCGCGAGCGTGTCGCCGCGGCTCATGCCGCCACAGCACTGATCCGAGCGGCCTTCCTGGAGCGGGGCTTCTCCCGAATCACGATCTCGACGTCGTGGTCGAGTGCCGTCAGCAGGTTCATCATCTGCGTTCACCCTTCTGCGACCGTCTGCCCGGTGGCCACCGCCGCCGCGATCTTCTTCAACTCCTCGAGGATCTGCTCGCGCGTCATGCTCCCGGGGATCGTGAGCACGGGCAGCGCGCGGTTCAAGAGCCAGGAACCCGCCGCAGCGACTGCGGACAGGCCGACATGTCGGACCAGAGGTCGCCCACCGCGCCGACGCGGTCGCGCATCGCGCGCAGCGTAAACGAGCGGGGGCCGGCTTCGCCGCGCTCGATCTCTTCCCAGGTGCACGGCGCCGAGACGGGCGCGCCCGGCCGTGCGCGTACCGCGTACGCGGCGGCGAACGTGGCGCTGTAGCCGTTGCGCCCGGTGTCCACGAGAATGCGCCCGCCGCGGTCGGCCTTGCTGAACTCCAGCGTGAGGTGCGCTGGATCCCGCGAGACGAGCAGGCGTCCCACGGCGTCGGCGAACCGCGACACCTCGCCGAACCCGGCCCTGCCGTCGAGTGGAACGACGATGTGGAACCCTTTCGACCCGGAGGTCTTGACCCAGCTTCGAAGATCCAGTTCCCGCAGCAGATCGCGAAGGCCGAGCGCCGCCGACCGGAGCACGTCCGGCTCGTCGACCGCCGGATCCAGATCGAACACGCAGAGGTCCGGCTGATAGAGCGCAGGCACACGCGACGGCCACACGTGAGGCGTGATGCTGTTCTGGTTCGCCAGCCACGCCAGCGATCGCGCGTCGCACGCGAGCGGATGGTGCACGGTGCCGCCCTTCTTCGGCACCTCGACCCGCTCCAGCCACTCGGGAAATCCTTTCGACACGTCCTTCTGGAAGAACCCCTTCTCGCCGATGCCGCGGTGGTACCGCTCCATCGTGATCGGACGTCCGCACAGGTGCGGCAGCATCACCGGCGCGATCGCCCCGTAATAGGCCGCCAGTTCGCCCTTGGTGATCCCCTCGGCGGGGAACAGCACCTTGTCGGGGTGCGTGATCACCGGGACTCCCTCACCACCTCCTGCGCTGCCTTGTCGGCGCGAAGGCCGAGGAGCCTGGGATGCCGGAGCTTGCCGTGGACCGTCCATTCGATGAAGCCGACCTGCACGACGATCTCGGGGCGCACCCAGTGCGCGCGCAGGCGCGGCAGCCCGATGGCCTTCGTGAACGGCGCCTTCGGAATCTCGATCGCGTCGAGCCGCGCCCGCAGCGCGAGCAGCAGCTTCGTGTCGAACCCGGTGCCCACCTTCCCCGCGAAGACGAAGTCGCCGTCGTCGAAGTAGCCCACGAGCAGCGCGCCGAGCCCGACGCGTCCGCCCTGCGGATCCGTGAACCCGCCGACGACGAGCTCCTGGGTCGCCTCGCACTTCATCTTCAGCCAGTGCGGCGAGCGGCGATGCTCGTATCGCGAGCCGCGGCGCTTCGCGATGACGCCCTCCCAGCCTTCGCCGCACGCACGCTCCCACGGGCGCGGACCATCGAGCGTGTCGACCCTGCGCAGGGGCGGCCGAAGCGGAAGCCCGTCCAGCAGCGCGCGCCGCTCCTCGAGCGGCAGAGCGGTCACGTCACGGCCATCGAGCCACATGACGTCGAAGACGTGGTATCCCTCGGCGCCACCCCAGGTCGCTTCGCCGTCGAGTACGAGCTCACCTGGCGGCAGCGCGGCGATCGCGGCTGCGACGGCGGGGTAGTGCTGGGGCAGGCGGTTGCGCGAGAGCAATCGCACATCGCGGCCCTGCTTGAAGGCCAGCAGCCGGATGCCGTCGAACTTGCGCTCGAAGATCCACTCCGGCCCGCCGAACCGCTCCTGTGTGAGCGTGGCTGCCATCGGAACCACCCACTCGGGGAAGGATGTCATCGGTATGGTGTCTGGCACCCGGCCGTGGCGGCCCGGACACCTACACCGCGTCGGACAACGACGTGAAGTCGAAGCCCCGGATGCGCGGGCATCATCCGTCCCGCCGCTGTCGGTTCGGCGCGTCCGATGTCCTCGAGCCGGTTCAGCATCAGCAGTGGGCTCTCGTTCCAGCGGAAGTTCTTGAGGGCTCTCGTCACCCGGCCCTTCTCGACCAGGAACGCCCCGTCGCGCGTGAGCCCGGTGTTGAGGATGGTTCGCGGATCGAGCGAGCGGATGTGGATCCCCTTTTCGATCCAGACGGTCCGGCGAACTCCGCCGCCGCGATCTTCTTCAACGCCTCGAGGATCTGCTCGCGCGTCATGCTCCCGGTGTCCAGGTCCGTGAAGTTGTGCTCGCGCCGGTCCGCGAGGAGCTTCTGGTGCTTCATCGTGAGCGTGAGCGCCGGAACCCGCGGCGTCAGCCGGAACTTCGGTCGCCCGTCCTTCCACCCGATCCCTTCAATGCACGCGCGCGCATGCGGTGGAATCTCGTGCAACTGGCGCGGCTCGCCCGTCATCGGGTCCACGAGATCGAGCGGGTCGAAGTTGGTGAGTGCCCCGAGCGCCCGGAGCGTCTTGTCCTGCCTGAGGTCCACCGCCCGCCCCCACGCTTCCATTTTCCGCTGCACGAGCGCCTTGACCCTGACATCCCTTAACAGCCGGCTCGCCGCGGCGTCGGCGCCGTTGGGGCTGTAGCCCGCCCGGATGGCCGCCTGCGTGCCGTTCAGGTCACAGGGATACTCCTGACAGAACCGCACCGCTCGCGGGCTCAGCGGGGCGCTGGTCGCCTCGCCGGCTGGGTCCTCGCCCGGGCCTGGAGTGCCCGGCGGAGGGTAGTAGGGGGGGGCCGAGCGCGTCGGCTTTCCGCACTTCCGGAGCGCCTTACGCCGGGGTGGCCGCTTCGTTCCCGTTGACGGGAGTCTACGGGTCAACACATTTGCTCCCGCGATGCGCGGATTCCAACCGCTTTGTGGAAGCACGAGAATGGTTCGCGGGGTGCTCGCCGCGGATCGCACCACGTCGAGGCACCCCACGCGTTGGCGTGCATCGGGTCAAGCGAGCACGTGCCGCCAGACGCCGGCACGCTCAACGGGATCTGCCGAACGGCGGAGCCGACACGTCGTCGATCTTCCAAATCTCGCCCTCGATCGTGACCACGTAGGCGGAGTTGCCGATCACTTCCAGCGAGGTCGGCCGGTCTAACGGCTCGAACAGCGTAGTAAAGGTTCCGTCGCTGTTAACCTCCACGAGCGCGCCGGTATTCGGCTCCGCCGGTGAACCCTCGGGGTTGCCCGGCATGAAGAACCCCTGCGAGAGCGCGTAGAGCGTGCGACCGCGACCGAACTCCACGTCCACGAGCAGCCGAGCGCCCGAGGCGACCGGCGTCGCCGACGATGAATTCGGACCGAACGCCACGATCTTGCCATCCTGGGGCAGGTGCGGGACGGGACCGGCTTCGGCCATGTAGATGGTATTGCCCGAGATCGCGAGACCGGTCGGGACGATGTTGTCGAACGCGATCAGCTCACGGACCTGCCCATCGAGCGTGACGCGCAGCACGCGGTTGTGGTGTCCATCGGTGACCAGGAACCCGCCACGGTAGGCTACCAACGCGTACTGGACCCCTGTCGGAACGAAGAAGTCGGTCGTCGGAGGTTTGGCCAGGGCGAAGGCGCCGATGTCGGCGATGACCGTGAAGCTGTTGGGACCGTCGACGCGGTAGATGCCGACGGTGTCGCTGCCTCCGACATCAGGACCTACCAGCGTGACGAGGACATACGCCGTCGAGCCGATGAACGCGATGTCCATGGCCCCACCGATGCCAACGATAAATGGCGGCAGTCCGCTGGCGAACGTGGTCACGTTGCCGGTACTTGGATCGACGCGGAAGACCGTTCCCTCGGCGCCTTCGGTGACAAACAGCGCTCCGCCGGGTCCGACGGTACTCCCCGACCCGCTTGCCAGGCCCGTGACCAGCAGCGTCGCCGTGGGCGCGGCCGTTGGCGGTGGGCCGATTGCCGCAAACGGAGTGGTTGACGCGATCAGCGCCGCGGCGCCGAACAAGGCCAGCATTCCCCTTCTCTTCATCTTCGACTCCTTTCGCCGTGTGGGATGGCAAATTACGCCCGCCACGGCCGGCCGTCAAGTCGACCTTCCGTGATCTCTTTGCGAGTTGGGTTCAGCGGCGACGCCGAAGGGAGGGGGAGAGTCTATAGCAGCGGTCGCCGCAGTATGGCGACCTCTGCGCTTGAGCAAACGGAGCGAGATTCGTGTCATTCAACGCACGGGTCCGGCTTCCCAAGCTCGATGTCGCGGGATCCCCGTCTCCCGCTCCACGTTCAGACAGTCCGGTTGCCCTGCAGGTCCGGCTGAAGCCGGAACACTACGGCGTCGGAACAGGTCCGGCTGAAGCCGGACACTACGGCGTCGGACAGGTCCGGCTGAAGCCGGACCCTGCGATTACCTGACTACGATCGGATCACGTCGAGGACTTCGTCGCGCCGCCGCTCCATCAGTTCCGGCGTCGTCGCTTCGAGGTTCAGGCGCAGGAGCGGCTCGGTGTTCGCCGCGCGCACGTTGAAATGCCAGTCGGGGTAGTCCACCGAGACGCCGTCGAGGCGGGTGACCTCCGCGTCGCGGTACCGCGCCTCGATCGCCGCCAGCTTCCTCGGCACCCCGTCCATACTCGAGAGCCTGGTGTTGATCTCGCCGGAGATGAAGTACCGCTCGCGATACGGCTGCAGCAGGTCGCGCAGCGACTTGTGCTTCTTGGACATCAACTCGAGGATCAGCAGCGCGGGGATGAACCCGTTGTCCGCGTAGAAGAAGTCGCGGAAGTAGTAGTGGCCGGTGACCTCGCCGGCGAAGATCCCGTCTTCCTGGCGCATCCGCTGCTTGATGAACGCATGGCCGACCCGGTTCATCAGCGCCCTGCCCCCGTACTTCGCCACGGTGTCCCTGACCGCGTGGCTCGCG
>CAZFAT010000173.1:0-24198 GCA_964517075.1 uncultured Solibacteraceae bacterium
CTCCAAAACGCCATAGACTGCCCTCGCGCCCATGCGATCGGTACACGTGGACACGGCGCGCACCTGGCGTGGCGGCCAGAACCAGGTCCTGCTGACGGTCACCGGGCTCTCGGAACTGGGCCAGCAGGCCGTGCTCGTGGCGCACGAGGCCGGCCAGCTCCGGCTGCGGGCGAGCGAGGGCCTGCGCTACATCGGCTTCGGGCCGCGCAGCGAGTTCGACGTCCACGCGGCCTGGCAACTCGCCAAGGTGCTCACCGATCTCCAGCCGGAGGTCATCCACGCGCACGATCCGATGGCGGTCGCCCTCACGGCCATGTCGCTCCAGATGAGCGGCACCCGCCTGGTCGAACCTCCCCTGGTGGTGGCGTCACGCCGGGTGGATTTTCACCTGAAGCGTCACGCGTTCTCGAAGTGGAAGTACCGGCACGTCGATGCCTTCATTGCCGCGTCGCAGGCCATTCGGTCCATCCTTGTCGACGATGGCATTCCCGCGGACCGCATTGACGTGGTCCACGACGGCGTCAACGAGGCGCTGATCGACAAGCAGCCGTCCGTCGATGCGCACGCGGCGTTCTGGCTCCCGGCGGGCGCACCCATCGTGGGCAACGTGGCCGCGCTCGTGCCGCACAAGGGGCAGCGGTATCTGATCGACGCCGCCGCGCGCGTGGTCCGGCGCATTCCCAACGCCCGGTTCCTGATCGTTGGCGAAGGCGAGCTGCGCCCGGTTCTCGAGCGTCAGATCAAGGACCTCGGCCTCGAGCGCCACGTCCTGCTCACGGGTTTCCGCCAGGACGCCCTCGGTCTGATGAAGTCGTTCGACCTCGCCGTGATGAGTTCGATCACCGAGGGGCTCGGTTCGTCCGTGCTCGAGGCGATGGCCTGCGGCCGCGCGGTGGTGGCCACCCGCGCCGGCGGCCTGCCCGAGGCGATCGAGGACGGCGCCACCGGCCTGCTGGTCCCGCCACGAGACGACGCCGCGCTCGAGGCGGCCATCGTGCGGCTTCTCGAGGATGCGGCGCTGCGAGACCGCTTCGGCCGCGCGGGGCGCGCGCGCATCTCGCAGCACTTCAGCGTCGAACATCTGGTGACGGAGACCCTGCGCGTGTACGAGTCCCGCCTGAAGGCCCGCGACTCTGGCGTTCACAAGATGAAGCCGTAGAGTCACCGTTGCTTCATGCCCTTCAGTTCTTCACGTTTCAAGAGCATCCTTTACACGCGGCCAGCGAACGACTTCAGCGCGATCTGGCCTTCCTCGCCGCCGGCTCAGGTTTTGCCGGCCGGCAGTGATCGCGAAGTGGACAGCCGCGGTTGCCGGCCTTCGTCCTCCATCCGCACCCGCCCATCATGCTGAGGTGGCAGAGCGCGAAGTCGTACCGCACAGGATCGTCGGGATCGTGCATCCGCAGCGCGCCGGTGATCTCCAGCGCCATCGCCCAGCCGGGTGAGGCGCGTTTCGTCAGGCGCAGGCATCGGCCGACGCGGATGGTGTGCGTGTCGAGCGGCACGATCAGTTGACCCGGACGAATCCGGGTCCAGCCACCGGGATCGACGCGATCGGTACGCACCATCCAGCGGAGAAACAGGTTCAGGCGCTTGCAGGCGGACCCGGTCGAGGGCCGGGCGAAGAAGTAACAGACGCCCGGACGTGCGGGCACGCGAGGGCCGTAGGCGGGCCTGACATCACAGGACTGCGCCGCCGTCGAGAACCGTTCGAGTGCCTCGCCGATGTCCGGCGCGTCGGGCCGGAGTCCGTCGGCCACGGCGGCTTCGAGGGATCCATGGTCCTCGATCGTACGCCGGAGCACCCACAGGAGCGCGATGAAGTCCGGCCCTCGCGTCCAGCGATGCACCAAGGGCCGGAGCGGCGCGCTGTGGAGACCGGGATCGAACTCGCGCACGAATCGCGCGGGACGTGGCCCCATGACGTCACAGAGGGCCTCGATCGACTGCATCACCGACGCGACCCGGCCGAACGCCAGCGCCGCGGCCACGAAGGCGACGATCTCGCGATCGTCGAGGCGCGGATACCGCCGGACGATCTGAATGGGATCGAGCGCGGACTCCGGCGCGTTGAAGGCGTCGTACAGCCGGTCGAGCGCAGCCTTCATCCGGCACCAATCCTAACCGTGACGTGCTGAAGGACGTGAAGGCCCGGGTCGGCTCAAAAACTCGTAATAGGCAGACCCGATTTGCAGAGGGGGCAGTCCGCCGCCGGGTAGTTTTCCGGGGCGCGGTAGCCGGCGAGCGCGATGTTGGGCACTCCCAGATCGACAATCGCCTCCAGCCGGTCGTAGATCTCGATCGTCGCGAGGACCGTGCCTCCGGCCTCCTCGATCACCGCCTTGGCGCGTTCGAACGTCTTCCCCGTGTTCCGCACGTCGTCGGCCACGAGGACGCGTTTGCCGGCTACGACCGACTGGTAGAACGGCCGCAGCACCAACCCGCCGCTGGAATCGAGCGAGAGCGGGGCAAAACTCGTCGGCGCCACGCTCAGGCTGCGGCGGCTGTCGAGCAGGCCGGCAATCGTGTGCGCGAGGAGGGCGCCGCCCATGACCGGCCCGGCCACGACATCGGTCGCCGAGACGATGGGTTCGGGAAGGATCTCGATCAGGTCCTGGCCGAGACGCCAGATGAGCGATGGCTGCCGGAAGATCCGGTGGGGATTGAGATACACCTGACCGTGGTAGCCGTTGCCATAGTCGAAGTGGCCGTCTTTGATCAGGACTTCGAATTCCTGGAGATTGGCGAGCGCTTTCCGGCGCAAGTCGTCACGGCGGGTCATGTCACTCCTCGATATGGTCGCGGATCTGGTCGGAGCTGTAGACGAACCGCCCGCCCACCATGGTGCCGGCCACGGCGCCGCGCAACGTCCATCCGTCGAACGGCGTGTTCTTCGATTTCGACCGCAACGCCGTCGCGTGAATGGTCACGGACGCGTCGGGCGCCAGGATGGTGAGGTCGGCCGGACCGCCTTCGACCAGTGTGCCCCCGGCGATCCCCAGGATCCGCGCCGGATTCACCGACAGCAGCTCGACGAGCCTGGCAAGCGTGATGAGGCCTGGATGGACCAGCCGGTCGAGGCAGAGTGGCAGGGCCGTCTCGAGCCCGACGATGCCGAAGGGCGCGCGGTCGAACTCGAGCGCTTTCTCGTCGGAATGGTGGGGCGCATGGTCGGTGGCAATGGCGTCAATCGATCCGTCGGCCAAGCCCTCGACCAGTGCGAGCCGGTCGGCCTCGTCCCGGAGCGGCGGGTTCATCTTCAGGTTGGTGTCGTACCCGCCTCGTTCCGCCAGGGCCGTGTCGGTCAGGACCAGGTGATGAGGGGTCACCTCGGCCGTCACGCGGGCACCCCGCTCCTTGCCGGCCCGCACCGCACGCAGCGACTGGCGCACGCTCATATGGGCCACGTGGACCCGCCCGCCGGTGAGCTCGGCCAGGGACACGTCGCGCTCGACCATGATCGACTCGGCGACGCCTGGTATGCCGCGCAGACCGAGCAGGCTCGCCGTCGGTCCCTCGTGCGCGACCCCGTCGCCCTTGAGCGAGGAATCCTCGCAATGATTGATGACGGGCATGTTGAACATCGACGTGTACTCGAGGGCCCGCCGCATCAGCAGTGCGCTCTCGACCGGCCGGCCATCGTCGGAGATCGCCACGCAGCCGGCGGCGCGGAGGTCGCCAATCTCGGCGAGCTGCTGCCCCTTCGACCCGACCGACACGGCGCCGATCGGGAAGAGATGGGCGAGCCCGGCGTCGGCCGCCCGCTTCAGCATGAACTCCGTGATCGACGCCTGATCGTTGATCGGCGTCGTGTTCGGCATGCAGGCGACGGCCGTGAACCCGCCCGCGACCGCGGACCGAAGACCAGAGGCAATGGTCTCCTTGTGCTCCTGCCCCGGCTCACGCAGATGCGCGTGCATGTCGATCAGGCCGGGCGTGACCACCAGCGATCGAGGCCACTCGATGACGCGGGCGCCATCGGCCGGAATGTCCCGTCCGATCCTCACGATCCGGGCGCCGTCGATCAGCAAGTCGTATTCGCCGTGGCGACTCGCGGCCGGGTCGACAAGGGTGATGGATTTCAGGAGGAGGGACATGGTTCAGGTCAGCCGTGAGCTTTGAGCAATGAGCCGTGAGCCGGAGTGATGGGAGCGCGCATCCGCGTCATGCGTTCGCCGCGTCGGGTTCCGCCGCAAGAAGGTACAGCACGGCCATGCGAACGGCGATGCCGTTGGCGACCTGTTCGAGGATGACCGACTGGTGGCCGTCGGCGACTTCCGAATCGATCTCGACGCCTCGATTCATCGGGCCGGGGTGCATGACGATGACGTCGGGGGCGGCACGCTCGAGACGGGCGACGGTGAGGCCGTACAACGTGAAGTACTCGCGGACCGAGGGCAGGAAGAGGCCGTGCATCCGCTCGTGCTGAACGCGCAGCATCATCACCACGTCGGCGCCGTCCAGGGCGGCGTCGATGAACGGCGTGACCCGCACGCCGAGCCGTTCCAGACCGACCGGAATGAGCGTGGGCGGACCGCAGACCGTAACCTCGGCGCCCATCCGGGTCAGGAGCAGCACGTTCGAGCGCAGGACCCGGCTGTGGAGGAGGTCGCCGATGATGGCGACGCGCAGGCCCGCCAGGCGCCCTTTCCGCTCGATCATCGTGAGCGCGTCGAGGAGCGCCTGCGTCGGATGTTCGTGGGTGCCGTCGCCGGCGTTGATGATGGTGGCGCGACAGACGCGGCTGAGCTGGTGGGCCGCCCCCGGCGAGGCGTGCCGCAGGACGATCATGTCGGGCGCCATCGCCTCGAGCGTGCGGGCCGTGTCGGAGAGCGTCTCGCCTTTCACGACGCTCGAGCCGCTGGCCGTCATGCCGAGCGTGTCCGCGCTCAGTCGCTTCTCGGCCAGTTCGAACGACATGCGCGTGCGCGTGCTCGGCTCGAGAAACAGATTGATGACGGTGCGCCCCCGGAGCGTGGGCACCTTCTTGATGGGCCGGGTGCCGATTTCCTTCATGGCGACCGCGGTCTGCAGGATCAGGTCGATCTCCCCGGCATCGAGCTCGCTGATGCCCAGCAGGTGCCGGCTGCGCAGCGTCGTCGATGTCAGGGTCATCCTTCCACCTCCACTTCATCGCGTCCGTCGATTTCGGTGAGGCGCACCTGCACACTCTGTTGCCGCGATGTCGGGATGTTGCGGCCGACATAGTCGGCACGGATCGGCAGCTCGCGATGGCCGCGGTCAATGAGCGCCACGAGCTGGATCGCGCGCGGCCGACCGAAGTCAATCAGCGCGTCGAGCGCCGCCCGAATGGTCCGGCCGGTGTACAGCACGTCGTCCACCAGGAGGATGAGCCGGTCGTCGAGCGAAAAAGGAATCTCCGTCCGCCGAACGACCGGCTGGGTGCCGACCGTATGCCCCATGAGGTCGTCGCGATAGAGCGTGATGTCGAGGGCGCCGGTCGGGACCTGCACGCCCGAGAGGCCGGCCAGATGCGCGGCCAGCCGTTCGGCAATGGGCACGCCGCGCGCGCGAATCCCGACGAGCGCGATGTCGTCGACGCCGCGATTGCGCTCGAGGATCTCGTGCGCGATGCGCGTGATGCTGCGCGACACGCGGTCGGCGTCCATCACGATCGGCACAACGGCCTCGCGAAAACGCCGGCGATCAAGAGGGTTGTGGTGAAGCGTCGGACGGAGCGCGCAAAGACTGCGCAGGCGAACCGGCAGGGCATCGTGACCTCTTCGCGGCCTCGCGGGACCGCGTTAAAGAGCGGACGTCAGTCTATCACGGAAGGTACGAACCTTCGTATCCTTCGCCCCGTCCAGCTACCGTTCGTGACTCGCGACGTACCGGACCGGTCGTTCGAGCGCGAAGCTCCGGACGAACAGGTCCGTCCGCGCGAAGCCGTCCATGTCGCGGCCCACCGGAAGGCCCAGGTAGTAGAGCACGGTGGGCGCGAGATCCACGATCGCGCCGCGGCGGAACTGCCCACTGGCCACGTTCGTGCCGTAGGCCAGGAGGAATCCGTCGGGCGCCTCGTCGTGCGTGCCCGACAGGCCCGACACGCCGAGAAGCCGCGCCAGCAGCCGCCGGGTGAGCGCGGCAGGCTCCATGCCGAACGCCGCCACGACCAGCAGCAAGTCCCCCGGCGCCAGGCGCCGAACGGCCTGGCCGACCTCGTGGTCGATGAACGTGTAGTAGCGGTCGAGGATGGACCGCTGCGGGTCGGATCGGCGCGGATCACCGAACCGCTCGGGCTGTGCGCTCCGCAGGTGCCCGTGGCCCAGGGTGTCGAGCGCTTCGTAACGCACCGCGGTCAGGCGAGGCGCGAACCGCTGGTCGAGCCTCGACGCCGCCTCGCTGTACGCGTGATCCCACCGGGCCCGCTCGAGGTCGGGCCGCTCCTCGGCCCGCGCGGCAAAGGCCGGCAGGATGTCCTGCCAGGGCCGCGCCTGCCAGGCGTCGAACACTTCGCGGGCGACGTCGACGGCGGTCGTGGGATCGGCGGCGTCGGCCGCCGCGAGCCGCAGCGGAGAGCTGGTGGCTTCGTCGAAGCGATCGCTCAGGAGATAACCGCGCTCGGCCCGGGCCGGGTAGGTCAGAGGCCACCCGACGGTTCCGGAGGGCAGCCCGTAGTCCGCGAGAATCTCCCACATCGGCCTCACCGCGAGTGACTCGGCCGTATGGGGCGTCGCGAGAACGAAGCCTTGATAGACGAGCGCGGAGGCAAAGCAGTAGTCGGGCAACACATCCACGACATGCGCGTCGCCGGCGCGGACGCTGTACCGACCGCTGGATCGAACGCCGTTCCGCGGCGCGGAGACGCCCGTGGCGGCCGCCGCCCAGGCGGGCTCCGCCTCGGTCGGCCGCACGGTGGCCAGATCGACCACCGCCCCCCGATCGAGGAGCCGCCCGAAATTGGGCAACTGGCCCGCGGCCACACGCTGACGAATGAAGCCGAGCGATGCGCCGTCGAGTGCGATGACGCGCACGCGGGGTGCGAAGGCGACCGGCGTGGCACTGACCCACCGGCGGGGGACCGGCACCGACGCTTCGCCGGGTCCGCGCAGCCAGAGCGGCACGGCGACGGACAACAGCATGGCAGACACCAGCAGCCCGGCTGCTCCGCGACGACCGCGGCGGCCGAAGGAGTATCGCCAGACTGCGGTCGCGATCAGCACCCCGGCCGAGAAAGTCGTCGCCAGCGCGCCGTCCTCGAGGCGCTGGGCCGAGGCGGCGGTCAGGACATTGCGCAGCGCCTGAAGGTTGGCCCAGGTGACGAGCGCCGCCGCCGTCGCACCCACGGCGGCAATCCACGCCAACAGACGCACGCTCACCCAGGCCGGCCGGAAAGGCGCCGCCGACAGCAGTTCGGCCACGAGCAGCACGAAGTACAGCCCCACGCTCAGGTACGGCACGTAGAAGGCGAGCACCGCGCCGAGCCATCCGAGCGACGTCATCGACAGGGTCGGCACCTGGGGATTGAGCTGAAGGATGAGCACGACGACGTAGCCGGCGATGAGGACACCGCCCAGCACCGCGTTGGTCAGGAGCCGGAGATAGCGCATCGGCGCCCCGATCATAAGCGGCGGAGGCAACCCGCTATACTTCTGCTCCAATGCCGATCGACGTCGTGGCCGAGGTGCTGGCCAATACCCGGCTGTCCCCGGACTACAACGTCGTCACGCTTGGCGCCCCGGACATCGCGCGACTGGCCCGGCCCGGACAGTTCGTGATGATCAGGCCGGCGATGGGGCTCGACCCGCTTTTGCGGCGCCCGTTTTCCATCTTCGAGATCGTCCGCGACGCGCACGGGACCACCACCGGCATCACCCTGCTGAACAAGCATGTCGGTATTGCGACCGCGCTGCTCTACACCGCCCAGGTGGGTGACCGCTGGTCGGTGCTCGGTCCGCTCGGCCAGCCGTTCGTCCCCGTGGATCCGCCGTCGGAAGCGTGGATGGTCGCCGGCGGGGTGGGTCTCGCGCCCTTTGCCACGCTGGCCGAGGCGCTCGCCCGACGCCAGACGTCCATGACGCTCTTCTACGGGGGCCGTTCGGCGCGGGACCTGTACTACGAATCGTTGTTCCAGGATCTGGGCGCCCGCCTGCTCATCTCCACCGACGACGGCAGCCGCGGCGAGGCGGGGCGGGTCACCCAACCGCTCGAACGCGCGCTCGGCAGCGCGCCGGCGAATCGGCCCATCACGCTGTACGCGTGCGGGCCGACGCCGATGATGCGACGCGTCGCCGCGCTCGGCGCCGAGGCCGGCCGCCAGGTGTTCGTCTCACTCGAACCGGTGATGGGCTGCGGCATGGGCGGATGCTACAGTTGCGTCGTGCGCGTGCGACGAGGCGCCGGCAGCCACTTCGTGCGATCCTGTCTCGACGGCCCGGTGTTCGACGCGACGACGGTCGTGTGGGAAGCGCTGGGTGTACATTGGGAGAGCGGGCGGACCTGAAGGTCCGCCCCTCCATCAGAAGTCAATGGACCTGTCCGTCTCAATCGGTTCGCTGACCCTCAAGAACCCGATCATCGCGGCGTCGGGATGCTTTGGGTATGGCGTCGAGTACGCGGAGGCCGTGGACCTGGCGTCGCTCGGCGGCGTGGCCGTCAAGGGATTGTTCCTCGCCGAACGGGAAGGACATCCCCCGCCGCGCATCGTGGAAACCCCCGGCGGCATGCTCAATGCCATCGGCCTCCAGGGCATCGGCGTGCACCGCTTCGTGGCCGAGAAGCTCCCCGAGCTCCGGCGTCTCGGCGCCACCGTCATCGTAAACGTCTGCGGATCGACGATTGACGAGTACTGCGAGGTCAGCCGCGTTCTCTCCGATGCCGAGGGTGTGGCGGCGATCGAGCTGAACATCTCCTGTCCGAACATCAAGGAAGGGGGCATCCAGTTCGGGTGCAGCCTCATGGGCACGCACGATGTGGTCAGCGCGGTGCGGAAGGCGACGCCCCTGCCGCTCATCCCCAAGCTGACGCCGAACGTGACCGACGTCGCCTCGTTCGCCCGGGCGGCGGAAGAGGCGGGCGCCGACGCTGTGTCGCTGGTGAACACGTTTCTGGCCATGGCCATCGACGTCGAAACGCGGCGGCCGAAACTCTCGAACGTGCTGGGCGGCCTGAGCGGGCCGGCTATCCGGCCGATTGCCGTGCGCATGGTCTGGGAATGCCGGCAAGCGGTCCGGTTGCCCATCATCGGCATGGGCGGCATCGCCACCGTGCAGGACGTCCTCGAGTTCATCATTGCGGGCGCGACGGCCGTGCAGATCGGCACGGCGAACTTCGCGGACCCGTTTCTCTGGCCGCGGTTGATTGGCGGCGTCGGCGAGTATCTCGAGCGCCACGACATTCGCCGCGTCGGCGATCTCGTCGGGCAGATCGACCTGCCCCAGGCCGAGCCGGCATGGACCGCGTCCTAGTCGCCCTCGACGTCGCCACAGCCAGGGACGCACTGGCGCTCGCCGACGAGCTGCGCGGCGTGGTTGGCGGCTTCAAGATCGGCAGCCAGTTGTTCACATCG
This sequence comes from uncultured Solibacteraceae bacterium, assembly GCA_964517075.1. Taxonomy (GTDB): domain Bacteria; phylum Acidobacteriota; class Vicinamibacteria; order Vicinamibacterales; family SCN-69-37; genus CAZFAT01. The sequence continues at coordinate 9,530 of CAZFAT010000173.1, forward strand.
ACTGGCCCCGAGGTGGTCCGCACGCTGGTGGCCGCGGGCGACCAGGTGTTCCTCGACCTCAAGTTCCACGACATCCCCAACACCGTCGCCGGCGCGGTCACGGCCGCCGCGGAGATGGGCGTCTGGATGGTCAACGTCCACGCGGCTGGCGGGTCCGCCATGCTCGCCGCCGCCAGGGATGCCGCGGATCGCACGGCCGCGGCCCGCGGCATTCGCCGGCCGCTGGTCGTGGCCGTCACCGTGCTGACGAGCCTGGATTCGGACGCCCTGCGCGCGCTGGGCGTCGCGTCCGATCCGGCGGAGCAGGTGGTGCGGCTGGCGCGGATGGCCCACGCGGCGGGCCTCGACGGAGTGGTCGCCAGCTCGCACGAGGTCAGCGCCATCCGCCAGGCGTGCGGAGACGACTTCGTCGTGGTGACGCCGGGGATTCGGGGACCGGAGACACGCGGCGCCGACGATCAGCGGCGCACCGCGACGGCCGCCAGCGCGCTCTCAGCCGGCAGTTCCTATCTGGTCATCGGTCGGCCCATTACGGCGGCGGCCGACCCGCGCGCCGCCGCCGAGCGCATCGCGGCGGAGATCGCCGCGTCCCGTCGCGTGTCCTGAATCGGCAACCGCGGGGCTGAAGCCCCGCGGCTACGGACTACGCACATCGCGCACTCCCGTGTGCGCTACTTGGCCGTGATCACGAAGTGCCCGCGACGGTTCTGCGAGAAGCAGGCCTCGGTTTCCTCGCGGCAGGTCGGCTGTTCCTCGCCCATGCTCACGATCGCGATGCGGTCGGCCGGCACCTTCAGGCTGGTCAGGTAATCGCGAACCGACGCGGCACGACGCTCGCCGAGCGCGAGGTTGTACTCACTCGTGCCGCGCGAGTCGGCGTGCCCCTCGACTGAAATCCGGGTGGTCGTCCACTTGCCGAGCCAGGCCGCATTCTTCTGGAGCGTCGCGCGGGCCGTCTCGCTCAGGTCCGCCTTGTCGTAGTCAAAGAACACGTCGCCGAGCGGGCGTTGCGCATTCAACTCCGGCAGCGTCATCTTCGCGAAGATCTCGGCCTCGGTCGGCGGCGCGGGCGCGGGCGGTGGAGGTGGTGGCGGCGGTGGCGGCGGCGGCGGTGGCGGCGGTGGGGCTGCCGGAGCCGGAGCGGGAGGAGGCGGCGGCTGCGGAGTCTCGGGCGGGGGGTTTCTTCCGCAGGCAGCAATCGCCAGAACGAGAAGCACCACGCCTACCCATGAGAGAAGTCTGAATCGCTGTTGTGACATCACACGCTCCTGGAAGAGTCTTGGAGGTCAGGGCGGACACAAGGTCGGGCCGAGCTTACCGAGCATAAAGTCAGCCTGTCAACGGAATCACGCCGGCATTCCGGCGCGCGACGCCGTCGGACCCTACGAGTTCGCTACAATCCCGGCCAATGGAACGGCTGCTCGCCGCCACGGCTCGAGCGGAAGACACGCACTTCTGGTTTCTCGGCCTGAGGCGCACGGCGCAACAGTTGCTGGCCGCGACAATCGGCAGCCGCCGGCTCGAGCGCATCATCGATTGCGGCGCCGGCACCGGGCGCAATCTGGACTGGCTCGCCACTTTCGGGAACGTCGTCGGGCTGGAACTCGAACCGACGGGCGTCCGGCTCGCGGGCTCCCGGGGACGGCCCATGGTCCGGGGCTCGGTCGTGCATCTGCCCTTTGCGGCGCGCTCGGTGGACCTGGTCACGCTGTTCGACGTCCTGCAATGCCTGGACGATGCCGCCGAGCGGCGGGCGCTCCTGGAGATGCGGCGGGTCCTCAAACCCGCCGGCCTGGCGCTGCTCAGCGTCGCGGCGCTGGACATGCTGCGCGGATCGCATTCGACCCTGGCGCGGGAAGTGCGGCGCTACTCACGGCAGCGTCTCGGCACGGCCGCCCGGCAGGCCGGCTTTCACGTCGAACGACTGACGTTCACGAACCTCCCGTTGTTTCCAGTCGCGCTCGCGGTGAGGGGCTTCGAGCGGCTGACGGGACGGCTGGACGAATCCGAGCGGGACCTTCTCGTGCCCTCGCCGATCGTCAACCGGAGCTTCGACCTGGCCCTGCGCCTCGAAGCCCTGTGGCTGCGGCGCGCCAATCTGCCGATTGGCACGTCGATCCTGGCGGTGCTCCGCAAGCCCGCGGACGCGCCGGACTGACTTCAGGCCGGCCGCTAGTCCTGGACGAGCTTCAGCGAGAGCCCGGCGTTCAGACTGCCGAGGCGGTAGCCCTTCAGGTCGACGGCCACGTACCGGAACCCGAGCGCCGTCAGGGCCGCGGTGATGCGATCGGCGATCTCGGGCTCCAGGAGGCGCGGCATTTCCTCGCGAGCCACCTCGAGCCGGGCGATCTCACCGTGATGCCGGACGCGGAGCACGCGGAACCCAAGCGCCCGCACGGCCTCCTCAGCCTCCTCGATGACCCGCAGCTTCTCTTCGGTGACTTCGGAGAAATAGGGGATTCGCGACGACAAACAGGCCGACGCCGGTTCGTCCCAGGTAGGCAGGCCTGCCGCGCGGGACAACTCGCGGATGTCGGCTTTCGTCAGGCCGGCCTCGTCGAGCGGACTGATGACGCCGAACTCGGCCGCGGCGCGGCGGCCGGGCCGGTAGTCGCCCCGATCGTCGGCATTGCTGCCGTCGGCCACCGCGGCAATGCCCCGCTGGGCGGCGAGGGAGGCCAGACGCGTGAACAACTCGTGCTTGCAGTGATAGCAGCGGTCCGCGTGATTCGCCCGGTAGTCGGGGCTGTCGAGTTCGCCGGTCTGGATGATCTCGTGACGAAGGTTGAATTCCTGTGCGAGAGCCAGCGCCATCTGCCGATGGCGATCGGGGTAGCTCGCGCTGTCCGCGGTGACCGAAAGGGCCCGGTCGCCCAGTACGCGGGTGGCCGCCCAGGCAAGGAATGCGGAGTCTACGCCGCCGCTGTACGCCACCATCAGCGACGGCAGCGCCTCGAGGCGGCGGTAGAGCGCGGCCTCACGCTCGCGCAGCGCCTGGTCGGTTGGCGTGGAAACAGCCGCAATCATTCGTCCCAGTCTTCCCCATCGTCGGTCGCGTCGTCGTCTTCTTCGAGAAGGTCGTCTTCCTTGGCTTCGTCCGAGTCCTCGCTGTCCTCGTCGTCGTCCTCGTCCTCGTCGTCGTCCTCGTCGTCGCTGTCGAACTCGAGCGGGTCAATGCCCGCCACGCGCAGGCGACTGCCGCACGCCTCGCAATCCCAGGGATCGCCGACCTCCATCTCGTCGAGATCGTCCTCCGCAATTTCCAGCTCGGCGTCACACTCAGGGCAGGTCGCCATACCTTCTCCTTGACGGGGCCACCGGTGGTCGTGGCCGGAGCATCGCTCGTGCCTCCAGCTAGCGATTATATCGACCGGCTTGAAACGGAGGTCAACCGGTTCCGCGCGCGGGGGACCCGTTGCGTTTACGATAGCGCAACGTCCGCGGAACGGCACAGGACATGTCCGTCAAGACCATTCTGATTGCGCATCGCGACGCCGGGGTCCGGGATCGGTTCGCGGTGGCGCTGGCCGACGCCCGGCATCGCTTCGTGGCGGCGGAGACCGAGGCGGCTGCGCGGCAGGCGGCGGCCGACGCGGCCCAGCCGGTCAGTCTGGCGCTGGTCGATCTCGCGCTGGCCACGGACCGCATTGACTTCGTGCGGGCCTTGCGCCAGGGATCGGGCGAGCCGATTCCGGTGATTGTGTTCTCGGGAAGCGTGGAGTCGGCAGCCGACATTCCGCGTCTGACCGAGATCGGCGGGGTGGGTTACATCAACGAGCACGCCGGCACGCCGCAGATCCTGCCGGCGCTGGCCCCGCACCTGTTCCCTGACAATTTCAATCGCCGCTCGAGCATGCGGGTGTTCGTCGGCGTCCCGATTTCGTACCGGGCGGGCCCGACGCTTGCCGGCGCTGTCACGCTCGACGTCGGCAAGGGCGGCCTGGGGATTCGGACGATGAGCCCCCTGCCGAAGGGCACGGCCGTGCAGCTCAAGTTCCGCCTGCCCGGCGCGGCCGGGGAGATTGACGCCGCGGGCCGCGTGGCGTGGAGCGACCGGAAGGTTGGGATGGGCGTGCAGTTCGAGAAGATCTCCTCAACCGATCAACGGACGATTGACGCGTTCATCGACGCGCAGTGAGGGCGCGTGTCGAGACTGCAGCCGCCCAACGGAGCGGCCGGACTGCAGCCCGGCCGGCAGCGGGCCGAGGGGCTCCGAGCGCCCTACCGCAGCCGGAGCAGACGCAGACTGTTGGCGGTCACGATCAGCGACGCGCCCGTGTCAGCGAGCACGGCAAGCCAGAGCGTGGCCAGGCCGGACACGGCGAGCGCGACAAACAGCAGTTTCAGCCCGAGCGCGATGGCGACGTTGACCCGGATGATGGCGAGCGCCGCGCGTGCCAGCCTGATCGCATAGGGGAGCTTGCCCAGGTCGTCGGCCATCAGCGCGACATCGGCCGTCTCGAGCGCGACGGCGCTTCCCGCCACTCCCATCGCGATCCCGACATCGGCCGCGGCCAGCGCCGGTGCGTCGTTGATCCCGTCGCCCACCATGGCGACGGCGCCGTGACGCGCCCGCAGCCGCTTGATTTGCTCGACCTTGTCGCCGGGCAGCAGGTCGGCATGGGCTTCATCGAGGCCGGCGCGCGCGCGCACGAGATCGGCGTTGGCGGCCCGGTCGCCGGTCAGCAGCACGACCCGAGCCACACCTTCGGCGCGCAGTTGCTCGACGGCCTCCAAGCTCTCCGGCCGCACCTGGTGCGCGAGCCCGATCACCCCGAGCGGGGCGCCGCCATGCTCGACGAGCACCGGCGTCGCGCCGCGGTCTTCAAGGGCTTCCACGTGGGCGTGGAGCGCCGGCGTGCACCGGCGGCGCTCCTCGAAGAGGCGATGACTGCCGACCAGAGCCAATTCCGCCGCCACGGTCGCCTCTGCGCCCATCCCGGGCAGCGCGCGGAACCCTTCACCCGGCCGGACCTGAAAACCGTCCGTCCGCGCGCGGGCCACGATGGCGCGTCCGATGGGGTGCTCCGATCGCGATTCGAGGGCCGCGGCGACCTCCAGCACGCCGACGCTCGTCGATCCTTCAACGGCGAGCACGTCGGTGACCGTGACGCGCTCGTCGGTCAATGTTCCGGTCTTGTCGAACGCGACGCAGCGAATCCGGCCGAGCTGTTCGAGGTGCGTCCCGCTCTTGATCAGCACGCCCTGCCTGGCTGCCGCCGTCAGCGCCGAGACCATCGCGACCGGGGTCGAGATGACGAGTGCGCACGGGCACGCCACGACGAGCAGGGCGAGCGCGCGGTACGTCCACGTCGCAAACGCTGTTCCTGATCCATCGCCGGCGAACAGGGGCGGCAGGACCGCAATCACGATCGCCAGCGCCACCACAGCGGGTGTGTAGCGGCGGGCAAACCGATCGACGAACATCTGGACTGGCGCCCGCTGCCGCTCGGCCTGCTCGACGAGCCGCACGATCCTCGCCAGCGTGCTGTCGGACGCGGGGTGGGTGACCTCGATTTCAAGGGCCCCGGTGCCGTTGATGGTGCCGGCAAAGACGGCATCGCCCGGCGACTTCTCCACCGGCCAGCTCTCTCCCGTCACGGGGGCCTGATCAATCGCGGACTCCCCGGCGACGACCACTCCGTCGGCAGGGACACGATCACCCGGTCGCGCAATGACGACATCGCCGACCCGGAGATCGTCCACGGGCACGTCGTGCTCGATGCCATGGCGGCTGACGGTTGCTGTGGACGGCGTCAACGTCACCAGGGACTGAATGGCGCGCCGCGCGCGCTCCATGCTTCGCACTTCGAGCCATTGCGCGATGCCGAACAGCCAGACGACGGCTGCCGCCTCGAACCATTCCCCGAGCACGGTCGCGCCAATGACGGCCAGCAGCATCAGGACATTGATGTCGAGCGCGCGTCGCCGTATGGCGCGGAACGCCCGCCGCGCCGGCTGCACGATCGACAGTCCGATGGCCGGAACGTAGAAGCTGACGGCCGGGGCGGAGTAGCCCAGGGCGGACAGCGCCAAGCCGGCCAGTATTAACAGACCTGCCCCGGCGACGGGCCAGGCCTTGCGGTCGGCACGCGCCCGGGGCGGAGGCACGGCCTTTCGCGTGGCCGATGGGGCGCAGCAGGCATCACTCACGCGCAGGCTCCTCGACGTGCTTCCGCGTGTCGTGCAGCAGGCCGACCACGTGGTGGTCGTCGAGCGAGTAGTACGCCATCCGTCCCGTTCGCCGCGCGCGCACGAGCCGAGCGGCGCGGAGCAGCCGGAGTTGATGGGAAACGGCCGACTCGCTCAGGCCGACCAGTCGGGCGAGATCGCAGACGCACCGTTCGCCGTGTGAAAGCGCATCGACGAGCCGGACGCGAGTGGGATCGCCGAGCAGCCGGAACACGTCGGCCACGGCCTCGACGATGCCCGGGCCGAGCAGGCGGCTCTGCACGGCGGCCAGCGCCCGTGCATCGGCGTCGTGCCGCGGATCGCAGGACTCTAGGTCCACACCGGGGAGGGGCGGGGTCGAGGAAGGGGTCATCAGACATATGAATATATGAGCAATTGTTCATATGTCAAACCTCCCACGCGCTTCGGTGCGGGTCGACAACGCTGCCGGCACTCCGCGCTTCCGACGACAGGCCCCTCCCACGCGCTTTGGCGTTCGGGTCGATGACGCCTGCCGGTGCTCCGCGCTTCGGAGGAGAAGCTTCCTCGCGGCCTTGGCTTAGACTGTGGGGCTGCCGTTGTCCTCGCAGGAACTCGGGCTCATCGTCCTCACGTTCGGCGCCGCAATCGTCAACGGCGCGCTCGGCTACGGGTTTTCGTCGATCACCGTACCGGTCGCCCTGCTGTTCCTGACGAACCGGGTGCTCAACCCGGCCCTGGTCCTCATCGAGGTGGCCCTGAACGCCTACGTGCTGTGGGTCAACCGGGCGTCGGTGCCGGCAGTTCGCGCCCGCGTGATGCCCATCATCATCGGCCTGCTGCCAGGGGTCATCCTGGGCACCCTCGTGGTCTCGCGGGTCAACCCGACCTGGCTGAAGTTCGCGACATTCATCGTTCTGCTCCCGCTGATCCTGATTCAGGCGGCTGGCTTCCGGCGACCGATCCGTCGCGAACGGTCAGCGGGCCTGATTTTCGGTGGCGGAGTTGGCGTGTTGTACTCCGTGACGACCATCTCGGGACCGCCGCTGGCCATCATGCTGAACAACCAGGGATTGGCCAAGCAGGAGTTCCGCGCCGCCCTCGGACTGGTCCGGCTTGCGGAATCCGCGATGACCGCGGTCGCTTACCTGTATGTCGGGCTCTTCACGGCCGAAAGCACCTCCCTCATTCCCCTCATTCTGCCGAGCATTCTGATTGGCGTCCCCATCGGCACGTTCATCATTCACCACGTCCGCCCGGAAACGTTCAGGCGGCTCTGCATGAGCTTCGACGCGTGGATCGTCGGGTTCGGCCTGTCGACCCTGCTGCAGCAGCTGGGCCTGGTGCCCGGGATGCAGGCGTACGGCGTGCTCGCAGCCGTCGGGGCAATCGACACGCTCATGCTCTACCGGTTCTTCTCGCCGCACCGTCGCGTCCCGCCCTAGCGCGTGGGTGCCGGATTCGGGCCGACCGATTGCGCAGTTGACACGTCTTTTCGGCAGACTTACGATCTCGGGCGGTTTCGACAGGTGCAGTACGTGCCAGGTCGTCACCGGCCTCGGACTCCGGTACAGCCCGTCCGAGGGTCCCGTGTCCCGCGCGGGACGGCACCACCACCCAGGTCCAGGGAGCGTTCATGATCGAGGTCCAGCACCTCACCAGACGGTACGGAAACTTCACGGCGGTGGATGACGTGAGTTTCCGGGTAGAAACGGGGGAAATCCTCGGGTTTCTCGGCCCGAACGGCGCCGGCAAGACCACCACCATGCGCGTGCTCACGGGCTTCATGCCCGCCACGGAAGGCAAGGCCGTGGTGGCCGGCTACGATGTGTTCGAACAGCCGCTCGAGGCCAAGCGGCGGACGGGCTACCTGCCCGAAACGCCGCCCCTCTACCCGGAGATGACGGTCAGGGAGTATCTGACCTTCGTCGCCAAGCTGAAGATGGACAAGACCACATCGGCCGCGCGCCGCCAGCGCGTGGACACAATCATGCGGCGCGTCCACGTGGACGACGTCGCGGACCGTCACTGCTCGAAGCTGTCCAAAGGGTACCGGCAGCGCGTGGGGCTCGGCCAGGCGCTCATTCACGACCCCGAAGTGCTGATCCTGGATGAACCCACAGCCGGCCTGGACCCGAAGCAGATCATCGAGACCCGCGACCTGATTCGCAGTCTGGCGGCGGACCACACGATCATCCTGAGCACACACATCCTGCCGGAAGTGGCACAGACCTGCCAGCGGGTCGTGATCATCAACAAGGGGCGCGTGGTGGCCGTCGACACGCCCGAGAACCTCACGCATCAACTGAAGGGCGCCGCCACGCTGTATATCCAGGTCGAAGCCGAGGGGGACGTCACCGAGGCCCTCGCCGGCGTGCCCGGCGTCCACGCGGTGTCGAAGGTGGACGAACATGCCCGGCGCACCGGCTATGAGCTCGAGGCCGAGCCGCACCAGGACATCCGTCGCGACGTCGCCAAGACCATCGTCGAGCGAGGCTGGGGGCTGCTGGAGCTGCGGCCGACGCGGATGAGTCTCGAGGAGATCTTCCTGCAGCTCACGACGGAAGAGACCCCCGCGGAGGCCCAGCATGGCTAGATCCATCCGGAACATCCTGACCATTGCCGGCAAGGAACTGCGCGGCTACTTCGGATCCTCGATCGCCTGGGTGATGATGGGGCTGTTTGCCATCATTTTCGGCTGGTTCTTCAACGTCTACCTGACCTACTTCATGGAAGAGGGCATGCGCTCGCAGTTCGGCCCGCCGCCGACCATGAACGTCAACGAACGGCTGATCCGGCCGCTGCTTCAGAACGCGAGCGTCCTCGTGCTGTTCCTGCTGCCCATGATCACGATGCGGACGTACTCCGAGGAGAAGCGTTCGGGCACGATCGAGTTGCTCCTCACGTCACCCGTGACGGACGCGGAGATCATCCTCGGCAAGTTCGTCGGCGCCGTCGGGCTGTTCGCAGCGCTGCTGGGCGTCACGGTCCTCTACGTGGGAGTGCTGTTCGGGCTGGGTGATCCCGAGTGGCGGCCGGTCCTGTCGGGCTACCTCGGCCTGCTGCTGCTTGGCAGCTGCTTCTTGTCGATGGGACTCTTCATCTCGAGCACGACCAAGAACCAGATGGTGGCCGGCGCCGCGACGTTCGTGATCGCATTGATGTTCTGGATCATCAACTGGTTCGCCGACAGCGCCGGTCCGACGATCGGACCGATTCTGAACTACCTGTCGATCACCCAGCACTTCGACGATTTCGCCAAGGGCGTGATCGACACCAAGCACGTCGTTTTCTATCTGAGCTTCATCGCCTTCGGGCTGTTCCTGACCCTGAAGTCGGTCGACTCCGAGCGGTGGAGGGGCTAGTGCTGAAACGCCTGATTGGAGTGCTCGGCTGGCTCGGCGTCGCGCTCGTCGTCGTCGCCGTCGTCCTGCGGTTCAGCCGGCCGGATCTGCCGCAGTGGTCCCAGGGGCTGGCGCTGGCCGGCCTGGCGGTCACCGCGCTGTACACGCTCACGCAGTGGCGCGACATCGCGCGCTCGTTCAGCGGCCGCAACGTCAAGTACGGATCGATCGCCGCGTCGAGCGTCGTGCTCGTGCTGGGCATCCTCATTGCCATCAACTGGATCTCGTCACGCCAGAACAAACGTTGGGATCTGACCGCTGCCGGCCAGTTCTCATTGTCGGATCAGACGAAGCAGATTCTGTCCGGCCTGAGCCAGCCGGTGGTGATCCGGGTCTTCTACCAGGGAATTTCCGACCAGTATCGGGATCGGCTCGCGGAATACCCGTACCAGTCATCACAGGTCTCGGTCGACTACGTCGACGTGGACCAGAACCCGCTGCAGGCGCAGCAGCACAACATCACCGCGGTCCCGACACTGGTGGTGGAGTACGCCGGCCGCACCGAACGGGCGACGTCGGCCGATGAACAAGCGGTCACCAACGCGCTCAAGAAGGTCATTGAGGGCCGCGTCAAGAAGATCTACTTCCTGCAGGGCCACGGCGAGCACGACCCGACGGCGTCGGATCCCACAGGCTACAACGGCATCGCCGAGGCGCTGAAGGGGGACAACTTCGAGGTCGCCAACCTGACGCTCGCGCAGCAGGGCAGCATTCCCGACGACGCGACCATGATTGTCATCGCAGGGCCACGCACGGACCTGCTGGCGCCGGAACTCGACATGCTCCGCGCATACCTCCGACGGGGTGGCAAGCTGCACCTGATGATCGATCCGCCGGAGAAGGGGACCGCGGCGGAACCGGCGAGTCTGATTGCGCTCGCCCGGGAATGGGGTGTCGAGCTGGGCAACGACCTGGTGATCGACGCGAGCGGACTGGGACAGATCATTGGCACCGACGCCTCGGTGCCAGTGGCCATGGCCGTGCCACACGCGATCACGACCGGCTTCCCTCGACTCATGACGGCCTTCCCGCTGGCGCGATCGGCCACGCCCGTCGAGGGCGGCAGCGACGGCCGGGTCGCCCAGCGCGTGCTCGAGACCAGTCCGCAGAGCTGGGCGGAATCCGATGTGAAGAGCCTCTACGCCACGGGCCGCCCGGAACGAAACGAGGAGCAGGGGGACAAAGCCGGGCCGATCACCATCGCCGCGGCCGTGTCGGCACCCGCCCCGGAAGCGCCGGCCGCGCCGCCCCCAGCCGAGGGTGCTCCCCCACCCCCCGCCGACGCGCCGACGCCGGAAACGCGCGTCGTCGTCGTTGGTGACAGCGACTTCGCGTCCAATCGCGCCGTCGGCCTGCCGGGCAACCGGGACATCTTCCTCAACATGGCCAACTGGCTGGCGCAGCAGGAGAACCTCATCGCGATCCGCCCGCGCGATCCCGAGAGTCGTCCCCTGACGATGACCGAAGACCAGGGCACGATGGTGTTCTGGTTCACGATGCTGCTGATTCCCGCGCTGCTCTTCGCCAACGCGATTCGCGTCTGGTGGCGGCGCCGTTAGAACCCATGCGAGGCGGACGATCCCTGCTCGTGCTCGTAGCGCTGGCCCTGGGGCTGGGCGCCTATATCTACTTCGTCGAGTCGAAGCGCGATCCCACGGCGACCGAAGCCCGCGACCGCGTCTTCACCCTGGAGACCAGCGCCATCGAGGAACTGACGCTGCAGTCCGCGACTGGGCAGACGACCACTGCCAGGAAGACGGGCACCGAATGGCAGATCGTGGCGCCCGTGGTGGCGCCGGCGGATTCAGGGGTGATGGAGTCGCTGCTCTCGAGCCTCTCGACCCTGGAGATCCAGCGGGTCGTCGACGATGCGCCGGGCAGCCTGGCGCCCTACGGGCTCGAGCCAGCACGCTTCAGCCTCGCGTTCCGCACGACAGGCTCGTCGACGCCCCAGCGCGTGAGTTTCGGGAACAAGACGCCCACGGGCTCGGATCTGTACGCCCGAATCGAGGGCCAGCCGCGTCTGTTCGTCGTCGCGAGCTACCTCGAGGACACGTTCAATCGCGAAACGATCGCGCTCCGCGACAAGGACGCCTTGACGTTCGCGAGCGACGCCGTCGACGCGCTCACGATCGAGCGTTCCGGCTCGCCGACCCTGAGCCTGACCAAGCGCGATGACAACTGGCGGTTGACCGCCCCGGTCGATGCGCGCGCCGACTTCGGCGGCGTGGACGGCATCGTGCGCGCCGTGGACCAGGCCCAGATGCAGGCCATCGTGGCGGGCGAGACCGGGGAACCCACGGCAGCGGAACTGCGCAAGTTCGGCCTGGAGCGTCCCCAGGCCCTCCTCACGGTGGGCGCCGGCTCCGCGCGGGCCTCGCTGGCCATCGGCGCGGCCCACGAGGAGGGCACGGTCTACGCGCGGGACCTGTCGCGGCCACTCGTGTTCACCCTGGCGTCGAGTCTGCTCGACGATCTGACAAAGTCTCCCGATGAGCTGCGGCACAAGGATGTGTTTGCCTTTCGGGCATACTCCGCGACCGGCCTGGACGTGACCCACGGCGGCAGGACGTGGTCGTTCATCAAGGAGTCGACCGCGGCGACCGACACCGCGCCCTCCAGCGACACCTGGAAGAAGACGGCGCCGGAGGCCGGCGAAGTCAACCAGACGGCCATGACCGACTGGCTCAATTCGCTGTCCACCCTCCGCGCGGAGAGCTTTGCGGCCAAGGCGCCCCCCTCCGGGGAGGACCTGGTGGTGGTGGCGCGATCGGGTGCCGCCGGCGCCACGTCGGAGGAACGCGTCACGCTGCGCAAGGCCGGCAGCGCCGCCTACGCGATCCGCCCGGATGAACCAGGCGCCGCCGTCGTGCCAGTCGCCGACCTCGATCGCGTACTCTCGCAGTTCAAGGAGCTGACAGGCACCAAGTGACGCGCCCGTCGCGCCTGGCCGCGGCTCTCCTCACCGTCGCGGCCTGCGCGGCGGGCTGCGGCGCCGGGAAAATCGCGCCGGAGGCCGGCGAGGCCGCAAGTCCCGCACCGGCGCCTCGCGCCGGCGCGGGCACACTCCAGGCTGACCTCGATCGCATCTTCAGCGCGCCGGCACTCGCGCGCGCGCTGATCGGCGTGCACATCGTGTCGATCGCCGACGGCCGCGTGCTCTACGCGCGCGACGCCGGCAAGCGCGTCGTGCCGGCGTCGAACATGAAGCTCATGACGGTGGCCGTGGCCGCCGAGCAGCTCGGCTGGGGCTTCACGTTCCGAACCCGGCTCGAGGCGGCTGGCGCGATCGACCAGGGCACGCTCGACGGCGACCTGATCGTCACCGGCGACGGCGACCCGACCATTGGCGCGCAGGGCGGCAAGGTGGCGCCGCTGTTCCTGGCCTGGGCCGACGCCGTGCGGACCGCCGGCATCCGCCGCGTGGCAGGACGCATCGTCGGCGACGACAGCGCGCTGGACGATGTCGGGCTCGGCGCCGGCTGGGCGTGGGATTACCTGGAGGCGGGCTACGCCGCGCCCTCCGGCGCCCTCACCTACAACGAGAACATCATCCAGATCGAGATCACGCCGGGCACGTCGGCAGGCGCCCCCGCGCGTCTGGCCGTCGTACCGGCCGGCCACGGACTGGAGATTGTCAACGGGATCACCACCGGCGCATCGGGATCGCCAGTCGACCTCGTCCTGCAGCGCGGGCTCGGCAGCATCCGGTTGACCGTGCGAGGGACGGTGCCGGCATCGGGCGCGCCGGTGACGCGCACGGCCGCCGTGCCGAATCCCACCCGGTATTTCGTCGAGGCCTTCCGGCTGGCGCTCGCCGAGCGCGGCATTACCGTCACGAGTGGGGCGTGGGACATCGACGATCTGGTCGAACCTCCGCCGGCAGCACGCCGCCCCCTGGCCGAGCGCCAGTCCGCGCCTCTTTCGTCAGTGGCCGCCCACACGCTGAAGGTCAGCCAGAACCTGTACGGCGACACGCTGCTGAAAACGCTGGGCCGCACGCCCACACAACCGGGTTCAGCCGCGGCTGGACTGCAGATCGTGGCCCGGACGCTGGCGGGCTGGGGCGTCGCGGCGGAGGCCGTGGTGATGCTGGACGGCTCGGGGCTGTCGCGCTACAACTACGTGACCGCCGACGCACTCACCGCCATGCTCGTGCATGTGTGGCGTGATGCACGGCTCCGAGGCCCGTTCGTCGCCGCCCTGCCGGTCGGCGCGCACGACGGCACCCTGGAATCACGGATGAAGAGTGGCCTGCTCGCGCGCCGCGTCCAGGCGAAGACCGGCACGATCTCCAACGTGCGGGCGCTCTCGGGGTATGTAGAAACGCTCGATGGCGAGAAGCTGGCGTTCTCGATGATCGCAAACCACTTCACGGTGACATCAGCCGAAATCGACGCGATCGTGGAGCAGGCGTTGGAGAGGGTGGTTCGTGGACACTGACAGGTCAGAAGTTTGAAGCCAGAAGTTTGAAGTCAGCTTTCAGCTCTGACTTCTCAGTTCTGGCTTCCGACTTCTAACGTCCGTCTATCGTCCCGGAGCCGCCGCCGCGGGGGCGGCAGCGGGCCTCGACAGGCGGCGCGTGTACTCCTCGACCATGGGCCTGAACTCCGCGGGCGCTTCGTCGGCGCCGGCAAGGTAGAGCGCATCGCTCGTCGTGTCCAGGCGCTTGCGCAGGCTGAACTCGAGGCTCCGGACTCTTTCGAGCGCGGCCTGAACCAGTTGCTGGGCCCCGAGCGGCTCGCTGGCCTTGCTCAGTTCCTGCAACCGGCGAATGGCTTCGTCCATCTCGCGCAAGTCAGCCGCAGTGCCGCCGTTCTGCTGGAGGTTGCGCCGAACCTCCTGCAGATCGCGCGCGTACTGCTGAGCGTTGCTCTGCAATTGCCGGATGTCGATGGGATTGACACCGCCGCGGGCGTCGCCGCCCGAGTTCAGGTCCGCCCCTGCGCGGCCGAAGTTCATGTTCGAGCCGCCACCGCCACCGGCGAAACCGGTCTGACCGTCGCGATCGCCGCCGCGTCCGAAACCGTCCCCATTGCCGAGCCGCTGGTCACCTTGGCCGCGACCACCGCGACCGCCCTGGCCCTGACCTTGGCCCTGGCCTTGGCCCTGACC
>CAZFAT010000174.1:0-3747 GCA_964517075.1 uncultured Solibacteraceae bacterium
TCGTCGCCGTGGGCGCCGACGTCGCCGTGCCGGCCGGCGCGCAGCGAATCGACGCGGCAGGGAAGTGGGTGACGCCCGGACTGATCAACGTCGCCAGCGTGCTGGGCATCGTCGAAGTCCCTTTCAGCGGCGGCGCGACCGACGACACGGCCCGCGGGACGAACAACGTCGCAGCGGCGTTCCGGCCCTGGGAAGCGCTCGACGCGGCGTCGCCGCTCTTCGCGGCCACGCGGAACGACGGCATTACGACCGCCGGTCTGCTGCCGTCGGGCAATCTGGTTGCCGGTCAGCACGCGCTCATCGACCTCGTCGACGGGCCGGGCCAGACCATGCTGCGGAAGGTGCCCGCCGCCATGGTCGCCCAGGTCAACGACGCCGTCCCGGCGGGTGTCGGATCGCGCGGCGAGCTCATCGGCAAGCTGCGCGCGCTGCTCGACGACGCGCGCGACTGGCCTGCGCGGCGGACCAACGTCGAGGAAGGGCGTAGCCGGCCGCTGGCGGCTGCGCCGGCCGATCTGGACGCGCTCCAACCCGTGCTCGCGGGCACGCTGCCGCTTCTCGTGTTCGCCGATCGCGTCGCCGAAATCGACGCCGTGCTGCGTCTGGCGGCCGACTACAAGCTGCGCGTGATTCTCGGCGGCGCCGCGGAAGCCTGGCAGCGCGCCGACCGGCTGGCCGCGGCGAAAATTCCGGTCCTCGTCGGCGGCATCCGGAACATCCCCAGCTCCTTCAACCAGCTTGGCGCGCGGGAAGACAACGCGGCGCTGCTCCGACGGGCCGGGGTTGTCGTCATTCTCGTGAGCGATTCCTACGGTGACGGTCAGCACTTCAACGTGCGGAACGTCCGCTTCGAAGCGGGCAACGCCGTGGCGAACGGTCTGTCCTGGGACGAGGCGCTGCGGGGTGTGACGGCCGCGCCGGCGGACGTGTTTGGCGTCGCCGATCGCGTCGGCAGCCTGCAGGCGGGCCTGGACGCCAATCTGGTCGTCTGGAGCGGCGATCCCTTCGAGTTCGCGACGGTGGCCGAGGCGGTGATTATCCGGGGGACGCGCGTGGAGGGGACCAGCCGCCAGGACGAGTTGATGAAGCGCTATCGCACGCTGCCGCCGGCGTGGCGATGACGGATCAGCTCATCGCTCAGAGCTGACAGGCGTCAGAAAGAAACACGAAGGGCGCGAAAACCGTGAAGTCTTCGCGCCCTTGAAGCTCAACCGGTGACCGGTCCTAGCCCTTCTTGTAGGTGATGGTCTGCGGCGTCGCGCCCTCGCGGCCCGAGTTGTACTCGATGACCATGTTGCCGTCCTTCAGCGAGATCGTGCGCTTCTGTTCGGCCGTCGCGGTCTTGGTCGTGATGACCAGGCTGTTGCCCACCCACGCCGCGGTGTCGGTGACTTCGACGGTTTCGCCGCGCGCCGCCATCTGACGCTTCGTCGGGGCGCCACCGATGTTGTAGACGACCTTCTGCTCGGTCGGCGCCGCGCCGCCGCGTCCGCCCATCGTGTAAGTGATCGTCAGCGCCGTCCCGGTCTGCGCGATGGTCGGGTTCATGCCCCAGCCACCGCCACCGCCGCCGCGCCCGCCACCCCGGCCGCCGCCGCCACCACCACCACCGCCGCCGTCAGCCGGCGGCACCAAAGTCCACTTGCCGGAGAAGTCCGGCTTCGCCTGCGCAAAGACGCCAATCGTCGAGACGACGATCGCCGCCGCGCTCAATACTGCTGTCAAACGTCGCATATGAACACCCCTCAACAAACGGGACGACTGCGTGCCGTCCCGAGCCCCGAACGTCCCCTATTCAAATCGCAGAGCTTCGATCGGGTCCAGGGAGGCCGCCTTCCGGGCGGGATAGAACCCGAAAAAAATACCGACCGCGGCCGAGAATAGCACGGCAATCGCGACCGCGTCGATTGGCACGATGGCCGCCATGCCCTGGTACCGGCGGAGCAACTCCGCCATGAGATACCCCAGGGCAATCCCCACGGCACCGCCCGCGATGCTGATGACAATGGCTTCAATCAGGAACTGCAGCAGCACATCGAAGCCCCGGGCGCCAATGGCCAGGCGCAGCCCGATCTCGCGGGTTCGTTCGGTCACCGACACCAGCATGATGTTCATGATGCCGATGCCGCCGACGACGAGCGACACGGCGGCGATGCCGGCCAGGAGGTTCGTCATCGTGTTCGCCGTCTCCGTGCGGAGCGCCACGATGTCGTCCTGCGTCTGGACGGTGAAGTCTTCTTCGCCATGGGACGCCAGCAGCGTCGCGTGAATCGACGAGGCGGCCGTGTCGAGCTGATCGGCCGAGTAGGTCGAGATGAAGACCCGGTTGATGCTCGTCGAGCCCTGGATCCTCTTCATGATCGTCGTGTAGGGGATGAACGCCTGGTCGTCCATGTTCATGCCGCCCCCGCCGGCGCCTTTCGCCGACATGACGCCCAGTACCCGAAATACCTGATCGCGGACGCGGATCTGGGTGTCAGTCGGATCCACGTCGCCCGGGAACAGGGCTTCGGAGACGTTCGATCCCAGCACAATCACCTTCGCCGCGGCCCGGACGTCGTCGTCGTTGAAGAACGATCCGTACTTGAGCGGCCAGGACCGGATGGACGGCAGGTCCACGTTCGTGCCTTCGACGGTGGTGCTCCAGTTCTGGTTGCCGACGATGAGCTGCAGGCGGGTGTTGAGGCTCTCGGCGACGTACTGGATTTCCGAAAGGTCACGGAGCAACTCCGCATCGGCCGGAACCAGGCGCACGCTGGATCCCTGGCCGCCGCGCACGCCGCCGGTCGCCGCGGCGCTGCCGGCGCTGATGGTGATCAGGTTGGTGCCCGTGGCGCGAATCTGCTCTTCGATCATCGCCTGGGCTCCGGTGCCGAGCGCGACCATCGCGATCACCGCCGCCACGCCGATGATCATGCCCAGCATGGTCAGGGCCGTCCGCAGCTTGTTGCGGCCCAGGGCCTTGAAGGCGATACGAAGCGTCATGAGTATCGACATGAGTCTCTCGGGTCCTCAGGAGTGGGCAGATTCGGCCTGCGGCGCCTCGGGCGCCGGTGCGACTTCATCCGGCTCGGGCGGCGGCAGGGCCGCCAGTTCGTCCGCCGCATTGCGCCGGTGGAGCACGGGCTGGTCGGCCACGACCCGTCCGTCGCGGAAGCGAATCAGTCGCGTGCCGTACTCGGCGATGTCGTTCTCGTGCGTGATGAGCAGGACCGTGATGCCCCGCTCCTGGTTCAGGCGCTGGAAGATGCCCATGACCTCAATGCTGGTCCGCGTGTCGAGATTGCCCGTCGGCTCGTCCGCGAGGAGGATGGACGGCTCGTTGATGAGGGCGCGGGCGATGGCCACGCGCTGCTGCTGGCCGCCCGACAACTGGTTCGGCAGGTGGTGCAGCCGGGGGCCCAGGCCGACCGCGTCGAGGACCTCCAGGGCCCGCCGATGCCGTTCCTTGGCCTTGAACCCGTTGCGCGTGCGGTAGAGCAGCGGCAGCTCCACGTTGTCGAGCGCCGTCGTCCGGCTGAGGAGATTGAAGCCCTGGAACACGAAGCCGATCTTCTGGTTGCGGACGCGCGCCAGCTCGGAGGGGGTCAGCGCGGAGACGTCCTGCCCGTCCAGGAGGTAACGGCCCGCGGTGGGCCCGTCCAGGCAGCCCAGCAGGTTCATGAAGGTGGACTTCCCGGAGCCCGACGGGCCCATCACCGCCACGAATTCCCCGGCCTCGATCCCGAGCGTGACTCCGCGCAGCGC
>CAZFAT010000175.1:0-4023 GCA_964517075.1 uncultured Solibacteraceae bacterium
CAGGGACTGCGCCGGCTGGTCTCGGATTCGAAGGGCGGCTGAATCTGACGTTCAGGGAGTACTGAGCGCGCGGGCCGCTCCCGCTGTCGCTGACGTCGTGGGCCCGAACTGGGCGGGATACGCGTGGTCGAGGATCGTCCACATGAAATCCGCCCGCATGCGTGCGCTGTTGTGGCAGCTCATGCAGCCCAGTTGCGGCCCCGCCTGGTCGAACGTCTCCATCGTCACGTTCGCGGTGGCCGAGAAGGCACCGAGGCCGGGAAACGTGTTCGCCACGCTGCCGTCCAGACGCGCGGACACCGGGTCCTTCTGATTCCCTTCCACCCGTGGCCACTGCGTCATCACGAGCCGGTAGTACCGCCACGGCGTGCCGGCCAGCAGCGCCTGGTAGCGATAGTTGACGAGCTCGGTGGAGGTCAGAATCGGGAAGCTGGCCGCCCGCGTCACGTTGAACGGTCGCACCGGCTCGGGCGCCAGCGGCACGAGCGACAGCGGATTGGTGTCGGGCATCTGTGCGCCGGTCCCGTCGTTCAGCGCGAAGGCGCCCGGCCAGTCGGCCCACTTGGGCGGCACGATATCCTTCTGCTCGAACGACGACCAGATCCACTGCGGACGGCTGGGCGTCTTCTGCGCGATGTGCAGGCCCATGAGGCCGACCACGGTTGGCACGCAGCCGCCGCCAGAGGCGCGTTTCATCATGACGCGCCGCGCGTAGAACCGCGTCGCCAGCGCCTCGGGCAGACCGGTGAGGTCCACCCACGAGGTCTTCACGGCAATCGATCCCATCGGAAAGTTGACCACCGGCGTATCCGGCCGGGGGCGCGGCACGACGGGCAGCTCGCGCCGGAGGTAAAGCCGGTTGGTCACGATGTGATCGAACTCGAGCTGGTTGAAGAGCGTCAGCGTGCGAACGTAGCGTCCGTTCTGCGCGACGATGGGCGGATCGAGGGCGCCAATGCCAGCCTGGCCGATGTCGTCGATGCCCGAAGCCGACCCGATGGTGACGTCGCCGAATCCAGACGCCACGCCGCAGGGACTGCTGCCGGCGGCGTCGTACCGATTGAAGGCCGGCTGCGGCGCTGATCCATCGGGACGAAAGATCTCCCACATCGCCTTGTAGGTTTCGAAAACGCGCGGGCCGGCATCCGAGATCCGCCGGTCGGTGTCGGCGACGCCGCGTCGCCCTGACGCCGCCGGCCACACGAGCGCGATGAAGGCCCGCCACGAGTAGTCGTCGAAGTAGTCCAGGGCGATGCCGTTGAAGCCGTCGGGAATGCAGACGTCGGCCGGCATCTCGGGAGACAGGACGGCCTCGGGGCGCGCAGGGCAATCGGCCGGGGCCGGGCGCTGGGCGGGCGTGGCGCTGGCCAGCACCGACGAGCCCGGCCGCTCCACGGGCGCCCCACCGGCAAGCATCGCCAGCGTCGCCGCGCAGGCGGCTCCGAAGGGGCGGTATCCGACGACCATCCTGGTCCGGATTATAATCGGCAGGCTGTTCGACTCCCGGTCGCCAAAGCGTGAAATGAGCTCTGAAGGGAGCTGCTGATGGGTGCGTTCTCGCGACGTGATTTCGGACGCGTGCTCGCCGGAACGCCGCTGATGGCGCTCGCTGGCTCACTCGAGGTCGGCGCGACCGGATCGGTGGCGCTCGGCGTCACCACGTCCAGCTTCCGCGACCTGCCTCGCGTGACCAATCGCGACAACGTCGACGACGTGATTCGCACGCTGAAGGCGATTCAGGTCACACACATCGAGCTGGCGCTGGCCAACGTCGAGCCCGCGCCGCCCAGCACCGCGCCCTTCCTGGGCGGTTCCACCGCCTATCCCCGTCGCGTCGTCCTCTCGCCCGAGGAGATCGCCCGGACGAACGCCACGTATCGCGCCGGGCTGCGCGCGTGGCGCCTGCAAACCGCCCCCGGGTTTTTCGCCGATGCCCGCGCGAAGTTCGCCACCGCCGGCATCACGATCACGGCCTGCGGTCTCGCCTACGACGCCTCGTTCAGCGATGAGGAGATCGACGCGACATTCCGGCAAGCCAAGGCGCTGGGCGTGTCGACTGTCAGCGCCCCGCTGACGATGGCGGCCGCGTCGCGGCTCGTGCCGTTCGCCGCGCGGCATCAGATATCGATCGCCGTTCACAACCAGGTGGACGGCAACGCCGACGGCGCCATCGCTACGCCCGACCTCGCCGCCGCGCTCGCCCTCTCGCCCGCGTTCAGGCTCAGGCTCGACGTCGGCCACGTGACCGCGTCCAATGGCGACGCGGTGGCGGTCTTGCGCACGCATCAGGCCCGCGTGTCGCACGTCGTGGTGAAGGACCGGCTGCGCAGCGGCGGGGCCAGCCAGCCGTTCGGCGAAGGCGACACGCCGATCGCCGCCATCCTCGGCGTGCTCGACACGTCCCCGACATCGATTCCCGCGCTGGTCGAGTACGACTACGTGGGTCTCCGCTCGACGACCGACGAGGTCGCGGCCTCGCTCGCCTATCTGAAGAACGCGCTCCAGTAGACGGCGGTTCGGCCCGCTCAGCGCGATCGTGCGCGCGCTGCCGGCCCCATTCCCACCAGCCCCCGACGAAGTGCTCGTCCCGCGAGGACGAGGGCCCCCATACGTCTGAGGCGGGCGGCGCCGAAGCAAGGCTACCGGATAATATGTAGTATTAATCGTGCTTACATGATATAAGACATAGCCGATGCCATCTGCCCTCACACTGCCTGCGAAGGAGCGCCTGATTCTCGAGCTCCTGATGTCCCGTGGTCCGACGTTTGGCTTGGACCTCGTCGGGCGGTCCGGGGGCGCGCTCAAGCGCGGCACGGTCTACGTCACACTCAGCCGCCTCGAAGCGAAAGGCCTGATCGCCTCCGAGCAGGACGCCCCGCGACTCGGCGCGATCGGGTTGCCGAGACGCATCTACCAGATCACTGGCCTCGGCGAGCGCGTGCTCCAGGCCTGGACGACGCTGGCTCGTGAACTGGCGTGGGATCGATCATGACCGGCGAGACTCCGCGGCGGAGATTGCCGGGCGCGTGGCTCGAGGCCATCGCACGCGCGGTGTTCGACGAGCCCGCGTTGTCGCACGCTGCCCTGCCGACGATTGCCGACTTTCAACAAGAGTGGAGTGACGCCGGCAGCAGCACCCGCCGACGCTGGCTGGCCCGATGGCGCGGGCACGTCGCGTTCTGGTCGCTGGTGATGATGGCGCCGATCGTCTTCCGGGCGGCGGCGGTCCCGAGCCGTCCGCCCTGGTCGCGAGCGCGGCGGCTCGGCCTGGCCGCGATCGCGCTCATCGTCGTCGCCACCATGCTGCATCCGGGTGTTCGGGGGTGGTTGTATGACGTGTCGGGAGGGACCTGGAGGACCATCGGCCTCATCACGCCCGTCGCGTTTCTCGCTGGTCCGATGGCCCTGGCGCTCGTGCTCCTTCGCCGGCGCACCGCTGATCCCTGGGATGCCTCGGCTGGTTTCTCCGCCCTGATGCTCTTCAGCCTTCTTTCAGTGACCGTCGCGGGGCTGTCGAGCGGTGCCAGCGTGGTGGGAGTGTTTCGCGGCATCTCGCAGACGGGCAGCGGCGGCTATGGCGTCGTGGTTCCCGTCGTGTCGGACGCGGCGTTGGCCATGCGCAATGGTCTGCTGATGGCGCTCGTGTGCCTCCTGTTCGCCGCCGCAATCGGCGGACGCGAGTGGTGGCGCGGACGAATCCCGGCCGCATCACAGTCGGAAATGTCTCGGCGTCGGGCGCTGGCATGGTCAGCCCTGCTTGTCGCGATCCTGTTCGGCGTCAATCAGGTGCTTCGCGCGCACCATGGCGTCATGCGCGCGCTGACCCAGATGTCCGATCCCGACCCCGCTCGCCGATCGGAGTTCCTGCAGGTGCTTGCGCAGGGCACGCTGGAGGACAGCCTCCTACTCCTCGTGACTGGCGGATTCGCCCTGACGGCGGTCGTGATCGTCGCCGGACTGAAGGGCTGGCGCGTCGTACGGGCCCAACGGCCGCATCATCTGTTCACGTGGGTGTCGCGGGCG
>CAZFAT010000176.1:0-18405 GCA_964517075.1 uncultured Solibacteraceae bacterium
GCCTCCGCCGGCCAGCGGTCGGCCACGAGATCGGACCGCTCGCGGTTCGGAAACAGAATCTCGCCACCAGCCGGCGACCGGAGGTGCCGGTCGCGACCGAAGAACGTCCACCCCGTCTGGTTGTAGCCGGGATTCCACGCCAGGTGGAACGAGTCGTCGAAGATCCCGAAGGTCAGCTTGAGGAGATCAGGCTGGCTGGCGAACGGCGTCCGCTTCGCGACGTGGGCGTCCTGCGAGATCATCCAGGGCGTGTCCCGGAATACCGCGGCGAGATGCCGGAAGAACCGAGCCTGGAACTCCAGGCTTGGGAACGTTTCGCCCGGCACCTCGGGACCGGAGTACACGTGGTACTCCGCCCACAGGCCGAACCCGGTCTCGAGGAACGCCAGCCGGGGATCGCGGTCGTACTTCGCCGCGAAGCGCTCGTAGAACTCGAGGACGAAGCGTTGATACTCGGGATGCGCCCAGTCGGGGAATCCCGTGTCGCGTCCCTCGCTCTGGGCGACGACGTCCCGGTAGCCTGGGAGGGCCTTGATGTAGTCGGGCACCGCCGACGGCCGCCCCGGGTACGTGTCCCAGAACCGTAGCACCGCCTGATGTCGTCGCCCGGCGCTGGCGTCGAGCTTGCGCTCGACGGGCGTCCAGTCGTACTCGCCGCGGCTCTTCACGACGTCGCCGTAGCGCATGTAGGAGTACTCGAGCTGGATGGCGTCCGTCGCGGCGTTCTTCGATCCCTCCCACATGACGATGCCCGTCATGGGCTGGACAGTGCTGATCCGGCGCTCGAGCGCGACGGGACGAAAGTCGGCCTGCGCGCCGAGCATGACGATGGCTAATCCGCAGGCCATCACAGTCAAGCTGCTCTCGCGCCGTCTATATTGACGATTTGTTGATTGAGTCATTGCTGCGGGCCGACCTGAAGGTCGGCCCCTCCTTCAGGCAGTTCAAACGGCTGCCCCGTGAGCGGATCGGTCGGCCGCGTTGGTGACGCTTTCCACGCCTCCAGTGACGGCACGACGAGCATGATGCCGTACATGCGCATCCAGTGGCCCGGGAACGTGCAGACGTAGACGTACTCGCCGGGCTCGGACGGCGCCGTGAAGCCCGGCCGCGCGGTCTGCCCTTCCTGCAGGAGCGACGTCGCCTCGAGCACGAGCGGGGAATCCGGTACGAAGGGCTTCACGTCCGGATCCGCGGGCATCGGCATCGCCGAGGCGGCCGTGCCCAGCGCCTCCACGGCCCCGGGCCGGCCGACGACGAGGTTGTGCGGCATCGCGTCGGCATTGGTGAAGACGATCTGCACCGGCCGCCCGGCTTGGACGACGAACCAGTTCAGATCGAAACGCATCTCGGCCGGCAGCGTGCCGATGCGGACGACCCGCACCTCGAGGGCGGCGAGATCGGTCGTGACCGCCCGCCCACGAGTGCCGCCGAGCGCCGCGGCGAGGTCGCGGCCCAAGGGCATCGCCTCCATCGCGTCCGGTTGGGTCCGATCGGCGACCGGCACCGACCGCAGCCAGGCGACGAGGGCGCGCGCCAGCGGCTCGATGCCGTCCACCGGCCAGGCCGACGCGGGCACACGCCGAAGGGACCGGACCGCGGCAGCACGCGTGGCGTCAGTCGACGCCCCGCCCGGGCTGACGACTTCGGCCGCGAGCCGCTCGAACGTGCGGGAATCCGTACGCGTCCAGCCCAGGGCGCCCAGCGCCTCGGCCCGAAGGACGGGATCAGGGGACGTTCGAATGAGCGTCGCGATGGGCTCGAAGAGCTGCTGTCGCAGGTCGACTGCCGGCAGGTGCGGCACGCTGCGCAGCAGTTCGACCAGATGGCCGGCGCCCGCGGCGGCGGCCCAGGCCGCCTTCGGGTTCCCGTCGGCCATCATCAGCGCGCCATACGCGCCCTGCCGCACGGGGGACGACCCGGCCGCTGACGCGGCGGCCGCCAGCAGGACGTCGCGGTGCTTCTGCAGTTCCCCGGAAGGCTCGGCAAACAGCAGGGTGAGCAACCGTTCCGCCGCCGGCAGCTGGTGCGGACCTCCATCGATCTTCCCGAGTGTCTCGATGAGCACCCGCGTCGGGCTGGCCTCGTCCATGCCGACGAGCGCCGCCAGGGCTTCCTCGGAGACATCGCGCGGCAGCCCGCCGCGCGTCAGCAGCGCCACATACACCGGGCGGTACTGCTCCTCGTGCGGCCGGCGCTCCACGCGCAGGAGCTCGTCGTTCGTCAGGCGGCTGAGCTGATACTCGACGACACGCAGCGGCTGGTCCAGCAGAAGAGGCGGCGCCTGGGCATGCTGCGGGCCGGCGGCACGGACAGCCGTCGCGGCCGACAGCGCCACGAGCGCCGCGATGAAGACGCCGCCGCGGATCGTGGCGATGACCGGCCTCAGCGCATGAACGCCTTGAGCGTCCGCATCGCCTGGTCCAGCGTGTAGGTCAGGAACCGATCCTGCGGATGGTTCGCGGAGGCCAGCGCCACCTCGGCCGCCTCCGGAACCGTGAAGAAGCTAGCGGCGCGCACCGCTTCCAGGCGCACGGCCGGATGTGCGTCAGCCACCTGCACCTTGAGCAGTCCGAGCGCGTTCGGCACGCGATCGCGCCAGTAGCACAGCACGCGGGTGGCGGCGGCGCGCGCCCACGGCTCGCTCGATCGAAGCATGCGGCCGAGAAGCTTCTCGTCGACGCGGTTGTGCCACTGGTGCACCCAGAGCGCCTCCATCATGTGGTGCTCGTAGCGCGGGTCCTTCGGGTCGAGCCGACCGGTCCAGGTCTGGAGCGCCGTCATCACCTCGCGCGTATCGCGGGCGCTCAGCTCAATCTTCGCGCGGTAGCGGACGCGATCCTCGGGCTCTTTCAACAGCTCGAGGAGCGCCGGAATGGGCTGGCCGGCAATCGCTGCCGGCTTCAGCAGCGGCCGTCCCACGGCCGTCACCCGGTACACGCGGCCGTGCAGCCGATCGCGCGACGTGTCGCGCAGGTTGTGCTGCATGTGGCCGATGATGGGGTTGTACCAATCCACGAAATACAACGCGCCGTCGGGCCCGACCTCGGCATCGACCGGTCGGAAGTTCTCGTCGGCCGACTGGACGATCGGTGCGACCTCGACGGCCTTCAGGCCGGCGCCGTCTTCGCTGACCGCGTGGTTCAGGAGCCCGCGGAACCCGATCACGTTCAATACGAGCAGGTTGCCCTGCAGCGCCTCGGGGAAATGCCGGCTGGACAGGATCTCCGCACCGCCGACGGGCCGCGTCCGCCTCGTGTACGGCTGCGGCGCCTTGCGCGTCTCCATCATCGGGTAGTACTTCTTCGTCGAGAACGACGGCCCGTAGTAGGCGTCACCCTGGGTCGCGTCGAAGATGATGTCGCGGCCCCAGTGGTCGAACACGTGGCCGTGCGGGTTCGGGAAGTTCATCGGCACGTAGGTCTCGAACTTCCACGTGCGCGGCTCGAACCGGTACACGCCGCCGTCGGCCTGACGCGTGACCGGGCCCCATGGGCTTTCGACCTGCGTGCGATGAAAGACGCCCTCGCGCATGTAGAGCGCGCCGCCCGGATCGAACGTGAAGCTGTTGATGGTGTGATGCGTGTCCGCCGTGTCGAACCCGTGCAGCAGGTTTTCCCTCACGTCATAGCGGTCGTCGCCGTTCGTGTCTTTGAGAAACACGAGGTTCGGCCCCTGCGCGAGGATCACGCCGCCGTTGTAGAACTCGAACCCGGTCGGGTTGTCGAGATCGCCGGCCCAGACGGTGCGCTTGTCGGCCTTCCCGTCGGCGTTGGTGTCCTCGAGGATGAGGAGCTTGTCGTCCATCGGGGTGCCAGGCTGCCAGTGGGTGTAGTTCTTCCACACGGCCACCCAGAGGCGTCCGCGCGTGTCGAACGCCATCTGCACCGGGTTGACGAGCTCCGGGAACTCTCGCTCCGATGCGAAGAGCTCGACCTTGAGGCCCGGGTGCACGGTCATCTGCGCGAGCGACGCCGCTTCATCGAGGAACGGCGCCGCCGTCGGCAGGTTCGTCTGCGGATCCACCGGCGGCGGCAGCTTCGTGTTGGCGACCGGCAGGTCCGATCCCCGCGCCCGCGCCCAGACCTGGCGATCGCGCGCCGCGGTCATCTCGTCGAGCATCTGCAGCTCGCGCTGCAGCACGTCGTAGTTCCGCGGGAGACGATCCTGCTCGGGGGCCTGGCCCAGGACCTTGACGTCCACGTTGCGGGGATTGCCCCGCACGAAGTTCAGAAACGCCCGATCGCCGTAGGTGTTGTAGCCGTCGGTCACGCGGTAGCGCTTGAACCAGTAGAAGTTCTTGTCCGCGACCGCCTCGCGCAGCCGCGCGAGCTGCGCCTCCTCGAGGCGCGGCGGCGCTCCGAACAGCGCGCGGTCGATGACCTGTGCAATCTGGCGGTTGCCGGCGCTGTTCAAGTGGACGCCATTGATCGTGAGAGGTTCCTTCAGTGACGTGTAGAGCTGCTGGCTCGGCGTGAACAGGTCCACGAAGACCACGCCCTTCGCCTTCGCGACCTCGCCCATCGCACGCGTGTAGGTCGCTAGCCGGGCGTTGTTCTCGCGGCCATCCGCCAGATCGGGGTTGCCCAGGTTCTCGTGCGCGATCGGCGAGAACAGGACGATGCGCGGCGTCGAGGTGCCGTTGTAGCGCTGCTCGAGCGTGTGCGTCAGCCAGCCGTCCAGCGAGGCCTTGAACGCTTCCAGGCCCGCGTCACCCGCGTAGGACTCGTTGTAGCCGAAGAACGCGAAAATCACGTCCGCTTCGGTGTTGGTGCCCGCGAGCCGGTTCTCCTGGTAGCCGCCGACCGGCGCGGCGCGGCCGGCCAGCCACTCGTCGGGCGTGCCGAAGTTCTTGGAGCGCAGCCGCGTGCCCACCTCGTCGCCGCTGAACCCGAGATTGCGGAACACCAGCTCGTGCGTCGGAAACCTCGCCTGGATCATCGTCTCCAGCCAGCCGTCGTACTGGAATCGTTCGGCCAGCGTGTTGCCGATAATCGCGACATGCTCACGCGGCCGCAGCTCGAACGCCGCCGGCGCCTGCCGCCCCGCCATCGGCATCGTCCACAACACCGCCGCCGCCACGCCGCCGATCGTCCATCGCTGGGTTGCTGTCATCTCACGCGCTCCTAATACGCCTTCCGACTCGGAATCGCCGCGTCCCATCCCGCCATGTCGGCCGGCGTCAGGTTCTTCACGAACCCGTTGAAATTGAAGGGGCTCGGGGCGAACGGACCCACGAAGCGCACGTCGCCCGACGGCTGAATGCGATCCTCCAGCCCCGCGGCCCACAGGGCGGCGTTGACGAGCATCCGCCGGAATCCCTCGTTGAGCAGATCCTCGGACGCGCCGTGGGTAGTCGTGAACACGCGGCCCGATCGGCCCGATGCGCTCTGATACGTGCGCACCCAGGCGACCGGCAGCTCCCTCTTGTCGGTCGCGGGCGGGGCGTCAGGACTCATGCCGTTGAGAATCTGGCCAATGGCCAGCACCTGGCTGCCAGGCATGGGATCGGCGGTGTAGCCGCCCGAGACGACCCACACGTCCTTCACCCCGCGCAGGATCGGATGCGTCGCGGCCGAGGGCTCGACGCGCAGGCGTGAGCTCTGCTTGTGGTTCGTCCCGTAGTGCGACACCCACGTCTCGCCCAGAACCTGCCGGCCGAATCCGCCCGTGTAGTCCGGCGCCTTGTTGTTCCAGGTGTACTTCTGGAATTTCGCGTCGGGCCGGCGGATCTGGAACGCGTGCGTCGCAGTGCGGAGGCCGATGACCGGACCGCCGCGGTCGAGATAGTCCACGAGGTGCTGCATCTCGGCGTCCGGGAAATCCTGGAAGCGGAGCGCCACGACGAGCAGATCCGCCGTCTTCAGCGCCTCGAGGCCCGAGATGTGAGAGCTGCCAGGTTCGACGAACCCCGTCTTGGGATCGGTGGTGAAGAAGACGCTGCACCTGAAGCCGTAGCGGCGGGCCAGAATCCGGGCCAGCGCCGGCAGCGCCTCCTCGGACCGGTACTCATGGTCGCCGGCGAGCATCACGATGTGCTTGCCGGCGCCCGGCCCCTCGGTCCCCTGGTAGACGACCACGTGGGGATTCTGCGCCAGCGCCGGCGACGCGGTGAGCGCGCCAACCAGGGCGGCCACGACCATCAGCGAGTCCCTCGTCATGGAACCGACAGAGTGTATCGCTGTTTGAGACCGGAGCCGGGCCCTGTGGCGGCCCGGCTCCCGCAGCGGCTGGCGACCGCTAGGGCCGCCAGAACAAGCCGACGTAGACGGCCGGCTTCGTGATGCCCTCCGAGGCGGCGATGCGGGTGAGCCTGAGGCCTCCCGTGATGTCGGCCCGGGGCGTCACCGGATAGCTGAGGCCGGCCCCCACCATGAACAGGGCTTCGGTCGTGGACGCGGTGATGCCCTCAGCTTC
This sequence comes from uncultured Solibacteraceae bacterium, assembly GCA_964517075.1. Taxonomy (GTDB): domain Bacteria; phylum Acidobacteriota; class Vicinamibacteria; order Vicinamibacterales; family SCN-69-37; genus CAZFAT01. The sequence continues at coordinate 6,418 of CAZFAT010000176.1, forward strand.
AAGGAACTCACCGAACTCGTCACTGAAGTCCTCGCCATCGACGACCAGCGCGACGTTGAGCCCCACGCGCCCGAAGCCGACACCGCCCTCGACGAACACGCCGAGCGGGCCGTTGGTCGGCACGGTGAACCGCGCGCCACCCAGGCCATAGACCGTGGGCAGACTGATGTCGAACTCGAAGTCGAACTCGTCCGACTCGTCGACCCCCGCCAGCTCGTCCACGATGTCCTGGAGATCGCTGTTCATGATGTTCGTGAGGCGGCCGACCTCACCGAACACCGTGAGGCCTGGCACCGCCGCGATGTCCATGCCGGCGCCGGCCCCGAAGAGAGCGCCGCCCGGACCGCCGAACGTGGCGCCGGCCAGAGCATGAATGACGAAGGGATGAGGCGGCGGGGTCGTCTGGGCCGCGGCGGGTGTGACGACGGTTGCCAGGACGAGGGCGGCCGTCAGAACGGCAGGAATGATTCGTGTGCGCACATGACCTCCACTGCCGGGAAGACGAGGGGAATCTCTTATCTACAATCGGCTATTGGCTATTGGGATCGACGATTGGGTTATTGGGTCATTGAATCGGGCCATTGCTATTTGATGATCGGGCTATTCGACGGCTCCACCTGATCTAGTTCGCCGTTCGCGGTCGTCGGAATGGTCCGCGGCGCTTCGTAGAGTTCGTTCCGGTACGACACCGCGAAGATCTCCCAGGACGTCACGAACAGGCCCGCGAGGATCGGGCCGACGATGAAGCCGATCGGGCCGAACGTGATGATGCCGCCCAGCGTGGAAAAGAGAATCATCAGATCGTGCATCTTCGTGTCGCGGCCGACGAGGCGCGGGCGCAGGACGTTGTCCACCGACCCGACGACCAGCGAGCAGAACCCGGCGAGGAGCGCCGCCTTGAGAAACTGCCCCGTCACCGCCAGGATGATGCACGCCGGCACCCAGACCAGCGCGCCACCGACGACGGGCAGGATCGACAGGAGGACCATGACGACGCCCCAGAAGATCGCGTCGGGGATGCCGACCGCCCAGAACGCCACGCCCGACATCGTCCCCTGGATCACGCCGATGATGATCGTGCCCTTGATCGTCGCCCGCGTCATCGCGAGGAACCGATCCTTCATCTGCTCCTTTTCCGTGTCGTGCAGCGGCAGGTGCGCGAGGATCGCCCGCAGCATCGCCGGACCATCCATCAGCAGGAAGAACATCGTGTAGAGGAACAGCACGGCGTGAAACACGAACGTCACGGTGCCGCGGGTGGCGTCCGACAGCGAGCCCACCAGGAACGTGCCCAGCGTATCGATGATGTCGCCGGCCCGCATGAGGATCTGCTCGCGATACGGCGCCACGAGTTCGTGGCCGGGAATGCGCTGGAGCTGCTGGTCGAGATAGGACGGTTCCTTCACCAGCCGCTCGACCAGCGGCTTCACCGTTGTCGTGATCCGGATCGCCTGATTGACGACCACCGTCAGGATGCCCAGCAGGGGCGCGACGAACAGCACGATGGTCAGCACCAGCGTCATCGCTGACGCCAGCGGCCGGCTGCCACCGAGCCGGGCCCGCAGGTAGCTGTACAGCGGATAGGCCAGCCCCGCGAAGATGGCCGCCACGAGGATCGTCATCAGGAATGACCGGATCGTCAGGAAAAACCCCACCGATACGGCGATGACGAGCGCGAGGAGAAAGGCTTTTCGGAAGCGGTCTTCGGTCATGAGAGGCAACGCCGGGTGTCCGTGCGTCCTGCTGACACCCAGTGTCGCCTAAAGCTACACCCGTTGTCGTCTGCAAGGCGTTCAGTCGGTCTCGTCGATATTGGCCATGGCACGTCTCCTTCAGTGAGAGCAGTCCCCCTTCCGTGGTGCAAGAACCTCACCGGCCCCGGCGAGGCGATGTAGGCAGCTCACGGGACCGATTGGGTAGGACGATGGGAAAAAGACGTCGGACGAAACGACGCCCAACGTCGTTTCGTCCCTACGCGGGCACCGGGGCCGGGGCCGGCGTCTCGCTCGGCCGTGGCAGACCGGCGGCGGCGTAGATCTCGGCCTCGTCCAGGCTCTCGTGCTCGAGCAGCTGGACGACGATCGCGTCGAGCTTGTCGCGGTTCTCGCGGAGCAGCCGGCGCGCTTCCTCGTAGCACTCGTCGGTGATGCGGCGCACCTCTTCGTCCACCGCGTCGAGCAGGCCCTCGGACACGCCGGCCATGCGCGGATCGCCATCGGCCGGCAGCACCGACAGCCGGCCGATACGTTCGGACATGCCCCAGCGGCCGACCATGGACCGCGCAATTCGCGTGACGGTCTCGAGATCGCTTTCCGCGCCGGTGGTGACGAGGTCGAACACTTCGTGCTCGGCCGCCATGCCGCCCAGCGCGCCGATGATGCGGCCGCGGAGGTACAGGGCGTCGTAGCCGTAGCGATCCGATTCAGGGGTGGACAGCGTCACGCCCAGCGCCCGGCCGCGTGGAATGATCGAGACCTTGCGCACCGGATCCGCGCCCGGCTGCAGCATCCCGATCAGCGCGTGACCCGCCTCGTGATACGCGGTTCGCCGCCGCTGGGCTTCCGGGATGACGACGTTGCGCGCGGTGCCGAGCTGCACCTTCTCCAGCGCCTCGGTCAGATCGCGCTGGTGGACCACGTCCTGCCGTCGGCGCGCGGCGAGGAGCGCGGCCTCGTTGACCAGGTTCGCGATGTCCGCGCCGGTCATGCCCGGCGTCGATGCCGCCAGTTTTTCGAGATTCACGTCGTCGGCGAGCGGCACTCCGCGCGTGTGCACCCGGAAAATGGCCACACGGCCCGTGTGATCGGGTGGGTGGACCATGATCTGCCGGTCGAAGCGTCCCGGCCGGAGGAGCGCCGGATCGAGCACGTCGGGCCGGTTCGTGGCCGCCAGCACGACCACGCCTTCGCTGCCGGTGAAGCCGTCCATCTCGGTGAGGATTTGATTGAGCGTCTGCTCGCGCTCGTCGTGGCCGCCGAAGGCGCGGGCGCCGCCGCGCGCGCGGCCGATCGTGTCAATCTCGTCGATGAAGATGATGGCCGGTGCCACCTTCCGCGCCTCCGAAAACAACTCCCGCACGCGGCTCGCGCCGACGCCGACGATCATTTCGATGAACTCGGACGCGCTGGCGCTGAAGAACGGCACCTTCGCCTCGCCCGCCGTGGCCCGCGCGAGCAGCGTCTTGCCCGTGCCGGGCGCGCCCGCCAGCAGCACGCCCTTCGGCGCGCGCGCGCCGAGCCGCCGGTACATCGCGGGGTCCTTCAGGAAGTCGACGACCTCGTTGATCTCCGCCTCCACTTCATCAATCCCCGCCACGTCGTCGAACGTGACACGGACCGTTTCGGGATCGACGCGCTTCTGCCGGCCCGCGCCGAGCAGCCCGCCGGCCATCGCGCCCTGCTGCCGGCGGAACACCCAGATGTAGAACCCGATCAGCAGCAGGAAGGGGGCGAACGAGATGAGGACGTTGGCCAGAAAACCGCGTTGCGCGACCAGCGGTGTCGCGCGGACCGTCGCGCCGCCCTGGATCAGCTCCAGGAGCAGATCGTCGGTGGCGAAAGTGGGCCGTTCGGTGGTGAACTGCTGGTAGGTGCGCTCGGGCGCGTCGGGCAGCGGCACTGACTTGCGCAGCTCGCCTTCGATCGAATCCCCGCGCGCGAACACCTCGCCGACGTTGCGGTTCGCGACCTGGGTCTTGAACTCCGTGTACGGGACCGGCTGCGGGCCCGACAGCCGATCCTGAAGGGTCAGGACGCCAAAGAGCGCCAGGTAGCCGACGACGGCGATTGCCACGCCAGTCCACCGGCGCGTGGGCGCAGGCGGCTTGCCGGCGGGCGGCAGTCCTTCGGTACGCCACGGCCGCCGGTCCGCTGCGGGCGGCGGTACGTCGGACGGCGGACGTTCCTGGCCCGGAGACGGGGGCGGTGGCGCGTTCTGCGCGGTCATGATGGCCTCTTCACCGAGTATTGCGTACCTCGATACACTCCGGACGGACTGGCGCGGCAATGGAGCGGCGGCACGGCCCTTGCTGTGCTGCACCGACGGAGCATTCAAATGACCATGGACAACCCGTACAGAATCGCCGGCAACCCAGATTCTGGGAACGAAGGACAGGGAGCGCAATGGCCCAGGGCCGCTGCCCCGGATCCCGATGGCGAGCCCACGCCATCTGAAGAAGACGACGACCTCGACGGGGACGAGGAGGACGACGACTTCGAGGACGGTGATGACGATAACGAGGATGCGGAGGACGCCGAGGACGAGCCCGGCGAGACCGAGCCGGAGTGACTGGGCCCGTTACTGGATGCCCGGCCGGAGCACTCCGCGGCTCACCAGCTCGGCTTCCGGCACAGTGCCGAGATCCTTCGTGACTACCATCCACTCGTCGAGGGCCGTCCGCAGGCGCGCCAGGACGTCGCGATGCGAGGCGTCGCCAGCCAGGTTGTTGACTTCGTCCCGATCCACCGCCGTGTCGTAGAGTTCTTCTTCGGGCTTCGTCGGGGCGAAGAAGAGCGCAGGCGGGCCTGTGAGCCGGCCGCCCTCGGCGAGCCGCCGCCAGGCCTGGAGCGTGGGGCCCAGCTCCGCGTACGGGATGCGCTGCGCGTACGGAATCTCGGGGTGAAAGTTCCGGATGTAGTGATATCGGGTGTCGCGCACGCTCCGGATGCGATCGAAAGCGCTGTCAAAGCGGTCGCGCGCGCCGTACACGTACTGGCGATCGGGGGCCCGCGCGGGCCCGAGGATGACCTGTCCCTGCATGGGCCCTGGGACCGGGACGCCGGCGATTGACAGCACGGTCGGCGCAAAATCCACGAATGCCACCAGGTCCTCCCGGACCATCCCCGGCGCGATCTGCTCCGGCCACCGGACGACCAGGTCCACCTGCAGGCTGCTGTCGTATACCCACCGCTTCATGCGCGGCAGTCCGGTGCCGTGGTCGCCAAACACCATCACGACCGTGTTCCTCGCCAGGCCATGCTGATCCAGCCACGCGAGCACGTCGCCGACCTGGTAGTCGGCGGCGGTCATCAGGTCGTAGAAGCGGGCCAGATCCTGGCGCGCCTCCTGAATGTCGGGATAGTACGCGGGCACACGCATCGTCGCCGGATCGTGACGCTGGTCGGGCGTGAGCCGCGCGGTATTCTTCGCGAACTGCTCCGGCGTGGAGCGCACCTGCGATTCGTGCGTGACGGCCAGGTCGAGATAGGCGAAGAACGGCTGGCGCGGCGGGGCCGCGCCGAGCCATGCCGCCTGCGAATCCCAGCACTCGGGGCAGTCGTACCGCCAGCCTTCCCTGAGGTTGTTGCGGTCGATCGCTCCGCCGGGCGAATGGAAGTTGAAGTCCATCTTGCCCGGCCACGCCACGTAGTAGCCGGCCTCGCGCAGCAGCCGCATGAAGGGCGGCGGCGGGCTCGCGAGCAGCGACCGCATGTGGTGCGAGCCCATCGACGTGGGATACATGCCGGCAATCAACCCCGACCGGCTGGGGGCGCAGGCCGCTGAGTGCGTGAAGGCACGCGTGAAGCGCGCCCCCTCGCGCGCCAGCCGATCGATATTCGGCGTGATGGCCTGCGGATCGCCCCCCGCCCCGATCGCCGGACCGGCATCGTCGAGCACGATCCAGATGATGTTCGGGCGGGTGCCCGGCGCGGTAACCTGCGGCGATGGCGCGGGCGCATCGCCGGCGCAGGCTGACGCCAGGCCGAGCAGCAACAGAGTGGCCGTCTTTACGCGCATGGGCCGTCCTCCGTGACGGAGAGTGCATCGTGCCACATCTGGAGGGCGACGATCTGGTGATTGCGACCGGAAGCGACTAGAGTCTGCTCGTTCCCCTCACGACCAGGGCTCCTCCATGCGAATCGCACACGTTGCCGCCGGTCTGATCGCGCTCTTCGCGGGCGCCAGCCTCGTGCTGGCACAGGCGCGGCCGCAGCCGCCGACGCGCGACCCGCGGACGCCCGGCTACGTCGCGGCCACGGAACTGCCGGACGGTGCCGTGCCCCCAGTGGACGCGATCGGCAACTTCATCATCGGCCCGACCCATCCGCCGGCGCCCGAGATGGCCGACGCGGCCGCGCTCCAGGGCACCGTCCACACCTTCACGATGAGCTCGACCGACAGCCGGATCTATCCGGGCATCACCCGTGAGCCGGGCACCTTCGGCACGCCCGATCCGGCGGATCCCGCGAAGCTCATCGTGACGACCAGCCATCCGGCGGCCTACACGAGGCGCGTCGCGGTCTACATACCCAAGCAGTACGTGCCCGGGACCGCCGCGCCCTTCATCGTCGGCGCCGACGGGCCCGACGCGCTGCTCTTCACGGCGCTCGACACCCTGATCGCGCAGAAGCGCGTGCCGGTGATGATCGCGATCTCGATCGGCAACGGAAGCGGCGACGCACAGGGCAGCCAGCGCGGCCTCGAGTACGACACGATGTCCGGCCGGTATGCGGAGTTCGTCGAAACCGAGGTGCTGCCGCTCGTCCAGCAGCAGTACAACGTGACGCTCACGAAGGATCCAAACGGCCGCGCGACGATGGGCTGCAGTTCCGGCGGGTCGGCGGCGCTGATCATGGCGTGGTACCGGCCGGACCTGTACCGGCGCGTGCTCACCTACTCCGGTACCTACGTGAACCAGCAGTGGCCACAGAGTGCCGAGACGCCGCACGGCGCCTGGGAGTTCCACGAACGGCTGATTCCCAACAGCCCGGCCAAGCCGATCCGGCTCTGGATGCAGGTCAGCGACCGTGATCTGCTGAACCCGAACGTCATGCGCGACAACATGCACGACTGGGTGCTCGCTAACCAGCTCATGGCGAAGGTGTTGGCCGCGAAGGGCTATCAGTATCAGTTCGTGTTCGCGCGGAACGCCGGCCACTGCGACCGGCCCACCAAGCTCCAGACCCTGCCGCAGGCGCTCGAGTGGCTGTGGCAGGGATACTGACGCGCGGACTGCCCGCGGGCGTCTGGGCGCTGCGCCTCAGCGAGTCGGCTGGCGGCGTGACGTGAGCAGGCCTGCACCACGCACGGCCCGCATGAGGCCGCAGGCCGCGCACAGAATCGCCATGGCCAGCAGGACGACCGTCAGATCCGGGACGAAATGCCACATCGTCGTCCAGCTCGTTCCCGTCATCGCCGGAACGCCAAGGAGGATCAGCGCCGCGACACCAAGGCCCGCGCCAAGCGCGAGGAGGTTGCGCACCGGCCGGCGCGATCCGGATTTGTCGCGGCGTGATGCCGCGCGCGCATGGTCCGATCGCGGGAGCCGCACCAAGTACCAGGCGAGCGCCGCCAGCACGATCACCGCGGCGACATCGAACATCAGGTAGAACCGGGTGACGCTGATGCCTGTGGGCGGAGGCGCGTCTCTGAGAATGTTGACGATCCCCTGAGGCAGCCGGCTCAGGACGGAGTTGCCGCGGGCGATCGCCATCTGGCTCCCGATGTTCGACAACACCACGACGCCCTGGCTCGACTCGGGAAGCAGGACCATCCAGGCGACGAACGCTGGCAGCTCGCCCAGGTGCCATCGCGCATCGCGCGCGGCCCCGAACGGCCCGACAAACCACCCTTCGCCGTACCGAGCCGTGAAGGGCTGCGACACCAGCGGCACCGTCACCTCGTTGGTGGCCGGCGTGAGCATCGCCTCGATGCCCGCCTCGGACAGCATGCGCGTGGCCGGGGCCTGGCCGCGCCGGAGATAAGCGGCCAGGTAGCGAGCCATGTCCTCCACCGACGCCACGAGATAGCCGGTGGGCGCCAGTTCCGGCTGATAGCGAACGGGGCTCCTGACGGGCACGCCGAACCAGTAGCGATGCAGCGACGTCATGCCGCTGCGTTCGGCGGCGTCGAACGTCGTGAAGCTGTTCGTCATGCCGAGCGGCGCGAAGACCTGCCGCTCGATGTACGCCCCCCACGATTGCCCGGTGATGGTCTGGACGAGCAGTCCGAGCACCACGAAGTTCAGGTTCGAGTATTCGTACGACTCCCCCACCGGCCGATTCAGCGGCGTCGAGGCGAGGCCGCGCACGAAGTCCTCCAGGGTGGTCCCGGTGTCGTCGAGGAGCGGCGCGATGCCGGACGCCCGGGAAAAGCCGCTCGTCTGGTTGAGCAGATGCCGCACGGTGATGCGGGAGGACGCGTCGCCGTCAGCCACCCGGAACCAGGGGACATGCCGCTGCACGGGATCGTCGAGGCCGAGGGCGCCCGCCTCCGACAACTGACGAACGGCCAGCGCGGTGAACGACTTGGTCAGGGATCCAATCGGAAAGGGCGTCGCCGGAGTGATGGGCCGGCCGTGGCCATCCTGCCCGAACCCCCGCAGGTGCACGCCGCCGCCCTGGACGATGGCGATGGCCACGCCGGGAATCCGGGAGGCGTCGGCTTCCTGCTGCACGTAGCGATCGATGCGGGCGTACGGGTCCGTCCCGGTGGGGACCGGCCCGCTCGCCCGACACGAGGCGGCGACGACGAGCAGGAGGATGCCCGTCAGACTCCAGGGCGGCCGATTCGAGGCACCGGCATTCATCCGTCGTACAGATCTCACGCTGCCATCAGGTTAGCGCACGACGTGTGCCCGTTCGGCGGCGCGATTCCCACGGGGTCGTTGGGCGGCCGGCGGGGGCTCGATGCGCGAGAACGCGCAGCCGCGGAGCACGGGAGACCCACGGAATATCGCGCTCAGAGACGCGCTGTACGCCGCGGTCGGCGCGGCGAAGGTCCAATGACCTTCGACACGCAGACGAGGAAGCGGACTCAGCGCGCCGCGTAGCCCGGCGCGGGCGTGCCGTCGTTCTGCAGCCGGCCGACCGTCCAGAGCAGACCCCTGGTCACGAGACCGAGATACGTCGGGTCCGCGATCATCTCGGTGTTGTGGCCGAGCGACGTGACGAATACCCGGGCTTTGCCGTGCGTGTTCGTCCAGATCAAGGGGTGGTTCTTCTTCGACTCGACGCTGAAGGCCTGAGCCAGTGGCGTCATGCCCGGCCACACCCGTTCCAGCTCATATAACTCTTCCCTCGTCGTCACCCACTTCTCGGGCACGCCGCGCATGATGGGATGATCCTTCGCGAGCGTCTCCACCGTGAGCGGGCGCTGGGCATCGTGCCGCAGGCTGAAGGCGCCCATCAGTTCACCCCACGCCCGGGTTTCGGACCGCCGGTAGCTGTGCACCGCGCCGTGCAGGATCACGGCGCCGACGCCGCTGTCGCGATGGGCCGCGGCGATGCGCTCGATCCACGGCACATCGACCACGAACGAGAACGACATGTTGTAGAGGACGACGTCGAACTCTTTCGCCCAGTCGGCGGTCTTGTGCCGCTCGATGAGCACCTCGGTGGACGTGCCCGCGGTATGGTCGATCGTCCAGGTGATGTTGACGGCCTTCGCAATGGTGGGTGGCAGGATCTTCTCGTGCGCCACGAAATCGTGAAACCCGCCACCGGTGACGTAGAGCGCGCGGATGGCACGCGGGGCGGCCGCGGTGCCCTGCGGCGCGCCTCGTACCCCCTCGGTGGCCGGCGCGACGACGAACAGGAACGTGAGACCGACGACGAGGAGCGACGCCCACGCAGAGGCCCGTGCGGACGGCCTGGCCGCCGCGGCAATGGTGACGTGAATTACGGGCTTCATGAGGTGGCTCCTTCGGCTGCCGCGCCTGGCGGGCTGAGCCGGCATGCGATGACTGAACGACGCGGGTCAGCGGATTATGCCATGCGTCCGTGGGAGGGCCCGGGGGCCGGCTATCGGGGCGCCCGAGCGCGGGATCAATGAGAGCGCGGCGTTTCGCTATAATCCAGTTCCCCATGAACTTACCGCTCAGCCCGTCCCCTTGGCGCGTGGACGCCCCGTAGGGCGTGGAGATGTCGCTGAGCACGGGCGCTCGCCTGGGTCCGTACGAGATCCTGGGCGCCATCGGCCACGGCGGCATGGGCCAGGTCTATCGTGCGATTGACACACGCCTGAATCGGACCGTCGCGCTCAAGATCATCGCGGGCGATGCGGTCGCCGATCCTGAACGACGCCGGCGCTTTCTGACCGAAGCGCGCGCCGCCTCCGCACTCAACCACCCGAACATCATCACGATTCATGACATCGGCGAGGCCGACGGCGTCAGCTTCCTCGTGATGGAGTTCGTCGCCGGGCGGACGTTACACGAGATCCTGTCAGACACTCGACACCTGGCGTCGGGCAGGCGCGTCGTGCCTATCCCCGACGTGCTGTCGATCGCGAGTCAGATCGCGATGGCGCTCGACGCGGCACACGCGGCCGGGATCGTGCATCGGGACATCAAGCCGGCAAACATCATGGCGGCCGACTCGGGCGCCATCAAAGTCCTCGACTTCGGCGTGTCGAAGGTTCTTCACCCCATCGACGACAGCGCCCCGACGTTCACCGGGACGGCCGCCACCGCGGCCGGACACCTCGTCGGCACGCTGGCCTACATGTCGCCCGAGCAAGTGCAGGGGCGGGCCATCGACGCGCGATCGGACATCTTCTCGTTCGGCGCGCTGCTGTATGAAATGCTCACCGGACGCCAGGCGTTCGCTGGCGACGGATCGCTGGCCGTCGTGTCAGCCGTCCTCACCCAGACGCCGCCGCCGATGGTCACGCTCAGACCCGAGGTGCCGGCGGACCTGGCGGCGCTCGTTGACGCGTGCCTGGCCAAGGATCGCGCGGCTCGGCCCTCAGCGCGCGACGTCGTCACTCGGCTCGCCGGCATTCGTGAGCAATTGGCGCCGCGACCCGTTCCAGCGCTGGCCCTCCTGCGCCGGCCGGTCGTGCTGGTGCCGGTGACGATCGTCGTCCTGGCCGTCGCGGCAGGGGGCTGGATGTGGTGGCACGCGAACACGCGGGTCCGATGGGCGCGCCGTGTCGCAATTCCCCAGATCGAACAGCTCATGGCTCAGGACAACTACGATGGCGCGTTTCGTATCGCGCGCGAAGCGATTGCCGTTCTGCCCGACGATCCCTACGTCAAGCAGCTGTGGCTCGACACGACGTTCCTGGTGACGCTCCAGAGCGAGCCGTCGGGCGCCGACGTCGCCGTCAAGGGCTACCTGGCCCATGACGCCGAGTGGGTTCCGATCGGACGCACGCCGCTCGAAGGCGTGCGCGTGCCCTACGCGCACGTCCGCGTGCGTCTCACGAAGCCAGGCTTTACGCCGATCGATGCCAGCCTGGGCAGTCTCACGTTCAAGTACACGCTCGATCCGGACGGCGGGATCCCGCCCGGCATGGTGCGCGCCCAGGCCGGCCCCGCTGTCGTCGCCGGCACGACCTTGGCGATCGACGACTTCTGGATCGATCGGCTCGAGGTCACCAACCAGGAGTTCAAGAGCTTCGTCGATCGCGGCGGTTATCAGCAGGCCGAGTACTGGATGGAGCCGTTCGTCGAGAACGGGCGCACGCTGTCGTTCGCCGACGCGATGGCGCGGTTCCGCGACGCGACGGGTCGAGTCGGTCCGTCGACGTGGGAGTTCGGCACGTACCCCGAGGGGCAGGCGAATCTTCCGGTCACAGGAGTGAGCTGGTACGAGGCCGCCGCGTACGCCGCGTTTGCCGGCAAGGCGCTCCCGACCGCGTACCACTGGACCCGCGCGGCCGGAGCCCGGGGCGGTTTCACTGAGAATTTCTCCGAGATCCTCAACGTCAGCAACTTCGGCGGCAAGGGTGCCGCGCCCGTGGGCACCCACCGAGGGCTCAGTGCCGCCGGCACGTATGACATGGCCGGAAACGCCAAGGAATGGACGGCCAGCGCGGTCGATGACAAGCGGATGATTCTGGGTGGTGGCTTCAACGAGCCGACCTACATGTTCAACGATCTGGACGCACAGTTGCCGTTCGAGCGCCGGGCCGCGTACGGGTTCCGCTGCGTCAAGTACATCACTCCGCCGGCTGTCGAGGCCACACGGCCGATTGTCGTCGCCACCAGGAGTCTGGCGAGCGAGGCGCCCGTCAGCGACGCGGTCTTCGAGGTCATCCGGAATC
>CAZFAT010000177.1:0-13926 GCA_964517075.1 uncultured Solibacteraceae bacterium
CACCCGCCCCGTGGGCGCCGGGCCTCCAGAACGTTCCCGCGGACTCCCCGGCCCTGGATCCCGCCGCGGCATTGGGCACGTTTCGACTGCCGCCCGGCTACCGCATCGAGCTGGTGGCCAGCGAGCCGCTGATCCAGGACCCGATCCTCATCGACTGGGACGCGGACGGCCGGCTGTGGGCGATCGAAGTGCCCGGCTACATGCCGGACATCCGTGCCACCACCGAGTTCGCACCGACCGGCCGCATCGTCGTGCTCGAGGACACGGACGGTAACGGCGCAATGGATCGCCGCACCGTGTTTCTCGACGGGCTCGTGCTGCCGCGATCGCTCAAGGTCCTGTCGCACGGGGTGATCGTCGGGGCACCGCCCGACCTCTGGCTGGCGCGCGACACCGACGGCGACCTGCGAGCGGACACGCTGGAGGTCATCAGCAGCACGTACGGCGGTCGCGCGGCCGGTCCCGAGCACAATCCCAACGGCCTGCTGTGGGGCCTGGACAACTGGATCCACACCTCCGACCACAACCAGATCTTCCGTCTGCAGAACGGCCGGATTGTCGCGGAACGCATCCTGTCGCGCGGGCAGTGGGGCGTGTCGATGGACGACGCCGGCCGGATGTATCGCAACACGAATCAGGCCGCGCTCTTCGTGGATCTCGTTCCGGCCCGGTACTACGCGAGGCAGACAGGCCTCCCGCGCACGCGCGGCCTCTTCGAGTCCCTGCAGAACGTCAGCGTCAACACGGTGTGGCCGATCCGGCCCACGCGCGGCGTGAACCGCGGTTATCAGAACGGCATCCTGCGGCCCGATGGCCGGCTGGCCGCGTTCACGGCGGCGTGCGCCCCGACCGTCTACCGCGGCGACCGGCTGCCGGCCGAACTGCACGGCAACGTGTTCGTCGCCGAGCCCGCCGGCAATCTCGTGAGCCGGATCGTGATCACGGATCGCGCCGGGTCGCTCCACGCCCACAAGCCGTACACCAACGCCGAGTTCCTGGCCTCGACCGACGAGCGCTTCCGACCGGTGTATTTGTCGTCGGCGCCCGACGGCACGCTGTACGTGGTCGATCTCTACCGCGGGATCATCCAGCATCGGACGTTCATCACCGAGTACCTGCGCGACCACATCGTCGCGCACCAGCTCGAGCAGCCGACGGGCCGCGGCCGCATTTACCGCATCGTGCACACGAGCACGCGCCGTGACGCCACGCCGGCGCTGTCGACCGAACCAGCCGCGCGACTGGTGGATCGGCTGTCGCATCCCAACGGCTGGTGGCGGGACACGGCGCAGCGGCTGCTGGTCGAGCGCGGGGACACGTCGGTCGTGCCGCTGCTGCGCGACCGCGCCCGGCGCGCGAGAAACACGCGGGCGCGCCTGCACGCGCTGTGGACGCTCGACGGACTGAACGCCCTCGACGAGGCCGATGTCGAACGCGCGCTCGTCGATCCGTCGCGCGATGTGCGCGCCTCAGCTCTTCGTCTGGCCGAGCGCTGGATCACTCAGCCGGATCATCCGCTGCAGGACGCGGTGCTGGCGCGGCTGAACGACGCGGACTGGTCCGTGCGCCGGCAATTGGCCGCCACGCTCGGGATGCTGCCCGCGGCAAGGCGGTCGGCGGCACTGGCCACGCTCCTCTCCGGGTACGGCGACGACCCGGTCACAGTGGACGCCGCGATGAGCGGCCTGACGGCCGGCGAACGGGCCGCGCTGGCCAAGACAACCGCGACCATCGGTCGCCGCGGTCCGGCCGCGCCGGGAGCGCACGCCGCCACCGCGGTCGTGCCCGGTCCACCGCCGGCGTGTGCGACATGTCCGGGCGCCCGCGGCGGACCCGGCGGTGGCCGCGCGTTTCCCAGCGGAACCACAGGACGTGCGCGCATTCCCGCGCGCGATTCGGCGAGCGCGACGCCGGTGGCTCCGCGAGATCCGCTGCCGCCGCGCGCCCGGGAGAACGACGACCGACTTGCCACGGGTGCGGCAATCTACCGCGCCACGTGCGGCGAGTGTCACGAGGCCGACGGCGGCGGGCACGAAGGGCTCGTGACGTCACTCGTCGACTCGCCCCTGGTCGCCGGATCGGCCAGCGCCATTGTGCGGCTTGTCCTCAACGGCGGGCAGAGCGGCAGCCGCGCCATGCCCGCACTGGGTGCGATCCTGACTGACGATCAGATCGCGAGCGTGCTGACCTATGTCAGGCACACGGCGGGACACGGTGCGCCGGCGGTCGATGCAGATCTCGTCCGGAAGATTCGGCTCCGGGAATAGCCGGACTCCTCGCAGAACGTCGTCATGGGTTCCCCCTCGGGCCGGCGCCCCGCCCCTGTTTCTTCCAGAGGCGAAGGGTTCCCGGCAGCCGCCGGGCCACGTCGATCTGCTCGTAGCCCGCGGGCACCTGTCCACCGAATCCGTTGAGCGTGATGGCGAACGTGCCGACGGGCGCGCGGGACAACGACGCGGCCGCCGCCGCGACATCTCTCGTGTGCGCCTCCGGAGTGAAGGCCATGTCGGGCTCGGCGAAACGTCTGGAGTAGAAGGCGTACTCCCCAAAGGGGTTGAAGAAGTAGTACGCGTCACCGGCGGGCGCGGGCGTCTCGCCAAGATTTCCGTTGACGAACACGACGCGGTCGTCCACCTCAAAGATCCCGGCAAGTTCGCGGGCGGCGTCAACGAGCGTGGCGCGCTTCTCCAGGCCAATGAAGCGGCAGCGCGTGAGGAGCGCCGCCGCCACGCAGAACTTTCCCGCGCCCGATCCGATGTCGACGACGGTGCGCACCTGAATCTCGCGGAGCCAGGCGGCGGCCTGCCGCACCACCCGCAACGGCGTCCAGTACTGAGCCGAGACGTCCCGCAACTCCGGAGGCAGGAAGCGATCGAATGCGTCGTCGGGCGCGCGTCCGGCGCGGAGCGACACGGCCACCAGCCGGGCCGCCCGCCGCATGGTCCGTGCCCGAGGCGAGCCGAACGGAGACGTCAGCAGCGGCGCCGCAGACATGCCTGCCCATTCTCTCAGACGGGGCGGGTTGGTCCACGGAGTGACGTGACTACCGCACGTCGTGCCGGACGCGCTCGGGGAGGACGACCGCGCTGACCAAACGGTGATCCCGTCTAGCGGTTCGTCTGAACCGCGACGGCCTTCTATCCATGGTGGACACCGGAGTCCCGCCGAGGTTCCGTCAAGGGTACGAAGGTGCGAGGGTACGACGGTACGAGAAGACAGCTGTTCGCTGCGGCCTTTGAACCTCGCGGGCGCGAAGGCGGGTTAAGCTCTCTGAACGGGCCGCTCCCCACCCGCACCGAGGGAGTCGTCCATGTCAATCGCCAAAGTCACCGAGATCAGCGCCACGTCCACGAAGAGCTTCGAGGACGCCATCCAGCAGGGTCTGGCGCGGGCCAGCAAGACGCTCCGCAACATCCGCAGTGCCTGGATCAAAGAGCATCAGGTCCGCTGCGAGGGCGGACGCATCAGCGAGTACCAGGTCAACATGATGGTGACGTTCGTGCTGGACGACTAAGAAGACCGAGGGGCTTCGCCCCTGCGGACACCCCCACGGCGTCGCTCGCGGGGCCCCTCGCGCCCCGCTCCGCTCCGCCGACTCGCTCGCCTCTGCTCGCTCGTTTTCTTGAGCGACGAGGGTGGACTACACATGTCCGAAATCAGTCCGCTCGAAGACGCTCTGGTACCGGTGCTCCGTCGGATCGGGCGGCCGTGCCTCGTTCCACCAGCAGCACTGCTCGATCACCCTGAAGCCGGCTCGGGCAGCGCGCTGGGTCAATGCCTCCGGTGTGAACAGCTCGAAGTCCATCGTCTCCGACCACCCGTCCGGGTACTGGATGCGCGACTCGAGGCGGCCGTGCTCGACAATGTTGGTGATCACCACGTCTTTGGCACGGGGCGAGCGCGTCGGCACACCCGCCTGGGCGATCAGGGCCTCGGGATGAAACAGGTCGAGGAGGAGACGCCCTCCCGGCCGCAGCGCCGCGGCGAGATCGGCCAGCACCTGATCGTTCGTCGCCGGGTCGAAGTGGCCGAAGCTCTGCCAAAGGATGGCAGCGGCGTCGAAGGGCCCGGCGACCTTGCCAAGATCCCGCTGGTCGAGCTGCAGGAACGTGGCGCCAGCGGCGCGCAGGCGCGCGCTCGCCAGCGCTTCCTGGTCGCGGTCGATTCCGGTCACTTCGTAGCCGCGCTCAGCGAGCCGCGCGGCGTGTCTCCCGGTGCCGCAGCACACGTCGAGCACGCGCCGGAACGCGGGCACCGGTAGCCGCCGGCAGACGCCCTCCACTTCGATGGCCGTCCACTCCTCCGGCATCGTGTCCATGAACGCCGCGAACCAATGGGCCGAGTATTCGTTGGCCACAGGCCGACATCCTCTCACGGCACGCGCTACTCTTCACTCATGGTCACCACGGTCACCCACGACATCTCGACGACAGGCCAGGGCGACACGCAGAACGTCACGGACGCGGTGGCGCGGGCCGTCACGCAGAGCAAGGTCCGGGCGGGTGTCGTGACGGTCTTCGTCGTCGGTTCGACCGCGGGCGTGACGACGATTGAGTTCGAGCCGGGTGCGGTGCACGACCTCAACGCCGTGTTCGAGACGCTCGCACCGCGGAACGGGACCTATCGGCATCATCTGCAGTGGGGCGACGACAACGGATCGAGCCACGTCCGCGCCGCGCTCCTCGGCCCGTCGGTCACGATTCCCTTCCGGAACGGCCAGCTGCTGCTCGGCACCTGGCAGCAGATTGTCGTGCTGGAGTTCGACACGCAGCCGCGGCGCCGGGAGGTGATCATGCAGGTCGTCGGGGAGTGACGCTCGGCGCGACTACCGACCGACGGCCTGTAACGTCGCGATGAACTGGTCCGGCTCCGCGGGGCTGAGCAGCAGGCTGAAGCCCGCGGTCGTCGGCACATACACGGGCCCTGGTCCTGTCCGTGAGGTACAGCAGCGCGCGCTCGCCGTTCCGCAGCCGAAACCACCCGGACTGGTAACCCGGAAGACCGGTGCCCATCGTGCGGCGTCGCGGTGCGAGCGCCGGCTCGGCAGCGAGATCGACGCGCCTGACGGCGCGAGCGCCACGCCCAGGGCGATCTGGGCCCGCGACCATCGGGCGGGCGCGCGGGACGTCGCCTGGTCCGCGGCCGTCATCCCGGCCCCGGCGTCGTGCGCTTCTCCACCCGCGCGCGCGTCACGGTAATCGGCGTCCGCGGCGTTTCGCCGTCCACGGGCACGGCCGCGATCGCCGTGAGCACGTCCATCCCGCCCGCCACGCGGGCGAAGGCGGTGTACTTGCCGTCGAGGCCCTGGCAGGAACCCGTGCAGATGAAGAACGATGTCGAGCCACTGTCCGGCGCGTCGCCGCGCGCCATCGAGACGACGCCCGGCGCGTTCGGGGTGTTCGTGAACTCGGGCGGCAGATTGCCGACGAGCGCCTGCTGTCGAGTCGTGAGCGGTGCCGCGCGGAAGTTCATCGCGCCGGTCTGCACGACGAAGTCCGGCACGACCCGGTGCACCAGCACGCCGTCGTACACGCCGGCCTCCGCCATGCGGAGAAAGCTCCGGACCGTGGCCGGCGCCTTGTCGGGCCACAGCTCCAGGTCGATCGCACCCATCGACGTTTCGAGCACGACCCGGTACGCGGCCAGCTCGGCCGGCGTCTCGTTCACGAAGGGTTCGGGCGGCCGGTCGCGGATCGTCACGCGCCGGATCTCGACGCGCGCGGTCAGGCGCCCTTGGCCATCCGTCTCCAGCGCCGAGATCTGCTGGACGATGTCGAGGCCCTCCGCGACGCGGCCGAACACGGTGTACTCGCCGTCCAGCGCCGGCTGGTCGGTGGCGCAAATGAAGAACTGCGCGCCGCCGCTGTCGCGGTCGTTGGGGATCAACACGGCCGACACCGCGCCCGCGACGTGCTTCTCGCTGTTCGGCTCGAAGCGCACCTGGCGGAAGCCGCCTGTGCCATAGGCCGACGTCTTCGCGGGGTCGCGCGAGACGGGGTCGCCACCCTGGATGATGCCGTAGCGGACTACCCAGTGAAACGCGGTGCCGTCGTAGGCGCCCCCCTGCGCCAGCTTCATGAACAGGCCGACGTGGTTGGGCGCCGCGTCGGGCAGCAGGTCGATGACGACCGTGCCGGCTGAGGTCTCGAGGACGGCCTGTTTGCCCAGAAGTTCCGCGGGGGCCGCGCGGCTCTCGAAAAACACCGGGCGGGTCGCGGTCTGTGGCGCCAGCAGACCGGCCAGGAGAATCATTGGGACCAGCATCAGGACGTCCAGCGCGCATTCTAGTCCGCCGCGGATGCGGGATAATGACGGGATGGCAGACATTGCTTCCCGCGGTTATGCGAACCCCAACGCGCTGGTCTCCACCGAATGGGTGGCCGCGCACCTGAACGACCCCAACATCCGCATCGTCGAGTCCAACGAGGACACGCTGCTCTATGCGTCCGGCCACGTGCCCGGTGCGGTCCACGTGGACTGGACGGCGGACCTGAACGACCCCATCCGTCGCGACTACATCACCAAGCAGGGCTTCTCGGCGCTGATGTCGAAGATCGGCGCGACGCCGAAGACGACCGTCATCTTCTATGGCGACAAGAACAACTGGTGGGCGTGCTACGCCTTCTGGGTGTTCCAGCTGTTCGGCCACACGAACGCGAAGGTCATGGACGGCGGCCGCCTGAAGTGGGAGAAGGAAGGGCGGCCGATGACGCGGGAGGTGCCCGCCGTCACACCGACGAAGTACAAGGCGTCCGACCGCAAGGACAAGCCGGTGCGCGCCTTCCGCCAGGAGGTGCTCGCGCACATGAAGACCAAGGGGCAACTGGTCGACGTTCGCAGCCCGGAGGAGTTCGCGGGCACGCGGATGCACATGCCCGACTACCCCAACGAAGGAGCATTGCGCGGCGGCCACATCCCGGGCGCGAAGAGCGTCCCCTGGGCGCGCGCGATCAACCCGGAAGACGGCACCTTCAAGACGGCCGACGAGCTCAGCGAGCTCTACGTCAAGGGGCAGAAGCTCAAGAAGGACAAGCCGACGATTGCCTACTGCCGCATCGGCGAGCGCAGCAGCCACACGTGGTTCGCGCTGAAGTACCTGCTCGGCTTCAAGAAGATCAAGAACTACGACGGGTCGTGGACCGAGTGGGGCAACTCGGTCGGCCTGCCCATCGAGAAGTAGCCGCATGACGGGCGCGGGGTCGAGGCCCCGCGCCCGCGCGTCCTGGAACCCCTCACATGTCCGTCCCCTCCACGCTGCAAGCCGTCCTCGACACCTTCGCGATGTTCAGCGATCCCGCCGATCGCACGAACCTGCTGCTGAGCTACGCCGACCAGTTCCGCGAGGTGCCGCCGGCGATCGCCTCGCGACCGTTCGCGCAGGCTCACCTCGTGCCGCACTGCGAGTCGGAGGCCTACGTCTGGGCCAATGCGCATCCCGACGGCACGATGCAGCTGCACTTCGCGGTCGAGAACCCGTCGGGCGTCTCGGCCAAGGCGCTGGCCGCGATCCTTCAGCGCTCGCTGTCCGGCCTGCCCGCAGCCGAGATTGCCGAGATCAATCCCGACATCGTGGAGCAGATCTTCCGGCAGAACATCTCGATGGGCAAAGGCATGGGGCTGATGTCGATGGTGCAGGCCGTGCGGTCGCTCGCGGCGAGAGCGGCAGGAAAATCGACGTCGGGTGTCAATTAAATCGCTCCGAAGTTCCGTCGATTTAATTGACACCCGACGTCGATTTTCTCAATACCCCAGATTCGGTCCGAGCCAGCGCTCCGCCTGCTCGACGCTGATGGACCTCCGCGCGGCGTAGTCCTGCACCTGATCGCGGCCGAGCCGGCCGATGTTGAAGTACTTCGCCTCGGGATGACTGAAATAGAGGCCGCTGACGGACGCGGCCGGCGTCATCGCGAACGACTCGGTCAACTGGATGCCCACCGCCGGCGCGTCGAGCAGCGTGAACAGTGCGGCCTTCTCGCTGTGGTCGGGACAGGCCGGGTAGCCGAACGCGGGGCGGATGCCGCGGTATGCCTCGGCAATCAACGCCTCCGGCGACAGCCGCTCGTCTTTCCCATACCCCCAATCGCGCCGCGCTTCGGCGTGGAGGTACTCGGCAAACGCCTCCGCCAGCCGATCGGCCAGCGCCTTCACGATGATCGCGTTGTAGTCGTCGTGCTGGTGCTCGTACTCACGCACCAGTTCGTCGGTGCCGATCCCCGCCGTCACCGCGAAGGCGCCGAGATAGTCGGGCGCGAGCGATGCCTTCGGCGCGACGAAGTCGGCGAGCGATCGGTTCGGCCGCTTGTCGGCAATCGGCTCCTGCTGCCGGAGCATGTGAAACCGCGCCAGCTCCACCCGACGCGCGTCGTCCTTGTAGACAACGATGTCGTCGCCGTCGGTGTTGGCGGGCCAGAAGCCGTAGACGCCGCGCGCGGTGAGCCGGCGCTCCTTGATGATGCGCGCGAGGATGGCCTGGGCGTTCTCGTAGAGCTCGCGCGCGGGACCGCCGTAGTCAGGATGGTCGAGAATCGCCGGAAACCTCCCCTTCAGCTCCCACGCGGCGAAGAAGAACGTCCAGTCGATGAACGGGACCAGGTCCTCGAGTGCCGGCTCCGCGACGCGGCGGCCGACGAACCAGGGCACTGGAATCTGGAGGTTGTCCCAGTCGGTCTGCAGGTGGTTCGCACGCGCGTTTGCCAGGGACAGCAGCGCTTTCGCCTGCCGGGTACTGTGGCGCTGACGGAGCTCCTCCTGCTCGGCCCGCACGGTGGCGACGAACCCGTCGTGCTGGCGATCGGACAGGAGATTCGACACGACGTCCACGGCGCGCGACGCGTCGAGCACGTGCACCGTCGGTCCGCTGAACGCCGGCGCGATCTTCACCGCCGTGTGTTGCTTGCTGGTCGTCGCCCCGCCAATGAGCAGCGGCAGGCGCACCTGCCGGCGCTCCATTTCAGCCGCGACGAACACCATCTCGTCGAGTGACGGCGTGATCAGACCGCTCAGCCCGATAATGTCCACCTGCCGCTCCTCGGCTTCGCGCAGGATCCGGTCCATCGGCACCATCACGCCGAGATCGATCACCTCGTAGCTGTTGCAGCCGAGCACGACGCCGACGATGTTCTTGCCGATATCGTGGACGTCCCCCTTCACGGTGGCGAGCAGAACGCGGCCGTTGGAGTTCTGACGCTTGCCGCTCGCCGCGGGCACGGCTGACGTGGCGCGCTCCGCCTCCTCCCGGGTCATGAACGGCTCGAGGTAGGCGACGGCGCGCTTCATCGCGCGGGCGCTCTTGACCACCTGCGGCAGGAACATCTTGCCCGCGCCAAACAGATCGCCGACGGTCTTCATGCCGTCCATGAGCGGTCCTTCGATCACGTCGAGAGGTCGACCGAGCTTCTGCCGTGCTTCCTCGGCGTCCTGCTCGATGAAGTCCACGACACCGTGCACGAGCGCGAAGGCCAGGCGCTCCTCGACCGGCTTGTCCCGCCAGGCTTCCGCCACCAGATCTTTCTTCCCGCCTTTCACCTGCTCGGCGAATGTCACGAGCCGCTCGGTGGCATCCGGACGACGGTTGAAAATCACGTCCTCGACGTGCGTCAGCAGGTCGGGCGGAATGTCTTCATACACCGCGAGCTGCCCGGCATTGACGATGCCCATGTCGAGGCCGGCCTTGATGGCGTGGAAGAGGAACGCGGCGTGCATGGCTTCGCGCACGGCGTCGTTGCCGCGCAGCGCGAACGACAGGTTGCTGATGCCGCCGCTGACTTTCACGCCAGGGCAGGTGGCCTTGATGATCCGCGTCGCCTCGATGAAGTTGATGGCGTATGGGTTGTGCTCTTCGAGTCCCGTCGCAATGGCCAGCACGTTCGGGTCGAAGATGATGTCCGATGGTGAGAACCCCGCGTGCTCGGTGAGCAGCCGGTAGGCGCGCTGGCAGATCGCGACCTTGCGCTCGACGGTGTCGGCCTGCCCTTGCTCGTCGAACGCCATGACGACGACCGCCGCGCCATAGCGGCGGACAAGCTTGGCCTTCGCCAGGAAATCGGCCTCGCCTTCCTTCAATGAGATGGAGTTGACGACGGGCTTGCCCTGCACGCACTTCAGACCGGCTTCGATGACCGACCACTTCGAGCTGTCGACCATCACCGGCACGCGTGCAATCTCCGGCTCCGTCGCGATGTAGTTCAGAAACGTCGTCATCGCCTGCTCGGAATCGAGCATGCCCTCATCCATGTTCACGTCGATGAGGTTGGCGCCGCCGCGGACCTGCTCGAGGGCGACAGCCACCGCGTCGGTAAAGCGATCGTCCTTGATCAGACGGGCGAACTTGCGCGACCCGGTGACGTTGGTGCGCTCGCCAACCATCTGGAAGTTGCTGTCTTCGCGGATGACGAGCGGCTCGAGGCCCGCGAGCCGGGTGGGGCCAATCTCGCCGGCCGGTCGGGGCGCCGGACACGGTCGTGGTGTCACCCCCTCGACTGCCGCGGCGATGGCGCGGATGTGGTCGGGCGTCGTGCCGCAGCAGCCGCCGAGAATGTTGGCGAACCCGCTCTCGGCGAAGTCGCGGAGGAGCCGCGCCGTCTCATCCGGCTGCTCGTCGTACTCCCCGAACGCGTTCGGCAGCCCCGCGTTCGGATACGCGCTGATCCAGCCGCCGGCGATGCGCGTAAGCTCGGCGAGGTACGGGCGCATGTCGGCGGCGCCCAGCGCGCAGTTGATGCCCACCGCCCAGGGCGCGGCGTGCTCCACCGTGAGATAGAACGCGTCCGGCGTCTGCCCCGCCAGCGTGCGTCCGCTGCGGTCGGTAATCGTGAACGAGATGAGCAGCGGCAGCGCGACGCCTTTCTCGTCCTGCACTTCCTGTATCGCCACAATCGCGGCCTTGGTGTTGAGCGCATCGATGATGGTCTCGAGCAGCAGGAGATCAGCACCGCCGTCGATCAGTCCGCGCACCTGTTCGACGTAGGCCGCCTTCATC
This sequence comes from uncultured Solibacteraceae bacterium, assembly GCA_964517075.1. GTDB lineage: Bacteria > Acidobacteriota > Vicinamibacteria > Vicinamibacterales > SCN-69-37 > CAZFAT01. The sequence continues at coordinate 10,979 of CAZFAT010000177.1, forward strand.
TCGTCGAACGTGATCGCGCGGAACGCCGGGTTGTTGACGTCGGGCGAAATCGACAGCGTGCGATTCGTCGGCCCCATCGCGCCCGCGACGAACCGCGGCCGATCCGGGATCCGCGCCGACGCCTCGTCGGCCGCCGCCCGCGCCAGGCGTGCGCCCTCGACGTTCAGTTCGTAGATGACCGACTCGAGGCCGTAGTCGGCCTGCGACACCGCGTTGGCGTTGAAGGTGTTCGTCTCGATGATGTCGGCGCCGGCGTCGAGGTACTGGCGATGGATGCCGGCAATCACGTCCGGACGCGTGAGGATCAGCACGTCGTTGTTGCCGCGCAGGTCGTGTCCGTGGCTGGCGAACCGATCGCCGCGGAAATCCCGTTCGTCGAGCCTGTGCCGCTGCACCATGGTGCCCATGGCGCCGTCGAGAATGGCAATGCGGCGCGAGAGCAGATCGTCGAGTCGTTCGCGAGTGGTCATGAGCGTCCTGACGGTTGCGGCGCCGGCGTCGGGCGCGGCGTGGCGGCCGCGGCGTCGCGGCGAACCGATGAACGTGCGGGCGCGCCGCGCTTCGTACCGGCGGCCACGAGCACGGTGAACGGATCGGTCTGCCGCCGTGCGCCGACGCGCACGGTCACGCCGGCAAAGCCGGCGGCGGTGAGCAGCGCGCGGAGGACGTCGTCGGAGAAACCCAGCCAGCGGTCGCCGAGCTTGCCGCGGACCCAGGTTTCGTCGTGCGCGCGGAGATCGAGTACCAGCACGCGCCCCGCCGGCCGCAGCACGCGCCGGGCCTCCGCCAGCGCGGCCGCCGGGTCCGTCACGTGGTGCAGCGCCTGCGACAGCAGCGCGACGTCCACGGAGGCATCGGCGAGCGGCAGCTTCTCGAGTTCTCCGTGCTTCCAGACGATGTTCGTAATCTTGCGGCGCGCGGCCATGGCCTGGGCTCGCGCGAGCACCGCGGCCGACCGGTCGACGGCCGTCACGCGACGCGCCCAGCGCGCGGCTTCGATCGTGAGATAGCCCTCGCCGCAGCCGAGGTCTGCAACGTCGAGTGGCGGGAGAAGCAAGCCGAGGGCGCGCGACCAGGCCATCCAACTCCGGCCGGGCACGAACTGACGCCGTTCGTCGCTTCCCATGTGCTCCCGGAAGCTCTCCTTCCGCAGCCGCCGTACTTCCTCCAGCCGCGCATCGTCGGCACGGGTGGCGGGCGTGACCTTCGCGAACTCCGCGTGCAGCCAGGCCCAGAGCGCCGCGCGGGGGCTGTCGGCCGAGGCGGCCTCCGGCGTCAGGCGGTACCAGGCGAAACCGCCGGTGCGTTCCTCGGCCACGAGCCCGGCCTCGCGCAGGAGGCGCAGGTGGCGGGAAACGCCGGATTGGGCCAGGCCCAGCACCGCCGTCAGCTCCGACACGTTCAGGGCTTCGCGCGCCAGCGCGCGCAGCAGCCGCAGGCGGGCCTCATCCCCGAGCAGCCGCAGCAGGCCGGAGGCGTCAGTCATATCAATGAATCTATATGTATGGATGTGTCATGGCAAGTGCCTGGTCAGAGTCCTCTCTGGCCTCGCGCGTGTTCGTGTTCCTCCCGTAGTCCAACGTCGGACAATCGCCTCAGCGCCACGGGGCCACGGGGCCGGACCCCCGGCACGCCGCTCAGAGGCCGACGACGTCGAACCCGAAGGCACGGGCGGCCAGACCGAGTGCCTCGTCGTGGGTCGCGATGACCGGCAGCGGGCCGATGCGATCGCGCCAAGTGAGCGCGGTGGCGAGATGCAACGCGTCCAGGGTGCCGAGTGGGAGGGGCAAAGGATCGAGCGCGCGGCTGAGGACGGGCGCTCGCAGGAGCACGAGGTCCATCGACTCGAGCCACTCGGTCACGACCCGAAGCCTGGCGGCCGCCTCCTCCGTGGAGAGCGCTCCCTGCAGGCGCAGCCGGTCGATGGTCCGGTAACTCTCGACGGCAATCAACTCGCTTGAGACGAGCGCGTCGTACGACTGAAGGGACTCCACCGCCTTCGGTTCGCGAAGAACCAGCCGGACGAGCGCCGACGTGTCGACATAAGCTGTCACCGGCGGCGCCGGTCGTCGATTAAAACCGTCAGGCTGTCGGTGGGCCGCGACGGTGGCGGCGGAAGCTTCAGGCCGCGCGGAGCGCGAGTCGCTCGGCGAATGTCAATCGCATCGGCTGTGAGCGGCACAATCCGCGCGATGGGCGTGTCGCGATCGAGGACCGTCAGCGTTCGCCCTTTTCGGACGGACTTGAGATACTCGCTGAGGTGAGCCTTGAGCTCGGCAATCCCGACCGTCTTCATGACTAGATAGTAGTCATCAGAGGTCATCGACGCAAGCCTGGGTGACCTACACTCACCCGGTGCGCACCTATCGAGCCACGGACCCCGCCGCTCCCTGGCTCCTCCTTGCCCACGGCGCCGGCGCGGGCCACGATCACCCCTGGATGCGCGGCATCTCGGAACGGCTGGCCGGGCACGGCATCTCGGTCGCGACCTTCGACTTCCCGTACAAAGCGGCGGGCCGGAAACTGCCCGACCGCGGGCCCGTGCTCGAACAGGCCTTCCTCGACGCGTGGGAGGAGCTCTGGGCCGCGCTCACCCGCTCAGCCGCCGGAGCGCCTCGCGCGCCGCACGTCTTCGCCGGCGGCAAGTCGATGGGGGGCCGCATCGCGTCTCAGGTGGCGCCGCGGCTGACGCCCCCAGCCGCGGGGCTCGTATTCTTCGGGTATCCACTCCATCCGCCGGGACGACCCGCCGACCGCCGCGATCGCCACTTGCCGCTCGTGGACCGGCCGATGCTCTTTCTGCACGGCACGCGGGACCCGTTCGGTTCACCTGAGGAAATACAGACGCTCGCCGATCGGCTGGCTGGCGCGACGCTCGCGCTCGTCGATGGCGGCGATCACTCGCTCGTCACCGGGCGCGGCCGCGCCGCCGCCGCGCCCGACGAGGT
>CAZFAT010000178.1:0-3392 GCA_964517075.1 uncultured Solibacteraceae bacterium
CCGGGGTCTCTCGGCAGGAGTTCCATCGACGATCGGAGGCGGGCTCTGTCGGCGGTGAACGGTGGCCCCTGATAGACCAACGACCCGATCATCGCGCGGTCATCGGGGCGGAGGTTGTCGAGGAACACTCCGGCCGCGGCAAACACCTGCGCGCGGGCCGTAGCCATGCTGCCGCTGGTGTCGAGGATGATCGCCACGCTGATGGTCTGCGCCTCGTCGGAGAACGAGACGATGTCCTGCGGTTTTCCGTTGTCCAGGACGGTGAAGTCTTCCTTCGAGAGGCCAGCCGCGAAGCTCCCGTCGGCACTCGTCACCGTCGCGAACACCGGCACGAGGTCAACCGTCGAACGGAAGACCGCCTGCTGCGCGGAGGCCGCCACGGTCAGGCTGGCCAGGACGGTCAGCGTCGGCAGGAGCGCGGAGAGGCCTGGTCTTCGAGGCAGGCGGGCCGACGGCGACGGGCTCATGGTCAGCTCATCGGCGCCACGGCCGCAGATCTTGAGCGGGGCGGCGGATTTCGCCCTCTCGCAGAGGTGAATCCCGCGGGTTCAGCCTTCGCGCAGCACCGTCGCCGGATCGAGCCGCGCCGCGCGGCGGGTGGGCAGATACGCGGCCAGAGCCGCGACGAGTGACAGGACGAGCACGGCGCCACCGAGCGTCCACGGGTCGCTCGCCTCGAGCTGGAAGAGCATCGCCTCGACGAACTGCCCGGCCCAGAGACTGATGCCAACCCCCGCCGCCAGGCCGGCCAGCACGAGGACGCCGAAGCGGCGGGCCATGAGACTCACGATGCCTGCGGGGCGCGCGCCGAGGGCGATGCGGACGCCAATCTCGGTGCGACGCTGGCTGACCGCGTGCGACATGACGCCGTAGAGTCCCATCCCCGCGAGAAGCAGCGCCAGCGCGCCAAAGAATCCCGACAGCATCGCGACCAGCCGCTCGCGCGATACGGACGCTCCGACGAGTTCGTCGAACGTGCGGAACGTGAACGCGACGTCACGATCGATCGTACGGATGGCCGCCGCAAGCTCGCGGCCGACCGCGGGCTGCGTGCCCGGCGCCACCGCCACGGTCAGCGCTGCTCCCTGAAACCCGATCTCGCGCTGCGACAACGGGACGTACATCGTCGGGGTCATGCCTTCTCGGGGTGAGCGGTAGACGGCATCGCCCGCGAGTGCGACGACGCGATAGGTGGTGTAGGCTCCGCCTGGCCCGCCAATCTGGACAGTCTGGCCCACCGGCGGGCCCTGGATGAAGCGCCGGGCGAACGCCTCGTTGACGATCGCCACGTCCTCGGCGCCGCGGGCGTCGCCCGCGGCGAAGTCCCGCCCGGCGAGGATCGGCGTGCCGTAGGTGCGAAACCAGCCGGGCGAGACGGCGTTCATCCACGTCATCCGGCTGCGATCGGGCACCGGGTCCGTGCCGACGCCGGAGTTCCATCCCCGCCCGCTGGTCGGCATGACGAAAGCCACGGCGGCCGACGTCACCCCCGGCACCGCGGCGGCGGCGTCGCGCATGCGGGCCAGCACGAAGGGTCGCTCCTTCGGCGTGCGGGCCGACTGTTCGAAATCCAGGTCCGCGACCAGCAGCGATGCCGCCGAGAAGCCGAGCGGCGCCCCGGCCAGCGTCGCAAATGTGCGGAGGAACAGCCCCGCCGCGACGACCAGCACCACCGACAAGGCGATCTGGAACGCGACGAGCAGGCCGCGGGCACCGACGCCCGTGCCACCGACCACGCCGCGTCCGGCCGCGCCGAGGGCCGCGCCGGGCGACAGGCGCCTGATCGTCCAGGCTGGCGCGACGCCGGCGACGAGCGCCGTGGCGAGCGAGACGGCGGCCGTGAATGCCAGAATGCGCCAGTCGGGCGAAAGGTCGAGCGTCAGGGTCTGCCGCCACGTGCTCAGCTGGGAGACGAGCAGCGGCCCGCCCCATTGCGCGACCAGCAGGCCGAGGCCCGCACCCGCCAGCGCGAGAAGGAGGCTCTCGCCGAAGAACAGGGCGGCGAGCTGCGGGCGCGACGCGCCGAGTGCCAGCCGAACGCCCAGCTCGCGCCGGCGCGCCAGCGCGCGGGCGATCAGCAGGCTGGCGATGTTGGCGCAGGCAATCAGCAGCACGAGACCGACCACGGCCAGCATGGCGAAGAGGGGCGTGCGATCGGAAATCGGCGAGCGGCCCGTGGCGGCCGGCACCAGCGTGAACGCCTCCTTGAGATACTCGGTCTTCATCGCCACCGAGTAGCTCGGCGGAATGGTGGCTTCGCGAATCAGCGGCTGGACGGCGCGCAGTGCCGCGTTGGCCTGGTCTGGCGTCTGACCCGGCCTGGTCCTCACCATGATGTCCAGCCACCACGTGGAACGGGCGGCGAGAGCGCTGCCTGCACCGCGCACGATCGGCTCGGCGCCGAACGGGACGTACACGTCGGCCACGCGGCCGACATCCGGCCCGGTGAAGCCCGCCGGGGCAACACCCACAATCGTGAATGACACGCGCCGGAGCGAGACGGTCCTTCCGATGACGTTGGCCGCCCCGCCGAAGTGCCGCTGCCAGAAGCGATGACTGATCACCGCGACAGGGCCCTCCGGCCCGCCGCCGTGCAAATTGTCGGCCGCCGTGAGGAGGCGGCCGCGCACGGCGCGAATGCCCAGCACGTCGAATATTTCGCCGCTCGCGTAGGCGCCGTCGACGAACTCGCTCTCACCCCCCGCCGCCTGATCGAACCGTTCGGGCGCCCAGGCGAACGCACCGTCGAACAGGTCGTGCTGGCGCCGGCGGATCTCCTCCCAGATCGGATAGGTCCATGATCCGCCTTCGAGCAGCAGGAGGGCCTCAGGGCTGCGCACGGGCAGCGGCTTCAGCAAGAGACCGTTCGCGATCGAGAAGAGCGCCGTGTTGGCGCCGATGCCGAGTGCGAGCGACAGGATCGCCAGCGAGGAGACAAGAGGCGTCGCGCGCAGCGAACGGTACGACCAGCGGAAGACGGCGAGGGCGTGCTGGATCATGGGGACACCCGGGATGCGGCGCTGGAACCCTGGACGGCTCGAAGAAGGGTCAGGCCGGCGTGAGCCGGCCGTTCCGGCATGAGCGGAGACGGTGATGCGGCGGCCCAGCCGATCGGCAAGGCCGTGCCGAAGCGCGTCAACCAGGGCCCGAATCCAGAGGCGCGTCGCCGCAACCGGCCGGCCTTTGACGCCGCACCGCTCGTCCTCGAACAGCCGGACCATCTCGTCGGCCCATCCGCGTCGCGTGTCGGGGGGAAACGCCAGCAGGAAGGCACGGTACACGCGATCCGCGAGGGGGCCGGCGCCGCGCCCGACCGGGATCACCGTGCCGCCCTCGAGGTCAGGATCTGTTTGCGGCGCGACTCGGCGACGAGTTGCTCGAGCCGCTCGGCC
>CAZFAT010000179.1:0-18916 GCA_964517075.1 uncultured Solibacteraceae bacterium
CTTTTTCGGCGCCGCCAGGAACATCGAAGAAGGCGGCTCGGTCACGATCATGGCCACCGCCCTCATCGACACGGGATCGCGCATGGACGACGTGATCTTCGAGGAGTTCAAGGGCACGGGCAACATGGAAATCCATCTGGACCGCAAGCTCGTGGACAAGCGCGTCTTTCCGGCCATCGACATCATCAAGAGCGGCACGCGCAAGGAAGAGCTGCTCATTCCCAAGGACGACCTCAACCGCATCTGGGTGTTGCGGAAGGTGCTGACCCCCCTCTCGCCTGTCGAAGCCATGGAACTGCTCCTGGACAAGATGGGCAAGACGAAGAACAACGGCGAGTTCCTCTCCGCGATGCAGAAGATGGGTTAGGGCCCGCGGTAGGGCCGGCCGAACTCGTCCTGCGGAAAGAGATCGCGGTTGACGTCGATCAGTCCCGAGCGGTCGGCGTCGGGACCGTACCGCACCGGGCGCTCGGCCAGCCACGGCGCGAGCGCCGCCTCCACATCCAGATCGCCCGCCGCATAGTACCGGCGCGAGTCGTCGCGGCCCAGCCGATCGCGGACGGTCCGGGGATCGAACGCGATGGGGCGGTCGCTGCCAATGGCGATCGACGTGAACAGCAGCACGTGCGGAAAGACGCGGAGGAAGCTGGCCCGCGTACGGGCCGTGGGCGTCCACGTCACCGCGAACCCGCCCGGGTTCAGCCGGTCACGGAGGAGCGCGAAGTACTCCACCGAGTAGAGCAGGCCGGCGTAGGCCCCCTGCGGCAGCACGGCGTCCGCTTCGATGATGTCGTAGCGGTCGGATCGCCGCCGCAGCAGGGCCCGGGCGTCGGTGAACCAGTGATGCACGCGCGGGTCGGCGAGCAGGCGCCCGAGCGCCGGATAGCGTGACTGGTCGTTCAACCGCGCCAGCGCGTCGAGCTGCGGCCGGACGATCTCGATGCTGTCGATCGTGTCGGTCTCGGCGCGGCCACCGATCGCGAACGCCGTGTCGCCCGAACCCAGACCAATCACGGCAACGCGCACCGGGCGCGGGTGCACGAACGCGGGCAGCGCGCCGAGCGCGGTGTGAATGCTGCCGTACGGCAGCCAGCTCTGACTGATGCCGCTGAGGAACACCTGAGTCGTCCGGCGATCCTCCGAGTCGCGTAGCAGCACGACCCCTGACGCGTCTTCGTGCACGATCGTGCGGTCGGGGGAGCTGGCCTGGAGCCGGCTCCAGAGCGTGTCGGTTCGGGGCACGGCCACGACCGCCAGCCCCACCGCCGCCAGCGGCACGAGCACCCCGCGCGTCGTCCGCGCCGGCGACATCCACACGTGCAGGGCGACGAATATCCCGCCCGCGAGCGCCAGCAGGCGCAGCGTCCCCGATGAACCCAGCGCGTCGAGCAGCCAGACGCCGGTGATCAGGGCGCCGCCAGCGGCGCCAATGATGTTCGCGGTCTGCAGCCAGCCGAGCCGGCGGCCGAGCCGGCCCGGATCGGTCTGCAGCGCGCGCTGAATCAAGGCGAAGCTCAGCCCCATCATCAGCGTCGGGGGCACGATGAGCAGCAGCGACAATGCACCGTAGACGGCGAGGGCCTGTCCCGATCGGATCGCCGCGGCGCTGAGCGGGCTGCCACTGGCCATGAAGGACCACAATGGCGACGCCCAGCCGACACGGTTCACGGCGAGGACGAGACCGCTCACCGAGAGGACGGCCCACAGCGGCACGGCGGCCTGGAGCACGAGGAACGCTCGCGCGGGCGGGAGACGTCGCACCCACGCCCGGTGCGCCACGAGCGATCCGAGACCGATGCCGCCGAGGTAGACGCCGAGCAGCAGACCGAACGTCGCGGCGTTGGCCTTGAGCACGACTCCCAGCAGACGGAACCAGACAATCTCGAGCGACAGCGCGACGAATCCCGACAGCGCGTAGACGGCGAGCCACGCGCCCAGCGGCAGGGATCGACCGCGCGGCGCCAGCGGATCCTCCGCGGCTGCCGGTACCGGAGCCGGAACGGCGTCGGGGGCCCCGGCCGCGAGTCGCGGCAGCACGATCAGGGCGGCCGCGCCGCAGCCGGCACTGAGGGCCGCGCCGATCTGGAGGCTGGTGTCGAATGGCGCCACGCGGAAGAGCACCAGAACGGAACAGAACGATCCGCATGCCGCGCCGAGCGTATTCCAGCCGTACAGGTGGGGAATCCACCGCGACGGCTCCATGGCGTCCCCTGTCACAATCCGGGAAATGAGCGGCAGCGACATGCCCATGAAGAATGTCGGCCAGAGCGTGAAGGCGAAGACCAGCAGCGCCGCCGCGACCGGGCTCCAGGTCTGGGCGCCCAGGCTGACGTACAGGACGTCGTAGTAGAGCGGCGCGCTCACGATCGCGAACGCGGCGACGGCGAACTCGCAGAGGGCGAAGGCGGCCACCCGGCGTCGGGACGACAGGCGGTCGGCGAGGTGACCGCCGGCGAGATGGCCGAAGCCGAGGCCGGCCATGAACGCGGCGACGACGAGGGTGGCCGAATAGACGTCGGTGCCGGTGAACAGCGTCAGCAGCCGCTGCCAGATGACCTGGTACAGGAGGGCCGCGAAGCCGCTGATGAAGAACGCGGCGACCAGAAACCGCCGGGCCACGCGGGTCAGAGCGTCTCGATGCCGACGCCGAGCCGACGGCGGATCTCCGCGCCCTCGAGCACTTCCTTCTCGAGCAGGTGCGCCGTGAGATCGTCCAGCGTGACGCGTCGTTCGGTGAGGATCCGGTTCGCCGTGCCCTCGGCGTCGCTAATCAGCCGCTTGATTTCCGCATCGACTAGGCGGGCCGTTTCCTCGGCGTAGTTCCCGCGCTCGGGCACATACGGCCCGTCGAGAAACGCCCCGCGCTTGCGCCCTTCGTGGTTGACGGGCCCCACCAGTTCGCTCATGCCCAGTTCGGTGACCATCGACCGTGCGATGTCCGTCGCGCGCAGCAGGTCGTTGTGGTCGCCCGTCGAGACCTCGCCGAAGATGAGCAGTTCGGCCGTGCGACCGCCCAGCAGAACGGCCAGTTCGTTCTGCAGCTCGGCTTTCGTGCGCAGGTACCGGTCTTCGAGCGGCAGCGAGAGCGTGTAGCCCAGCGCGCCGAAGCCGCGGCCCACGATCGAGACTTTGTGGACCGGGTCCAGCCCGGGCAGCACGGACGCGACGATGGCGTGACCGATCTCGTGGACCGCGATGATGCGCCGGATCCGCGGATTCATGGCCCGTTTCTTTTCGAGCCCCGCGACCACGCGGTCGATCGCTTCGTCGAAATCGGACCGATCGACGGCGGTCTTGTCGCGACGGCCGGCCAGGAGCGCGGCCTCGTTCACCAGGTTCGCGAGGTCGGCACCGGCAAACCCTGCCGTGCGCGCGGCAATCAGCGGCAGGTCGACATCCTCGGCGAGCTTCACCGTTCGCACGTGAATGCGCAGGATCTCCTCGCGGCCGTGGACGTCCGGCTTGTCCACGAGCACCTGCCGGTCGAAGCGACCGGGCCGCAGCAGCGCCGGGTCCAGCACCTCCGGCCGGTTCGTGGCGCCGACGATGATCACACCCTTCCTGGCGTCGAAGCCGTCCATCTCGGCGAGGAGCTGGTTCAGCGTCTGTTCGCGTTCCTCGTGGCCGCCCATCGGCGACTGCATGCGGACCTTGCCCAGGGCGTCCAGTTCGTCAATGAAGACGATGCAGGGCGCTTTCAGCTCCGCCTGCCGGAACAGGTCGCGCACGCGGGCCGCGCCCACGCCCACGAACATTTCGACGAATTCCGACCCGCTGAGGCTGAAGAACGGCACCTTCGCCTCGCCGGCGACGGCGCGCGCCAGCAGCGTTTTGCCGGTGCCGGGCGGGCCGACGAGCAGCACGCCCTTCGGGATGCGGCCGCCAATCGTGGTGTATTTCGAGGGGTTCTTCAGGAAATCGACGATCTCGCGCAGTTCCACGGCGGCTTCGTCCACACCGGCCACGTCCGCGAATCCCACCTTCACGTCGTCGTCCACGTAGATCTTGGCGCGGCTGCGGGCGAACGACATGATGCCGCCTTCGGTGCCGCTCATCCGGCGGAGGAAGAACACCCAGATGCCGATGATCAGCAGCACGGGGAAGACCCAGCCCAGCAGTTCCGTCAGCCACTTGTTGCTGACCTGGCCCGTGTAGTTCACGCGCTGCGCCTCGAGCAGCTCGGTCAGCTTCGGGTCCTCGACCCGCACGGCCTCGAAGGTCTTCAGCGCACCGTCGGCGTCCTGAAACTGGCCGCGCACGAGCTCGGGGCCCAGTTCGACCTCGGCAATCCGCCCCTGCGCGAGCAGCGATTTGAAGGCGGAGTAGTCCAGCGTCTCACCGCGGCTCGTGGACGTGACCAGGCTGAAGAGCACCACGACGGCGAGGAGGCCCGCGCCGAACCAGAGCGAGGACAGCGGACGCCGGAACGGCGACGCGCGGCGCGGCGGACGAGGACTGGCGTCAGGCGTCATGGACGGTCATCACTCGGCGTCACCGGGCCCTTCACCGTGAGGCCGCGCCCGGCGCGGGTTGCTCCACCGTGTCCAGCACCAGCGCGCCATCGCGGACGTCGGCCCGGACGGTCGACCCGTCGCGGATCGTGCCGTTGAGGACCGCCAGGGCCAGCGGATCGAGCAGCCGGCGCTGAAGGGTGCGGCGGAGCGGACGGGCGCCATACACCGGATCGTATCCCTCTTCGATGATCAGGTCCCGCGCCCGGTCCGACAATTCGAGGGCAATCTTGCGCTCGGCCAGGCGGCCGAGCAGGTTGGCCATCTGGATATCCACGATGTGGCGGATGTCCTCGCGCCGCAGGGCGTGGAAGAAGATAGTGTCGTCCACCCGGTTGAGGAACTCGGGTTTGAAGTGCCGGCGGAGGGCCTCGGTCAGTTCCTCACGCACGCCCGCGTCGAGGTCGACCTGGCCCAGCCGCGCCCGGTCGGCGATGGCATGGCTCCCCACGTTGGACGTCATGATCACGACGGTGTTCTTGAAGTCCACGGTACGGCCCTTGCTGTCGGTCAACCGTCCATCGTCCAGCAGCTGCAGCATCACGTTCAGCACCTCGGGGTGTGCCTTCTCGATCTCGTCGAAGAGCACGACGGCGTAGGGCCGCCGCCGGACGGCCTCGGTGAGCTGGCCGGCCTCCTCGTAGCCCACGTAGCCGGGCGGCGCGCCGATCAGCCTCGACACGGTGTGCTTCTCCTGGTACTCCGACATGTCGATGCGGATCATCGCCTGCTCGTCGTCGAACAGAAACGCGGCGAGCGCGCGGGCCAGCTCCGTCTTGCCGACGCCGGTCGGTCCGAGAAAGATGAAGCTGCCGAGAGGCCGGTTCGGGTCCTGCAGGCCGGCGCGGGCCCGTCGGATCGCGTTCGCCACGGCCACGATGGCGTCGTCCTGGCCGACCACGCGCTGGTGGAGCCGTTCCTCCATGCGGACGAGCTTCTGCACCTCGCCTTCCATCAGGCGGCTCACGGGGATCTTCGTCCAGCGCGCGACGACGTCCGCAATGTCCTCCTCGTCCACCTGCTCCTTGAGCATGCGCGGGCCCGCGCCGCCCGACTGCTGCTCGTGCGCGGCGATTTGCTGTTCGAGCGCGGGAATGCGACCGTACTGCAGTTCGGACGCCGTGGCGTAGTCGCCGGCGCGCTGGGCGTTGGCCATCTCGAGCCGCAGCCGTTCCAGTTCCTCGCGCTGCCCGCGCACGGCCTGAATGGCGTCTTTCTCTCGTTGCCAGCGCGCCGCGAGCTCGGTGCGCGATTCCTTCAGATCTGCCAGCTCGCGCTCGAGCCGGACGAGGCGTTCGCGCGAGGCCGAGTCGGACTCCTTCCGCAGCGCCTCACGCTCAATCTCGAGCTGCATCACGCGCCGCTCGACCTCGTCGAGTTCGGCCGGCATCGAGTCGATTTCCATCCGCAGCCGCGACGCGGCCTCGTCGATGAGGTCGATGGCCTTGTCGGGCAGGAACCGATCCGCAATGTAGCGGTGGGAGAGCACCGCCGCGGCGACCAGCGCGCTGTCCTTGAACTTGACTCCATGGTGGATCTCGTAGCGTTCGCGGAGGCCGCGGAGGATGCTGATGGTGTCTTCCACCGTCGGCTCGCCCACGAGCACGGGCTGGAAGCGGCGTTCGAGCGCGGCGTCCTTCTCGATGTGCTTGCGGTACTCGTCGAGCGTGGTCGCGCCAATCGTGTGCAGTTCGCCGCGCGCGAGCATCGGTTTCAGCAGGTTCGACGCGTCGATGGACCCCTCGGCGGCGCCGGCGCCGACGACGGTGTGCAGTTCGTCGATGAAGAGCACGACCTGGCCTTGCGCGTCGGCAATCTCCTTCAGCACCGCCTTGAGCCGCTCCTCGAACTCGCCCCGGTACTTCGCGCCGGCGACGAGGGCGCCCATGTCGAGCGCGACGATCCGCTTGTTGCGCAGGCCTTCGGGCACGTCGCCCCGCACGACACGCTGCGCCAGCCCCTCCACGATGGCCGTCTTGCCGACGCCGGGTTCCCCGATGAGGACCGGATTGTTCTTCGTGCGTCTCGCCAGCACCTGGATGACACGCCGGATTTCCTCGTCGCGGCCGATGACCGGATCGAGCTTGCCCTTGCGCGCGACCTCCGTGAGGTCGCGGCCGTAGCGCTCCAGCGCCTGATATTTCCCTTCCGGGTTCTGATCGGTGACTCGTTGCGACCCGCGAACCGACGTGAGCGCCTGGAGGATCGCGTCCTTCGTGACGCCCAGGCGTTTCAGCGCGTCCGCGCCGGGCGCGCGGCCGCCTTCGGACGCGATCGCGAGGAACAGGTGCTCGGTGCTGGTGAACTCGTCCTTGAGCCGCGCGGCTTCGCCCTCGGCGGCGGTCAGGACGGCCCGCAGCCGCGCGGACAGGCTCGGCTGCGCGCCGCCGTGCGCGCGCGGCAGCTTGCCCAGCACGCCGTCCGCCGCGGCGACGACCCGGGCCGGATCGACCTGCATCTTGCCCAGGACGGCCGGCACGATGCCCTCGGCCTGCCCGACGAGCGCGGCGAGCAGGTGTTCGGGCGTGACTTCGGGATGGCCGGACCGATCCGCGAGCTGCTGCGCGGCCATCAACGCTTCCTGGGCTTTCTCCGTGTATCGGTTGAGATTCATGGCGCGCTCACCCGAGCGATCGGGTCGTCCTCATCCGTGCGTCTCAGCGCTCAACTCGCGCAGCGCTTCATAGTGCCGCTGCTCGTCGGGCGACAGCCTGGCCGGAATGCGGACCGCGACCTTCGCGTACAGGTCGCCCCGCTCGGTGGGCTTGCCCACGGCGGGCATCCCATGACCGCGCAGCCGGAAGACGCGGCCGTGATCGGTGTGCGGCGGGACCTTCAGCCGCACGGGTGCACCGGCGAGGGTCGGCACCTCCACCTCGCCGCCCAGGACCGCCGTCGTCACCGGCACATCCAGGCTCGCGTGCAGATCCTGACCGCGGCGCTCGAATCGCGGGTGCGGCAGAAGACGGACGGTCAGATATAGGTCGCCGGCGCGGCCCCCGCGCGGGGCGGCGGCGCCTTCCCCCGCGGCCCGCACGCGGGCGCCGTCCTTGACACCCGCGGGAATGCGCACCTCCACCGTGCGTTCGCTGCCGTCGCGCGTGGTGGCCAGGCGCCTTGACGTTCCCGCGAATGCTTCTTCGAGCGTGAGGTCGAGGGGATGTTCGACGTCCATCCCTTTGCCGCCGCGCGTGCCGCGCGCGCGCGATCCCGCGGTCCGCGACCCGCCGCCAGCGCCTCCGAAAAACGTGTGGAAGAAATCCGAAAAGGGATCCTGGCCGCCGAAGAGATCCTGCATCTCCTCGGGCGTCATCGTCCGGTAGCCGCCGCCGGGCGAGCCGCCGACATGCGGGGACCAGCCGTCCGCGCTGTCGGGTGGAGGCGCGTGTTCATACGCCCGCCAGTTCGCACCCAGCTCGTCGTACTTCCGGCGCTTCTCCGGGTCGCCGAGGACCTCGTTGGCCTCGTTCACTTCCTTGAAGCGCGTTTCGGCCGCCTTGTCCCCAGGGTTGAGATCGGGATGATACTGGCGGGCCAGCTTGCGGTAGGCGCGCTTGATATCCGCGTCCGAGGCGTCCTTCGCCACGCCCAGCGTGGTGTAGTAGTCCTTGAAGTCCATGGAACCGCCCGGCTAGCCGGGAGCGTGCCGGGTGGCGGTGGCACGGGAGCGTCGACACGCACGAACGAAGCCGGAGCTGAACATCCCCAAGGTATCACTCACGAATATATGTATTGATGCCGGTCGTGTCTATGCGCGGACGACACAGGGCTCCGTGACAGCTCGCGCCAATTCGGCCAATACTGGGGTCGCCGACGCGTGACCCTCACCGATCTCCTGACCATCGGCATGCTCGTGGTCCTGGAAGGCCTGCTCAGCGCCGACAACGCGCTGGTGCTGGCGATCCTGGTCCTTGGCCTGCCGCCCGAACAGCAACGCCGCGCCCTGCGCTACGGCATGGCCGGTGCGTTCGGGTTCCGCGCGCTGGCCGTGCTGCTCGCCGCCTATCTCATGCGGGTCGCCTGGGTGAAGCTTGCCGGCGGCCTCTATCTCGCGTATCTCACCTACAGCCACTTCGTGCGGCCGGCGGGGGAGTCGAGGCACCACGTGCCAGCCGCCCGCGCCGCCTTCGGGCTGTCCGCGTTCTGGGCGACGGTCGTTCGCGTTGAGCTGATCGACATCGCGTTCTCGGTCGATTCGATCCTGGTCGCGGTCGCGCTCTCTCCCAAACTCTGGGTCGTGATTACGGGCGGCGTGCTTGGCATCGTCATGATGCGCCTGGTCGCCGGGCAGATGATTGAGCTCATCCGCCGATACCCGGCGCTGGTTGATGGCGCCTTCATCATCATTGGCTGGGTCGCCCTGAAGCTGATCGTCGAGTACGTGCACCACCTGGGCTGGATCAGCTGGCGCATCGACACCCGGCTGTCACTGACCCTGATCGTGGTCATCTTCCTGGCCTCGTACCTGTACGCCCGACGGCACCCGGCCCATACCGGCGAGGCGTCCCGCGATCCGGAACCCCCCGACACCTCCGGAACGTCAGGCTCGACAAGGTAGTCCGTTCTATTACAGAATTGTCCGCGCCAATCGCGGGGAACTCGCCAGTGCCGTGACGAACCCGCGAAGCAACCAGGCCAGTCTCCTCCCGGACTGGCTGTATCGAACCCGCTACAACTGAATCCGTCAGGCCAGCGGGCCGATCCCAGGGTGTGGTCGTCGGGTGCCGGTTTGTGTGGCACAGCCGTTGCTCAATAGGTGAACCGCGGGCGTCTGGCCGTTCTGGGGCCGGGCTGCCCCGCGTCCGTGAACGCTGTAAGTGACGGGGCGAAGCTTCATCTGACTCCCGAACAAAGGACCGAGGCGATGCACTGGTTGGTCGAGGCCGTCCGACGTCGGTCGGTGCGGGCGTTCGCTCGCGCCGCAGGGTGTGCCGGGCTCCTGGCGGCCGCGGCGTGTGGAGGCGCCGCATCGGATTCCTCAGGCGACGCCAGGCCCGCACCGGTGTATGACCCCACGACGGGCCGGTTGAAAGAACTCGTGTCCGATCGCAATAAGGACGGCAAGCCGGATCTGTGGGCCCACATGGACGGTCCGCGCATCGAGCGCATCGAAATCGACCGCAACGCAGACGGCCGCATCGACCGGTGGGAGCACTATGGTCCGCTGCCAGCCGGCGCCGCGTCCGACGCCGCCCCCCCGATCGTGTGGGCCGAGGAGGCCAACGGGCCGGACGACCGTGTCACCCGTCGCGAGTTCTACGCGCAGGGAGTCATCGACCGCGTCGAAGAGGACGCCGACACCGATGGACGTGTCGACAAGTGGGAACAGTACAACGGCGGCGCCCTGGCCCGCGTGGACCTCGACCTGCAGGGCAAGGGCTTTGCCGACCGCCGCCTCGTCTACGGGCCGGCTGGCAGTGTCGATGCCATCGAGGAAGATCTGGATGGGGATGGCCGCTTTGTCCCCGTCAAACCGGAGGCGGCTCGATGAGCCCCGACGATCCGATAGCTCCCCGGCCCTTGACCGCGCTCTATCTGGCGTCCTCCGCGCGTGACGCGGCGCCGGTTTGCGAGGCCCTCACCCACGCCGGGCTGACGGTCATGCCCGCACACGATCTCGCCGAAGTGCTGCGTCTCTCGCTGAACCAGACCTTCGACACGTGTCTCGTCGATCTGGCGGCCGGGCGTCCGGCGTTGTCGTCGGCGCGGCTGCTCAGCGTGGAGCGCCCGGACTTGCCGATCGTGGTGGTACTCAACCGCGAGCAGGCCGACCTGTCGCCGGATGTCTCCCCGGCCGGCGGTGTCGAGACGCTGGTCTGGCCCTTCGAGCCGCATGACGTCGCTGTGCTGGCCGCCAATCTGCGCGATCGCGTGGGAGTCGATGTCCCGCTTCCCGAGCCGGGCACCGACGAGCCGATCTTCGAAGCGTCGCCGGTGATGCGGTTGGTGATGGATCGGCTGCGCGCCGGCGTGGACGAACGCACCGGCGCCGCGTTCTGCGGCGAACGGGGCAGCGGCCGACGGCTGCTGGCGCGAGCCCTGCACCGCCTGGGCGATCCCGCGCGAGCCAGGCCCCTGGTCGAGTTGGACTGCGCCCTGCCGCCCGTCCACCTCGAACGCCGCCTGTTCGACGAAGGGGCGGAACACCACGCGGGGGATGTTGCGGCCGAGCGATTGGGGCCCGCGAGCGCTGTAGCCGCGGCGCGAGGCGGCACGCTGCTCCTCACCAATCTCGCCCGGATGCCCGCGCGACAGCAGGCGCGGCTCGCGCGGCTGGTGCGCGACCGCGAAGCAGTGATCGCCCGCCATCGGGAGGAGATGATCGATCTCGACATCCGGCTCGTGGCCGTCTTCGGAGCGCACCTCGACGAGCAGGTGCGCGAGGGTGACGTGCGCGCCGATCTCTACGAACAGCTGTCCGACTTGCGCGTCGATGTGCCGCCGTTGCGGCGAAGGCGCGAAGACATTCCTGCGCTCGCGGCGCACTGCCTGCGATCTGCCCCGGGCGATGCGTCCCGGCCGCGGCGGTTCAGCCGGTCGGCGCTGGCCTTGCTGTCCGCGCTGCCCTGGCCGGGCAATGCCGTCGAGCTCGGCCAGCTCATCCACAGCGTGGCGCTGTCGGTGCGTCGGTCGGTGATTCAGATCGACGATCTGCTCGAGCGCGCCAGCTTGGAGGGCGTCGCCACGCGCCTCGACACCGGCGTGACCCTGCGGGATCTGAAAGCGCGGTTCGAGCGGGAGTGCATCAGCGCGGTGCTGGTGCGGCATCACGGCCGGGTGGGCGATGCGGCCAAGGCGCTCGGCATCCAGCGGACGAACCTCTATCGGAAGGTGCGCCAGCTGAATGTCGCCCGCTCCTTGCTCGGAGCCCGGCGGTAAATGACCGTGTGTATCAAAAACGCCACCGGTTCCCGGCGGCGCCGATACAGTTTCTCCGCGATCGCCTTGACAGGGTCGGGCAGGTCGCGGAAGATTTTTGTGGTCGCCCGACGCAGAGTTTATGCTGACGGGGACCGGACGGAAGGTCATGGCTGTGACGACTCGACGACTTGTCGCGGGATGGCTGGCGGTGATCCTTGGCGCCTCACCGGTGCTGGCGCAGGACACCCTCGGCACGATCAGCGGCCGGGCGGTGGACGAAGCGCGCGAGCCCTACTCGAACTTCAGCGTGCAGTTGCGCGACGTGGCCAACGGCCAGGTGGTTCAGACCGCGCCGCTGACCGCCCAGGGCCTCTTCAGTGTGGGCAAGCTCACGCTGTCGAAGCGCTACTTGGTGGAGCTCGTGGACCTGCGAGCCCGCAAGATCGTCTGCAGCGAGGGGCCGTATCTGCTGTCGAGTCCGGATGCCATCACGCGGAACGACGTGAACATCGACTGTGGCGTCAGCCCGGCGGCCTTGTGGCTGATTCTCGCCGGCGCGGGTACCGCGACGGCGATTGCCGTGACCGAGGCGAGTCCCAGCCGCTGACCCGTGGCCCGACCGGCGCGTCGCGCCGGTCCGTTTCTCCTCTTCCTTCCCCTTGCGATCCGGCCGACCCGGCCCGGCGGCGTCTGACTCACTGTGTGGGTTGGTCGCTGGTGCGGGCGGCGGTTTCGGTCGTCTGGCTGCTTGCTGCCGTCATGACGTCGCCGGTCGCTGCGCAGGATTTCGGCGCTCCGGTGGATCCCACCATGGAACTCGGTCCGGTCGGGCTGACGCCGCGACTGGCCCTCCGCGATCTGGGTGTCGACAGCAACGTGTTCAACGAGAGCGACTCACCGGCGCGCGACGTCGTGGCAATGCTTGTGCCCGGGCTCGACGCGACGATGCGGGTGGGCCCGGCGCGGCTGAGCAGCCGGACGCTGGCGGAATGGAACTACTTCCAGAAATCGAGCGGCCAGCGGTCGGTCAACATCAATCAGCAGGCGCGCGTCGACCTGGACTTCACGCGCCTGTCGCCGTATCTCGAAGCCGGCTACCTGCGGTCGCGCCACCGTCCGAACCTGGAGATCGACGAGCGCGTGCTGCAGAAGACCCGTACCGGGGCCGGCGGCCTGCTGGTGCGGTTCGGCGCGCGCACGTCGCTCGACCTGCACGGCGAACGGTCCCGGGTGGAGTTTGGTGACCTGTCCGCCGGGAGCGTGCTTTTTGCGACGCGGCTGAACCGCGTCACGGACGACGCCACGGTCGAAGGACACGTCGCGCTCAGCGCGCTCACCACCGTGACCGTGGCCGCGCGCCACCGCCGGGAGCGGTTCGAGTTCGAACCCGTCCGCGACAGTGACAACCTGGTCGTCACAGCAGGCCTGGAGATGAAGCCGTCCGCGCTCGTCTCGGGGACGGCTGTCGCGGGACTGCGCCGCCTGACCGCGAAGCATGCCTCCATGCCGGACCATGCCGACGTGGTGGCAGCCGTGCGCGTCAGCTACATCCTGCTCGAGCAGACACGATTCACCGTCAGGCTCGATCGCGACGTCGAGTACTCGTTCGAGGAGGCGTGGCCCTACTTCGTCTCCACGACCGGCCTGCTGGAAGTCAAACAGGCCGTGGGCTACGTCTGGGACGTGGTCGTGCGCGGCGGTCGCAGCGAGCTGGCCTACCGGGCCTTCCTCACGAGTGATTTGCTGCCTGCCGCGGGTGATCGCCGTGACCGCCTCGTCACGCTGGGAGTCGGTGGCGGACGACATCTCGGCGACGATGTGCGCATCGGCGTCGATCTCAACCACGACCGCCGCCAGTCTCCGGTGGCCGGGCGGTCGTATTCGGGATACCGGGTCGGAGGGTCGTTGACCTATGGCTACTAGACAGCTGTGCGGGTTGGCCATCCTGGCGCTTGTGGTGGCGAGCGGGGGAGCCACGCCGCTGGCGGTCCAGGGCACGCCGCGGATGGGACCGCGGGATCAGGTCACGGTGACCGTCTTCAATGCGCCCGACCTGTCCGGCAAGTTCGTGCTGGATGCCGACGGCGCCCTGTGGCACCCGATCGTGGGCGTGATTCCCGCACGCGGATTGACGGTGCGCGACCTGGAGGAGGTGGTGGCCCAGCGGCTGCGGGAGCGGGACTATCACCGCAATCCCCGCGTCACGGTCGAGTTGCAGCAGGCCCTGAACAAGAGCGTCACCGTCACGGGCGAGGTCAAGGTGCAGGGACCGATCGCCTTTGCCGGAGAGATCACGCTGTTCGATGCGCTGGTCCGAGCCGGCATGGCCACGAGCGACGCGGGCGACGACATTCTCATCGTACGGCCGGCGGCCGATCCCGCGAAGCCCAACGCGGAGGATCAACATCTGACCGCCAACCTCCGCGAGCTGACGAGCGGGAACCTCGCGGGCCACAACCTCGTCCTTCAGGACGGCGACCACGTCATCATCCAGCGCGCCCAACAGGTGATCATCACCGGCTACGTCAACCGGCCGGGCGCCTACACCATCACCACCGGCATGACGGTCCGGCAGGCGCTCGCGCTGGCCGGCGACATCAGCGAGAAGGGCACGTCCCGCGGGCTGAGGATCCTTCGCCGCGTCTCGGGACAGCCCGCGCCCCGGGAATTCGACGTGAAGCTGACCGACGAGGTCAAACCCGGCGACACGATCGTCGTCCGCAAGAGCCTTCTGTAGGAACAGGACCGATCCATGGCCATGCCCAGCTCCCCGCATCGACCGATCGCCGCCGCCACCTGGCATCCCACCGAGTACCTGCGCATCCTGTACAAGCGCCGGTGGGCCGCGATTCCGGCGTTCGTGTTGATTGTCCTCGCCGGCGCCGTGAGCAGCCTCCGGACGACGCCGCTCTATCAGGCCTCCACGCAGATTATGGTGGAGAAGGACGCGCGCCGGGCGACCACCATCGACAGTGTGCTCGCCGATCGCGACGCCTGGTACGAGGACTCCTTCTACGCCACGCAGACGCGCGTCCTGCAGAGCCGCCAGCTGGCGCTCCGGGCCGTCGAGGCGCTCGAACGCGAGGGCAAGCCCGAGCGCCTGCCGCCTCCCGATCGGTTCTCGTTGAGCCCGCTCGTGTGGGCCGGGCAGGGCGTGGCGTGGGTGCGGCAGTGGGTCGCCGGCGAACCGGCGACCGTCGCGTCTCCGGTTGTGCCTGGCGCCATCCAGGCGGGCAAGGTCGACCACTTCCTGAGCACGTTGAGCGTGGTGCCCGTCCGGATGTCGACGCTGGTCGACCTGCGGTTCCGTTCGCCCGACGCCGAATATGCGGCACGCGCGGCCAATGCCCTGGCCGAGCAGTACATCAAGCACAGCCTCGAGCTGCGGTTTGACGCGTCCAAGGAAGCCAACGACTGGCTCAGCGGTCAGCTCGGGGAGCTGCGCCTGAAGGTCGCCGAGAGCGATCAGGCGCTGCAGACGTTCAAGGAACGCAACCGCGCGGTGTCGCTCGACGACCGGCAGAACATCGTCGTGCAGAAGCTGACCGCGCTCAACCAGCAGCTGACCGACGCCCGATTGGCGCGGTTCGATCGCGAAGCCCGCTACCAGCAACTGGCCGAGCTGCGCCAGCGGGGCGCGCCGCTCGATGCGTTTCCCGCCGTCATGGAGAGCGCCGCCGTGCAGCAGCTGAAGACTCAACTGGCCACCCAGCAGGCCCAGCAGGCGGATCTCAGGCGGCAGGAGTTCGGCGAAAACTACGGGCCGCTCAAGGCGATCACGGCGCAGATCCAGACCACGACCGAGCGGCTCAACGCCGAGATGGATCGCATCGCGGAGGCCGTCCGGGCCGAGTTCGAGACCGCGCGGGCCAGGGAAGACGCGATGGCGCAGGCGCTCGAGGCGCAGAAGAACGAGGCGCTGGGTCTCGATCGTCATGCCATCGAGTACGCGCAGCTCGAGCGCGAGGCGGAGAGCAACCGGCAGCTGTACGAGAACCTGCTCCTGCGCACCAACGAGACCAGCATCTCGAACGAGTTCAAGGGCAGCAACATCCAGGTCGTGGACCGGGCCGAGATTCCGCGCGTGCCCGTGTTGCCGAACACGCGGCGCGACCTGACGCTCGCCGCGCTCGGTGGACTGACGATGGGATTGCTGCTCGCCTTCGGCGTCGAGTACTTCGACAGCCGCATCAAGTCGCCCGAGGAGATCAAGACGCATCTTGGCCTCCCGTTCCTCGGGATCATTCCGCTGGCGAAGGGCAGCGAGAACGCCCAGGAGGCGCCGATGCTGGCTGAGACGGTGCCGCCCGCCTTTGACGAGGCCATCCGCGCCGTGCGGACCGCGGTCATCTTCTCGTCGGCCGAACCGGGAGCGCGCTCCGTCATCGTGACGAGCACGGGCCCCGGTGAGGGCAAGACGGTCGTGTCGAGCAGCCTGGCCATCACCCTGGCGCAGGCGGGGCAGCGGACGCTCGTCGTGGACGCCGACTTGCGCCGCCCGCGGCTGCACGAGGCGCTGGGGCGATCGCAGGAACCGGGGCTCTCCAACGTCTTGATCGGCGACGCGAAACTCTCCGACGCCGTCCGGACCACCACCGTCGCGAATCTGTGGCTGCTGTCGGCCGGCCACGTTCCGCCGAACCCGGCCGAGCTGCTGGGGTCCCAGCGGTATCTGGCGCTGTTCGAGGAATTGAAGACCCGCTTCGACTGGGTGGTGCTCGATGCGCCTCCGGTCATGCCGGTGACCGACGCCGCGATTGTGGCCCGGCCCGCCGGCGGCGTCCTCTTCGTGATCGGATCCGAGATGACACCCCGCCAGAGCGCGATGACCGCCATCGAGCATCTGCGCGCGGCCAACGCGAAGTTCGTCGGGGCCGTGCTCAACCGCGTCAACATCCACCGCCACGCCTACTACTACGCGCCGTACTACCGGAAGGACTACGCGAAGTACTACCAGCGGTCGGCGCACCGCGCGTAGGCCTCGACCCGCCTGTGCCTTCCGCCTCCACGACCTCCGATCCGCTGGTCCACCGGATCGCACCGGCCCAGGGCTGGCTGCCGATTCACGTCGACGAAATCTGGGCCGCGCGGGAACTCCTCTATTTCCTCGTCTGGCGCGAGGTCAAGGTCCGGTACAAGCAAACGGCGCTCGGCATCGGCTGGGCCATCGCCCAGCCCTTCTGTACGATGGTCGTCATCAGCGTCGTCTTTGGCCGGCTGGGCCGGTTGCCGTCCGACGGCCTGCCATATCCCGTGTTCGCGTACGCCGCGCTCCTGCCATGGCAGCTGTTCGCGTTCGCCCTGACCGAGTCCAGCCAGAGCGTCGTGGCCAATCAGCGGCTGATCAGCAAGGTGTACTTTCCGCGGCTGATCGTGCCGCTTGCGAGCGTCGGCGTCGGCGTGATCGACTTCCTCGTGTCCTTCGGCGTGCTGCTCGGATTGATGGCCTACTACGGGCTCACGCCCAGCCTGGCCGTCCTGACGGTCCCGTTCTGGATGCTGCTCGCCGTGCTGACCGCGCTCAGCGCGGGTCTGTGGCTGGCGGCCCTGAACGTCCGCTATCGCGACATCCGGTACACCCTGCCGCTCCTGACGCAGCTCTGGTTGTTCGTGACGCCCGTCGCGTACTCGATGTCACTGGTGCCTCAGGAGTGGCAGTTCTGGTACGCCCTCAACCCCATGGTCGGGGTCGTCGAATCGTTCCGATGGGCCCTCCTGGGCGAGCGAGCCTTCCCCGCCACGGTCTGGGTGTCCACCGCTGCGACGGTGGTCGCGCTGGTGGGGGGCCTGTTCTACTTCCGGCGGACCGAGCGGACCTTCGCCGACATCATCTGACATGACCCTCGCCATTGCGGCGTACGGGCTGAGCAAGCGTTACCGGCTCGGCAGCCGGGCCCCGTACGGCGCGCTGCGCGACTCCCTCGCCCGCGCGGCCCGTGCGCCGGCACGGGCCGTCCGCCGACTCCGCGGCGACGAACCGGCGCCGGCCGACCCTGCCTGGATTCAGGCGCTGGAGGACGTCTCGTTCGAGGTCGCGCCGGGCGAGGTCGTCGGCGTGGTGGGCCGCAACGGATCGGGCAAGAGCACGCTCCTCAAGATCCTCGCGCGCATCACGGATCCCACCGCCGGATACGCCGACGTGCGGGGCCAGGTCGGCTCGCTGCTCGAGGTGGGGACCGGATTTCACCCCGAGCTCACCGGACGCGAGAACATCTTCGTCAACGGCGCCATTCTCGGGATGAGCCGCGCGGAGATCCGCCGGAACTTCGACGCGATCGTGGCCTTCGCCGACGTCAGCCGCTTCCTCGACACGCCCGTGAAGCACTACTCGAGCGGCCTGCAGATGCGCCTGGCCTTTTCCGTCGCCGCTCACCTCCGGCCACACATCCTGCTCATCGACGAAGTGCTGGCCGTCGGCGACCTCGCGTTCCAGCGCAAGTGCATGGGCAAGATGGACGATGTGAGCCGCGATGGCCGCACGGTCGTCTTCGTCTCCCATCAACTGAACCAGTTGCGACGACTGTGCAGCCGGTGCCTCTGGCTGGAACACGGCCGGTTGATGGTCGTCGGGCCGACCGACGATGTGACCAACCGCTACGAAGCCAGTTTCATGACCGCGCTGGCCGATCGGCCCGGCGGGAGCGCCGGCGCGCAATTCCTCTCGTGGACGCTGGGTGAGCCCGGGACGGCACGGCACGACGTCACGGACTTCGGTCCCGTGACGGCGCGCTTCTCGGTCCGCATCGATCGGCCGATTCGCGACGGCCATCACGGCATCCTCCTGTACGACCGTGACGGCAGGGTTCTCTGGGGCACGGGCACGGACAATATCGCCCTCGAGGCTGGTCTCTACGAAATCGTGTACGACCTCGAAGGACTCGCGCTTCGGCCCGGGCCGTATCGCTGGCACGTGAGCCTCTACGACGAAGGGCACTTCCTCGACGACCTCGAGTGCGTGCCGGAGCTGAGTGTCCGGACGCCGCCCCTCGGTCACCGGCGCGATGAGTACGCCGGCGTGCTGAACTTCCGCTACACCATGGAAGTGGCGGCACTGTCCGCCCCGGTGACCACGGTCGGCGGCGGAACCGCCGCGGGCCGCCGTGTGACCTTCCGGCGTCGGCCCTGAGCGGTTCACCATGCGTCCCCTGGTCAGCGTCGTCGTTCCGGCCTTCAATGCCGCGCCATGGATTGACGCCGCGCTGGCATCCGTCGCCGCGCAGACCTGGCCTCGCGATGCGCTCGAGGTCCTTGTCGTGGACGACGGCTCGAGTGACGACACGGCGGCGATCGCTGGGCGGCGGTTGCGGTGTGCACAACTGCGTCATGACGTCGTTCGTCGCAAGGTCACGGGCGGCCCGGCGGCCGCGCGCAACGACGGATGGCGTCGCGCCGCGGGAGACTGGGTGCAAATGCTCGACGCGGACGACTTGCTCGCTCCCGACAAGCTTGCGCGTCAGCTCGCGGACTCCGACATCCCCGGCGACGTGGCGGTGCTGTCATCACCCTGGAGCTCACTCATCGAGCGGAACGGCACGTGGCGGGCG
>CAZFAT010000180.1:0-6675 GCA_964517075.1 uncultured Solibacteraceae bacterium
AGCGTCACCACGGCGATCAGACCCACAGACCACAGAGTCACAGACGGAGATCGGGCGACACGCACCGACGCATGGGGCGCCGGGCCGGACACGCGTACGCCGCACGACGACGTCCCTCTGATCTGGCAGGCTGGCGGACCAACCCTAGCACGGCGGCCCGGACGCCCGACTGCTGAAGACCGGTCAGCTCACTGGTGTGGGACTCGTGAGCGCCGCCAGGACTTCCTTGTAGAGGTACTTGGCCCCCTCGACGCCGTTCAGCGGCCCCGCCTCGTACTCCAGCGCGAACGTGCCCTTGAACCCGCCCGCCAGCATGATGCGCGCCGAGCGCTGCACGTCGTTCAGATCGCCCCAGCGATCCCAGTATTTCGCGTGGCTGTTCGACGTGGCGTACGGCGCGAGCGCCTTCAGCCCGTTGAAGAGCATGTACTCGTGCTCCCAGTTGCAGAAGTCCGGCGTCGCTTCGCAGTACGGGTGATTGACCGTGTCGAGGATGATCCGGATGTTCATCGGGTCGGCGGCCAGGCCCCAGTGGTTCTCGATCGTCACCTTGATCCCGAGGTTGCCGCCAAAGTCCGCCATCTCCTTGTAGGACTCGATCGCCGCGTTCAGCAGCGGGACGATGTCGAGATTCCTCGGATAGCCGTCGCCGCCCTGCGGGTTGGCGTTCGGGCGGATGGACGGGCCGAGCGCCTGCGGCGAGTTCATGCGCATCGAGACCGGCCGCAGGACCGCGCAGCCCTCGAGCCAGCGCTTCGCCATCGCCACGCCGGCTTTGCGCCGAGCGTCGGCTTCGGGCGATCCGAAGTCGGCCAGCGCGAACGGCGCGTTGTTCGAAATGTGCTGCACCTTGGCGCCGGTCTTCACGAGCGTGCCGGCCAGCCGGTCGAGCCACTTGCGCCCCGACGGGCTCATGGGGTCGAACCCGGCGCCGCCCCCGCCCCCTGCGGCGGCCGTGATGAACATGCTGTCATCGGTGACATCGCCGAAAAGTCCCGACCGGATGTCCATCCTCGTGACGCCGGGAAACGTGTCCTTCGTCCACTGCGGGAAGTCGAGCATCGTGATTTCGCCATACCGCTGCTTCATCTCGGCCGTCGTCGTGCGATCGCGGTTGGCCGGGACACTGCCGCGTCCGGCGGTCCCCTGAGCGCCGCCGCCACCGGCCGCGCCGGTCTGGCCGCGCCCTCGCGCCGCCGTGTCGGGAGCGGCGGAGCCGGGTGCCGCGCCCCTCGCGCCGCCCCTGCCACCAGCCCGGCCAGCGCCGCCCGCCTGCCGCGTACGGAACAGACTGCGAATGGGCCAACTGTTGCTTGCGAGCCGATCGAGCCGAGCCTTCTCGGCGACGCTCTGCGCGAGCGCCGCCTCGCGCGGCGTCATCATCACGCCACCGGCCGTCAGGCCGGCGCCGGCGGTCTTCAGAAAGGCACGCCGATCGAGGCTGCGCCCGTCATGTCGATCCATCTGAGTTCTCCCGTCTGTGAACGATCGCTGGTGCTACTGCCCGCGCCCGGGAGTGCCTGCGCCGCGCGCCGGGGCCGGCGGCCCTGCCAGCAGTCCGCGCTGCCGGAGCCAGTTCGAGAGAAGCGTGGGCCACGCCGCCAGCGCCGCATCGGTCATGCCCAGACCCACGCCGTGCGGGCCCCGCTCGAAGATATGCATCTCAGCGGGCACGCCCGCCTTCCGCAGCGCGAGGTAGAACTCGACACTGTTCTCAGGCGGGACACCCGTATCGGCGTTCGTGTGGAAGAGAAACGTCGGCGGCGTGTCCTTCGTGACCTGGCGATTCGACGACACGTCTTCGAGGCGGGCAGCGTCGGGCGAATCTCCGAGCAGGTTGCGGAACGATCCCTGATGCGCGTAGGGCGGCGTCGACAGGATGACCGGATAGGCCAGGACGAGGAAGTCGGGCCGGCTGCTCTCGCGATTGATCGGATCGGGCGCGGATGCCGCGCCCACATCGAACCGCGTGCCCGCGGCCGACGCGAGGTGACCGCCCGCTGAAAAGCCCATGAAGCCGATGCGCGCCGGATCGAGACCGAACTCCGCGGCGCGAGTGCGAACGAGGCGCACCGCGCGCTGCGCGTCGCCGAGGGGAATCGGGTGACGATAGCGCGGCCCCAGCCGGTACTTCAGCACGAACGCGGCGACCCCCTGCGCGTTGAACCAGTTGGCGATCTGCCGCCCTTCGTGGTTCATCGCCAGGTTGCCATATCCCCCACCGGGCGCCACGATGATGGCCGTAGTCGATCCGCGGCCGTTCGGGGGGTAGTACGTCAGCGTCGGGATGTCGGTGTCGGAGGAGCCGAGCGCGCCTGGCGCCCCGCTCTCCCACAGCATGAGCATCCGCGGCTCGGTGCTGACCGGGCCCCGGGCCTGGCCACGCGCGGCGGCGGCTGGTGCCGGCGGGGGCGTCGGCTGCGCGCGCGCCGCGCCGGCGCCCGCGACCGTCACCGCGAGCAGCGCGAGACCCCCGCGAAAGACGGCCGGTCTCATTTGCCAGGCCGCACGTAGGGTACGAACGGCGAGGCCGCGCGCCAGGCGCCGCCGCCCGCGTTGTCGCCCGCGCGGTCGCCGGGCTTCGTGTCCTTGGCGAACGTGTAAAGCGGCCGGCCCATGTGGGCCCACTGCCGCGTACCATCCGCACGCGTGATGATCGTCCAGCTCCCCGACGGCGTGGCATCCGCCGCCGCGGCGAGCGGCGGCCAGTTGGTCACGCACGGTCCGCTGCACGCCGATTGGCCGGGCGTGTCCTTCTGGTAGGTGTAGAGCGTCATCCCTTTCGCGTCAGTGAACAGGACGGTGTCCAGATCCAGGCGCTGTCGCTGCACGCCTCCAGGATCAATCGGCGCCGGGGCGCCCCGCGCTCCCCGACCCGCAGCGCCGGGAATGCCAATACCCCGCCCACGCCCCCGTGCCGGTGCCGGATCCTGCGGTGCCTGGTCCTGGTCAGCCGCGGCGATCGCGGCCTCGAACATGTAGACCGGAAGACCGACCACCAGACCGAGAACGAGTGTGCCGACGAACTTCAGATTCCGCATGCGGACCTCCGGGAGGTGCAACGATCGCCGCGCTGGGTGCGTCCGCGGACGTGCACTGCTCGTGTGTGTGTGGTTATACACCGGACCGGGTGGGCGGACATGAGGCACAGAATAAATCGGCCGGCTGGGGGCCGGCCGATGCGCTGCGGTAAAGATTGGTCGGGATGCCGAGATTCGAACTCGGGACCCCCTGACCCCCAGTCAGGTGCGCTACCAGGCTGCGCTACATCCCGAGGTGATAACAGGGCTTGATCTCATCAATGCCGCTTCTTCTTCTTGGCAGGGGCCTTCGCGGGCTTGACCTTGCGCTTCGATGGCGCGGCTCCCCGGGCGGCGGATCGCGCCGCGGCGCTCGCGCCGCGCTCGGCCGTCAGCACGAAATCCTCGGCGGTCACGCCCTGACCGGACAGCACGCCCAGAATCCACTGCAGCCCTCGTCGCACATTGCGCAGCTCCTGCCGCGTCTCGCCATCGATCATGGCCGCGACGTCGGCGTCGCGCACCTCGTCCTCAACCGCGCTGAAGCCGTCCTCGCTCAGCCGCCGCCGGGCGCCGGCCAGCGTCAGGCCGTCGACGAACAGCAGGTGCTTGATGCGGAGGACGAGCTCGACATCGGCGCGGCGGTACACGCGCGGACCGCCAGCCGTCTTGGCCACACCCAGATCAGGGAACTCGGCCTCCCACGATCGCAGCACGTAGGCCTGCACGTCCGCCAGGTCACAGACTTCCTGAGCCCGAAACAGTGGCCGGTTGGGGATCGCGACCGTCGTCGCCGGAGTGCTCATGACGGGGACGCGCTCATGCGCGGCGCCAGTATATCAGCCCTTTCGCGGCCGATCGGCGTGCCGGCGCCCCTCATTCGCCTCGTGCGCCTCGGTCGCACGTCGCGACGTCCGCCGTGCCCCGCCCGGCGCCGCCTTGCGCGTGCGCCGCCGGACGGACAGGCGGATCGGCGTCCCCTCGAAGCCGAACGTCTTGCGCAGCTGGTTGACGAGGAACCGCTCGTAGGAGAAATGAAATTCGGTCGCGACGTTCGTGAACAGCACGAACGCGGGGGGCGCCGTGCCCGTCTGGGCGCCGTAGAGGATGCGGACCTCGCGCTGGGTCTTGCTCGTCGGCGGATGGGCGGCCGTCGCCGCCGCCAGAAAGCGGTTCAGCTCGGGCGTCGGCACGCGGCGTCGACGCGCTTCCGCCACCCGATCGACGACTTCGAGCAGGCGCGGCGTGCGCTCGCCGGTCAGCGCCGAGATGTGCACGATGGGGGCGTACTCGAGGAACTTCAGCTGGAAGCGCAGCTTGTCGTCGAAGGCCTCGACGAAGTCCTGCCCGCGGCCGCGCACCAGGTCCCACTTGTTGACCGCGATGACGATGCCGCAGCCGGCCCGCTCCGCTTCGCCGGCGATGGCGCCTTCGCGATCGCCCGCGCCCTCGGTCGCGTCCACCACGAGCACGACGACGTCGGCTTGCGTCATGGCCCGACGGGCCAGCACCACGCTCACCGCCTCGACGGTGCCGCCCTCGGCCACGCGACCGGGCCGGCGCATGCCGGCGGTGTCGAGAATGCGCAGCCGGCGCTTACGCCACTGCAGCACGACATCCACCGGATCGCGCGTGGTCCCTGGCATGGCGTTGACCATGACCCGCTCCTCGCGCAGCAGGCGATTGACGAGCGACGACTTCCCGACGTTGGGCCGTCCGACAATCGCGATCTTCGTCTCGTCGACCTCGGCCTCCCGTGGGCCGCCGCCCGACGGCAGGCTGGCCACGACCGCGTCCAGCAATTCGTACACGCCGTCGCCATGTTCGGCCGCCACTTCATACGCCGGGTCGAAGCCCATCCGGTAGAACTCGAGCACGCGGTTGCGCGCCTGTCGATCGTCAGTCTTGTTGAGCGCCAGCACGACCGGGCGGCCGGTCTGGCGCAGCCGCCGCGCGATTTCCTCGTCGCCGGGCACGAGGCCTTCGCGGGCGTCGAGCACGAAGACAAACAGGTCGGCGCTGTCGAGCGCCCGCAGCCCGTGCGCGACGACCTGCGCGTGCAGCGGATCGCTCGTCGCGCCGAACAAGCCCCCCGTATCGACCAGCGTGAACGCGCGATCGCGCCAGACCGCCGGCGCGGCCAGCACATCCCGCGTCGTCCCGGCAACGGGAGCGACGATGGAGCGCCGGCGGCCGGTGATGCGGTTGAAAAGCGTGGACTTGCCGACGTTGGGCCGGCCGACGAGGACCACGGTGGGTCCCGAACTCCTCGTGGTCACGTGGAGGAGTGTAGCAGGTTGGCGCGGCTTGACAGCGTAAGTCCTTTTCTTTATCGTCACTTACAGCGATCGAGGCGCCCCGGACTCATGATAAAGGTCGACATCGTCAACGAGGTGTCGCGGCTGGCGGACATTACCAAGGTGAAGGCCGAGGTCGCCGTCGACGCCGTGTTCGACGCCATGCGGGCGTCGATGATGCGCGGCGAGCGCATCGAACTGCGCGGCTTTGGCGTCTTCCAGGTCAAACCGCGCAAGCGGGGGATCGGCCGCAACCCCCGGACGGGCAAGGAAGTCCGGATTCCCCCTGGTCGGACGATTCGGTTCAAACCCGGCAAGGAACTCCAGAACATCGGCGGTCAGCCGGAGTGAACGCGGACTCCCCCGAGACGTCCGTCGCCACGTCCTCGACCGACCACCTGCCCCTCGCGGGGGCACCGACGGATACCGGCTGGCCGGTGTGGCCGGCGCGGCCGAAGTTCCAGCACCGCTACGGCCCGCACCTGATCCTGTTCGGCCTGACGTTCTTCACAACCACGTTCGCGCAGAGCCTCTGGGCCTTCCTGATGACCGGCGGTCAGATCGGCCTGGCCGAGGCATTCAGCTGGGAGATCTTCCAGCACGGCCTCTGGTACTCGATCCCGCTCCTGACCATCCTGAGCGCGCACGAGTTCGGCCACTACTTCGCCTGTCGCCGCCACAACGTGGACGCGACCCTCCCCTATTTTCTGCCCGCGCCGTTGCCCCTCACCGGCACGCTCGGGGCGGTGATCCGCATCAAGGAGCCATTCCCCTCGACGCTCGCGCTGTTCGACATCGGCGTCGCCGGTCCGATCGCCGGGTTCGTCGCGCTCGTGCCGTTCCTCTACTGGGGCATGTCCATGTCGGAGGTCGCGGTGCTCGAGACGTCGCGAGGCGTGATCTATTTCGGGGAGCCGCTGCTCTGGAAGGTGCTGGAGTACTGGCACTTCGGTCCGCTGGCCGAAGGCGCGGACGTGATGGTGCACCCGCTGGGGTTTGCCGCGTGGTGGGGCATGCTGGCGACGGCCCTAAACCTGCTGCCGTTCGGCCAGCTCGATGGCGGCCACATCATGTATGCCACGCTCGGCCGCCACGCGGCCTGGCTCTCGCGCCTCACGCTCCTCGCGGTCGTCCTCCTGACGTGGCAGTCGTCGAGCTGGGCGGCCATGGCCGTGATGATGATCGTGATGGCGCTGTACTTCGGCTTTCGTCATCCGCGTGTGGTCAACGAAGAGCTCGCCGTGACCGGGCGGCGCACCCTCGTGGCCCTGGCAGCCGTCGTGATCTTCGCGCTGTGTTTCACGCCGGTGCCGATTCAGGTGTTGGGAGTGGACTAGACAGTTCTCGGTTCTCGGTTG
>CAZFAT010000181.1:0-9627 GCA_964517075.1 uncultured Solibacteraceae bacterium
CATCTTCCCGCCGCGTCCGTCGATGCGGCTCATCACGGACATCTTCACGTTCTGCGCCGAGCACGTGCCGAAGTGGAACACGATCTCCGTGAGCGGCTACCATATCCGCGAAGCGGGATCGACGTCCCTGCAGGAACTCGCGTTCACGCTGCGGGACGGCCTCGAGTACGTGCAGTACGGCGTGGACGCGGGGCTCGACGTGGACGGCTTCGCGCCGCAGATCTCCTTCTTCTTCAACTCGCACAGCGACTTCTTCGAGGAGATTGCGAAGTTCCGTGCGGCGCGGAAAATCTGGGCTGAAGTGATGCGCGATCGTTTCGGCGCGAAGAGCGAGCGCTCGTGGAAGCTGCGCTTCCACACCCAGACCGCGGGCGTCTCGCTCACCGCCCAGCAGCCCTACAACAACGTCGTCCGCACCGCGCTTCAGGCGCTGTCGGCGGTCCTGGGCGGCGCGAACTCCCTGCACACGAACGCCCTCGACGAGGCGCTCGCGCTGCCCACGGCCGAGGCGGCCACGCTGGCGTTGCGGACGCAGCAGATCCTGGCGCACGAAAGCGGCGTGACCGATGTCGTGGATCCCCTGGGCGGATCGTGGTTCCTGGAGCGACTGACGACGGACCTCGAACGCGAAGCCGCGGAGTACCTCGAGATCATCGACCGGATGGGCGGGATGGTCGCCGCGATCGAGGCCGGCTATCCTCAGCGGGAGATCGCCAACGCGGCCTATCGCTTTCAGCAGGCGGTCGAGCGGCGCGAGCGGCCGATCGTCGGCGTGACCACGGCGGTCGAGGGCGGCGGCGAGCCGGTACCCACGCTCTATATCGACGAGGGCGCCGCCGGCCGGCAGCGTCAGCGGCTGGACGATGTCCGGCGGCGGCGCGACCCGGCGCGCGCCGAGCGGGCCCTGGCCGCCTTGGTGCAGTCGGCCAGCGGAGCCGACAACACGATGCCGCCGCTCCTCGAATGCGCACGGGCGTACGTAACCCTCGGCGAGATGTGCGGCGCCCTGCGGCGGGTGTGGGGCGAGTATGTGGAGGCGCCGGCCCTCTGAGGCGGCCAGACGGGTGTGCGAGTCGCGACGGGGGACGCCGCTGGCACAGTTTTGCCGCGCGATGCGCGTGCGGAGCCCAAAGTGGTGGCCCCGGGGCATGTCCCTTGCAATAGAATGTTGACCCGGCATGCCAACGGACTCTTTGGTCACCCGGCCGCCCCGCGTCATCATTGCCAAGCCTGGCCTCGATGGGCACGACCGCGGCGCCAAGGTCATCGCGCGGGCCTTGCGCGATGCTGGCATGGAGGTGGTCTATACCGGGCTCCGACAAACGCCCGAGCAGATCGTCTCCGCCGCTCTTCAGGAGGACGCTGACGTCATTGGACTGTCGATCCTGAGCGGAGCCCATATGCACATCTGTTCGCGCCTGATGGCGCTGCTCGGTGAAAAGGGCTTGGACGACGTGGTCGTGCTGGTCGGCGGCATCGTGCCGGCTGCGGACGTGCCGGCCCTGAAGGCCATGGGCATTCAGGCCGTGTTCGTTCCGGGCAGTTCCATGCAGCAGATCATCGATTTCATTCACGAGGCTGTTCGCCCGCGCGTCGAAGCGCTCTGAGTTGCCATGCCGAAGACCCTGCTCCTCGCGGACGACAGCGTCACCATCCAGCGTGTGATCGAGCTGACTTTCGCGCACGAGGATGTGCGCGTGGTTTCCGTGAGCGATGGACGCCGGGCCATCCAGTGGATGGATACCGAGTGGCCGGACATCGTCCTCGTGGACGTCGAAGTGCCTGAGGTGGACGGCTATGCCGTCTGCTCGCACGTCAAGAAGTCGTCCCGACTCAAGAACGTGCCCGTGCTCCTGCTGGCCGGCGCCTTCGAGCCGGTGGACGAGGCCCGCGCGAGGAGCGTCGGTTGCGACGGCGTGCTGGTGAAGCCATTCGAGCCGCAGCAGCTCGTGAGCCGCGTCAAGACTCTGCTCATGGCCTCCTCGGCCGGTCGTCAGGGCGGGTTGGCCGACGAGGCGGGCCGCGCGGAACCGGCGACTGTCACGCCCTTCCGTGTGCCCGGGAGCGCGACACGCTCCGCGTCCGGCGCGTTCGAGGGGGGGCTCGATCCCCAGCCGCTGGAGCCTCCCGTCCGGCCGGTGTGGGAGAACGCCGGGAAGGACAAGCCGGCCTCGCGACCCGTCGAGCCCGCGCCGGCCCAGGCGGCGTCGAAGGTTTCGCTCGCCAGCGCATTTTCTGCACTTCTGGCCGCCGAGCACGCCACGCCGTCCGCACCTCCGCCGGCGCCGGCCGAGGCGGTCTCCGACGCGGCCATCGAGGAGGCGGTCCGCCGCGTCCTGGTCCGGATGACCGACGATGTCGTGCGCGGGATCGTGCACGAGACCGCCGAACGGCTGGTGCGGGAAGAGATTGAGCGGATCAAGGCGAATTCTGAGTAGTCTTCGGCCTCCGGTTCCCGGTTTTCGGTTCTGCCTCTAGGCTCGGAGCTTGTCGTCGGCTGATCGGTGATGCAGACCGAAAACCCAGGACCGAATACCGAAGACCTCAGGCGATTTCCCGCTTCCTCCATGCCCGTCGTCGTTCCCGAAAAACCCGCGCTGGAAGGCCTCGAAGCGAAGTGGAAGGCCCGATGGGAGGCCGACGGGATCTACCGCTTCGATCGCCGCGCGCCGCGCGAGTCGGTGTTCTCGATCGACACGCCGCCGCCGACCGTCAGCGGATCGCTGCACGTCGGGCACGTGTTCTCGTATACGCACACGGACATCGTGGCCCGTTTCCAGCGGATGCGTGGCAAGGCCGTGTTCTATCCCATGGGCTGGGACGACAACGGGCTGCCGACCGAGCGGCGCGTGCAGAACTATTACGGCGTCCGCTGCGATCCGTCGCTGCCCTACGATCCGGCGTTCGAGCCGCCGGCCACGCCCGCGAAGACGGCCGTCAGTATCTCGCGGCCCAATTTCGTCGAGCTCTGCGTCCGGCTGACCAGGGAGGACGAGCGCGCGTTCGAGGCGCTCTGGCGCCATCTCGGCCTGTCGGTCGATTGGGGCATGACCTACGCGACGATTGGCGACCACGCGCGCCGTGTGTCGCAGCGGGCGTTCCTGCATCTGGTTGCCGCCGGCGGCGCCTATCAACTCGAGGCGCCGACGCTGTGGGACGTGGATTTCCGCACCGCCGTCGCGCAGGCGGAACTCGAGGATCGCGAGGTCCCGGGGGCGTTCCACCGAATCCGGTTCGCGGGCCCTGGTGGTGGACCTGGCGTCGAGATCGACACGACCCGTCCCGAGCTGCTCCCCGCCTGCGTCGCGCTCGTCGCGCATCCGGACGACCCGCGCTATCAGCCGTGGTTCGGCCGATCCGTGCGGACACCGCTGTTCGGCGCGCTGGTGCCGGTGCGTTCGCATCCGCTCGCCGACCCTGAGAAGGGCAGCGGCATCGCGATGATCTGCACCTTTGGCGACGTGACGGACATCATCTGGTGGCGAGAGCTCGGCCTGCCGGTGCGGGCCGTCATTCAGCCGAACGGTCACATTCGCGACGTGCCGTGGGGCAGCGAGGGGTGGGCATCGGAGAATGTCGCGGCCGCCCGCACGGCGCAGACGGCGATTGCGGGCCTGCCGGCCTCGAAGGCGCGCGCGCGGATGGTCGAGCTGCTGCGCGAGAGCGGGGACCTCATCGGCGAGCCCCGCCCCCTCACGCATCACGTGAAGTTCTTCGAGAAGGGCGATCGTCCGCTCGAGATCGTCACGAGCCGGCAGTGGTTCATCAGGACGCTCGAGCTGCGCGAGGCGCTGCTGGCGCGCGGGCGCGAGCTGCGCTGGTATCCGGCGCACATGGTCGCCCGCTACGAGAACTGGGTGAACGGCCTGAACGGCGACTGGTGCGTGAGCCGGCAGCGGTTCTTCGGCGTGCCGTTCCCGGTCTGGTATCGCGTCGGTCCCGACGGCGCGGTGAACTACGACCAGCCGCTGCTTCCACCGGCGGATCGGCTTCCCATCGATCCGTCAACCGACGTGCCCGGCGGCTACACGGCCGATCTGCGTGGGGAGCCCGGCGGGTTCATCGGGGACCCGGACGTCATGGACACCTGGGCGACCTCGTCGCTGACACCGTTCATCGTGTGCGGGTGGGGCGAAGACGAGGATCTCTGGCGCCGGACGTTTCCGATGGACCTGCGCCCGCAGGGGCACGACATCATCCGGACCTGGCTGTTCTCGACGGTTCTGCGGTCCCACCTCGAGGCGGGCGTGCTGCCGTGGCGGGCGGCCGCCATCTCGGGATGGATCACCGATCCGGACCGCAAGAAGATGTCGAAGTCCAAGGGCAACGTCGTGACGCCGATGGGGCTTCTCGAGGAGCACGGCGCCGATGCGGTGCGCTACTGGGCGGCCAAGGCCGGACCGGGCGCGGACACGGCCTTCGACCCGAAGGACCCGGGCCAGATGAAGATTGGCCGGCGGCTCGCGATCAAGCTCCTCAACGCGTCGCGATTCGTGCTGGCGAAGACGTCGCCCGCCGGGCCGGTCACGGAAGTGCTCGACCGCGGCATGCTCCTGCGGATGGAGGCGCTGATCCGTTCGGCCACGCGCCATCTCGACAGCTACGACTACGCCGCCGCGCTGCGTGAGACGGAAGACGCGTTCTGGTGGTTCTGCGACGACTACATCGAACTGGTCAAGCGGCGGCGGGCCGCCGACGACGCGGGCGGGCGGTCGGCGACGGCGGCGTGTGCGACCGCGCTGTCGGTGCTGCTCCGGCTGTTCGCGCCCGTGCTGCCGTTCGTGACCGAGGAGGTCTGGTCCTGGTGGCAGCCCGGCTGCGTGCATCGCGCCGAGTGGCCGGACGCGAGTGAGATCGCCGCCCTGACGGGTGCCGCCCGACCGGCCGACGTCGCGGCCCTGCAGCACGCGTCCGACGTCACCGCCGGTCTCCGTCAGGAGCGGTCGTCGCGCAAGCTCGGCTTCGGAGTGCCCGTGCGCGCGACCCTTCGCCTTCCGCGCGAGTACGAGCCGCACTGGCCGGGGATTCAGCGCGACATCGTGGCCGGCAACAACGTGATCGCCGTCGACGTCTCATTCGTCGACGGCCCGCTTCAGGTCACGATTGAACCGCAGGCGTCCGATGTCTGAACGGCTCGATCCGGCGGCTTACCTGGACCTCGTGCGCCACGCGCTCGCCGAGGACGTCGGCGTCGGCGACATCACCACGCGCGCGATCGTCCCGTCCAGCCTGGCCGCGGCCGGCACGATTGTCGCGCGGGAGTCGTGTGTGCTGGCTGGCATGCCGGTGGCGCGGACGGTCTTTGGCGAGGTCGATCCCGCCCTCGTCTGGCACGCGGAACGCGAGGACGGCGACCGCTGCGACGCCGGCACCGTCGTCGCGCGGCTGCAGGGGCCGGCCGCATCGCTCCTGACCGCCGAGCGCACGGCGCTCAACTTCCTGCAGCACCTGTCCGGCATCGCCACGCTGACGCGCGAGTTCGTGGACGCGGCCGAAGGCCGTCTCACGATTCTGGACACCCGCAAGACCGTGCCGACGCTGCGCGCCCTGGCCAAGTATGCCGTGCGATGCGGGGGTGGAGCGAACCACCGGTTTGGTCTGTACGACGGCATCCTGATCAAGGACAACCATATCCGCATTGCCGGCAGCGTTACGGACGCGATTCAGCGGGCGCGGGCGGCAGAGGACGGCCGACTGATCGCAGTCGAGGCCGAGACCCTGGACGAACTGGACGAGGCGGTGGCCGCCGGCGCCGACGTCATCATGCTCGACAACTTCGACGACGCCGCGGTCGCGGCGGCCGTTCGCCGGGTTGCGGGCCGCGCGCGCGTCGAACTATCGGGCAGCATGACCGTCGATCGCGTGCGGCGGCTTGCGGCGAGCGGCGCCGACTGCATTTCGGTGGGCGCGTTGACGCACTCGGCCCGGGCGGTGGACCTCAGCCTCGATCTCGAGCTGGCGGAGGGCGGCCGCGCGCCCCGAGGCGCCTGATGGTCGGGCTCCCCGCCGACGTCGCGTCCGCGCTCGACGACGCCGCGGCCCGCCTCGACGGCTTTCGCCGGCTCCGCTTTCGCGCGGAAGTGGATTCCACCAACGACCTCGCGCTCGCGCTGGCCCTGGCCGGCGAGCCCCACGGGACGTCCGTGCTCGCCGACGTGCAGCACGCCGGACGTGGCCGCCGCGGCCACGAGTGGTTCTCGCCCGCGGGCGCCGGCCTGTATCTCTCGATCATTGTCAGACCTGCCGGCGCGGCGGGCGGAGCCCCGCTCGTCACGCTCGCCGCCGGCGCGGCGGTGGCGCAGGCCGTTCGCGCGGTGTCCGGACTGCCGGTCGAGTTGAAGTGGCCGAACGACCTGGTGATCGGGCGCCCCTGGCGCAAGCTGGGGGGGCTGCTGTGCGAAGCCGTCGGCGCCGGTCCACGGCTCGATGCCGTTGTGGTGGGGGTCGGGCTGAACCTGCGGCAGGCCACCTACCCGCGCGACGTCGCGCCGCGCGCGACGTCCATCGAGGTCGAGCTGGGCCGTCCGATCGATCGCGCGCCGCTCGTCGTCGAGGTGCTGGCAGCGATTCGAACGATGATGAAAGTGCTCGACCGCGGCGAGCGCGAGACCGTGTGCGCCGAGTGGCGACGGCTGGGCGAGGCGGGACTGTCCGGAGCGCCCGTGCGCTGGCGTGAGCAGGACGTGGAACGGCGCGGCCGGGCGCGGGGCATCGACGCCGATGGTGCGCTCCTGGTCGAGCGCGACGGGCGTGTCGAACGGTTGATCGCGGGCGACATCGAGTGGGACTCCTGGCATCCGTGACGGACGAGACGGTTCCGGGCGAGCGGTCGGACGTGGACGTCGGCGCGTACTGCCGGCAGGTCGAATCGCACCTGGCGCAGGTGAACGCAGGCGAGATCATCCGGATCACGGGTGCAGGCTTCGAGCTGGTGCGCGGCTGGGCGCTCGAGGGCATTCCCCTCAGCATCGTCTGTCACGCCGTGAGTCAGAAGGCCGAACGCCACCGGGCCGGCCGCTCGACCCGGCCGCTTCGCATCGAGTTCTGCACGGCGGATGTCCGGGAGGGGTACACGGCGTGGAAGCGCGCCGTTGGGATCCGGGGCACGGGCGGCGCGGAGGAGCACGAGGGGGCCACAACGGCTCCGGCCGAGGGCACGCGCCGCGTGTCGCTCGGGCGCCAGCTGCAGCGGGCGATCGACAGGCTGAGCCACGCCGCCAGCCGTCTCGACTTCGCGCCCGCGATGCGCGATGCGCTCGACGCGGTCCTGCAGGACGTCGCCGCGATCAGCGCGCGCGCCCGCGGCGCGCGAGGCGCCGCCCGCGCGTCGATCGCGGCAGAGCTGACCGCGCTCGACGCGCGGATGCTCGCGGCCGTTCGTGCGGCCGTGGACGTCGGTGAGCTCGATCGGTTGAGCGCCGAGGCGGCCGCGGATCTGGGCGCCTATCGCGGGCGACTGGCGGCGGAGGTGTGGCAGCGCAGCGTGAATCTGGGCGTCGACCGACTGCTGCGGGATCGATTTGGCCTGCCGACGCTGGAGATGTAAGTGACGGATCTCGAACTCGACGTCGAACGCCCGGTGGCCGGCGGTCGCATGATTGCCCGGCACGAGGGGCGCATCGTCTTCGTCGCCGGCGCGATCCCGGGCGAGCGTGTCCGCGCGCGCGTGGAGCGGTCCGCCCGCGGTGTCGTGTGGGCCGACACCCAGCAGATCCTCGTGCCCAGTCCGTTCCGGCGCGCGCTGGATCACGATCCGGCCTGCGGCGGGCAGGTCTATCGCCACATCGACCTCGCACACCAGCGTCAGCTGAAAAGCGAAATCATTACCGATGCCTTCCGCCGGGTTGGCAAGGTGCGGCTCGCGGAAGAGACGCCGGTCGAGCCATCGCCCGAACATGGCTACCGGCTGCGCGCGCGACTGCACGTGCGTGACGGCCGCGCGGGCTTCTTTCGCACCGGAACGCACGTCCTGTGCGACGCCACGGCCACCGGCCAGCTGCTGCCGGAGACGATGCGCGCGGTGGAGCAGGTGCTGGCGGCTCATCCAGGGTTGGGCACCCGCTGCGAGGCCATCCTGGTGGCCGAGAACGTGCCGGCGACCGAGCGGGTGCTTCACCTCGCCGCCCGGAACGGCGTGCCCGAGGAGGACCTCTCGGGGCTGGATGCACCGGCGGGTGTGACGGGCCTGTCCGCCGACGTCGCCGGGGGCAGGACCACGCTTGCGGGTGTGCCCTTCGTCACCGACATGGCCGCGGATCTATTGGGCGACACAACGCCAGTACCGGCCGACACCCGCTGGACGCGTCACGCGCCCACCTTCTTTCAGGGAAATCGCTACCTGGCGGGCGCGCTCGTGCGGCACATTCTCGACGTCGTCCCCGGTGGGCATGTCGCCGATCTGTATGCCGGCGTGGGACTGTTCACGGTCGCGCTGGCTGCTCGTGGCAACGGCGTGGTGGCCGTCGAGAGCGACGCGGATGCCGCACGCGATCTGGCGGCGAACGCGGCGCCCTGGGGCGATACCGTCAGGGTGGTGCACCGCGCGGTCGAGGACGCCGTGTCCGGATTGACCAGGCACCGCTTCGACGCGGTGGTCGTGGATCCGCCGCGCACCGGCCTCTCGCCCGAGGCCCTCACGGGCATTGCGGCGCTCGCGAGCCCGGTCCTCATCTACGTGTCGTGCGATCCGCCGACTCTGGCGCGCGACGCGGGCAGGCTGCTGGCCTCCGGCTATACGCTGGGACCGCTGCGCGCCTTCGACCTGTTCCCGAACACACCCCACGTCGAAGTCGTGGCGCCGTTTCGAAAATAAACTACGTCGGGCGTAATTTCATTTTGAAATTACGCCCGACGCAGTTTTTGCAGTCGCGCGGCGTCGACGAAGCCCTCGAACAGCGCGGCGAATGTGCCGATGCGCCAGAAGTTCTCGGGATGCCACTGGACGCCCAGACAGAAAGGAACGTCCGGCTGTTCGATCGCTTCGATGACACCATCGGGGGCCGTGGCCGAGACGTGGAAGCCGGGCGCGACGGCCCTGACCGACTGGTGATGGCGGCTGTTCACGCCCATCCGCTGGTTTGTGTCGAGTTGGTCGCGGAGCAGGTGCGCGAGCCGGGTGTGGGGACGGACGTTCACCTCGTGCGCGACGCTGTCTGGCGCGCCGCCGGGTTTGTGAGGCAGGGCCGCCGGCTGCTCGGTGGGCAGGTCCTGCACGAGGGTGCCACCCGCCGCCACGTTCAGCACCTGTACGCCACGGCAAATGGCGAGAATCGGGAGGCCTCGGTCGAGCGCGGCGCGCGTCAACGCGATTTCGTAGTCGTCGCGCGCACGGTCGACGACGGTCGTCGGATGACGCTCGGGATCGGCATACAGGACCGGGTCGACGTCGGCGCCGCCCGTGAGGAGCACTCCGTCGCAGGCGTCGAGCACGACGGGGAGGCCATCACGGGACGGGTCCAGCACGCGAGGCTCGGCGCCCGCGCGCGCCAGGGCGTCGAGGTAGTCGGGTTTCGGCCAGGGAACGGCAATGACAGGCCGAACCTCGCCGGCCGCCGCGGTTGCCGAGTGGGTCACATCCGGTCCGGAACCTGGCATCCCATCAAGTCCAGCGCGGCCGTGAGCTGCCGC
>CAZFAT010000182.1:0-16554 GCA_964517075.1 uncultured Solibacteraceae bacterium
TGCCTTCGACCATCACGGTGAAGTCGGTGATGGCCGGCGAGTACACGGCGCCCCCCGCGCAGGGACCCATGATGGCCGACAGTTGCGGCACGACACCGGAGGCCAGCGTGTGGCGCAGGAAGATGTCGGCGTAGCCCCCGAGCGACACGACGCCTTCCTGGATGCGGGCTCCGCCCGAATCGTTGAGCCCCACGATGGGAGCTCCCATCTTGACGGCCAGATCCATGACCTTGACGATCTTGGCGGCGTTGGTTTCGGAGAGCGATCCGCCGAAGACGGTGAAGTCCTGCGCGAAGGCGTAGACCGGACGCCCGTCGATGCGACCATGCCCGGCGACCACGCCGTCGCCCGGCACGACGTCGTCGGCCATGCCGAAGTCGCGGCAGCGGTGCGTGACGAGCTTGTCGATTTCCTCGAACGTGCCGGGATCGAAGAGCAGCTCGACGCGCTCGCGGGCCATGAGCTTGCCGGCGTCGTGCTGCCGCCGGCGGCGATCCTCTCCGCCGCCACGCTCGGCGCGCTCCTCGAGACGCGCGAGCCGATCGGCCGCGGCGACGGACTGGGGATCGGGGATGACGGTCACGCTCTGCGGCCGGCGCTCCGGTGGCCGTTCGCCTAGGCCTTCTGGGCGGCCTGCGCCCGTTCCCAGTCCTTGAGGAACTTCTCGAGGCCGATGTCGGTGAGCGGGTGTTTGAAGCAGGTCTCGATCACCGCGGCCGGACAGGTGCACACGTGCGCGCCCATCCGCGCCGCGTCGACGATGTGCATCGGCGAGCGGACGCTGGCGACGAGCACCTCGGTGGCGAAGTCGGAGTGACGGAAGATTTCGACGATCTGGCGGATGAGGCCCATGCCGTCGGACGCGATGTCGTCGAGCCGGCCCACGAACGGACTGACGTAGGACGCGCCGACCTTGGCCGCGAAGAGCGCCTGCGTCGCCGAGAAGATGAGCGTCACGTTGACGCGCAGGCCCTCGTCGGCCAGCACGCGCGTCGCCTTCACCCCCTCGCGGGTGAAGGGCACTTTGACGACGACGTGCTCGTCGATGCCGGCCAGCTCGCGGCCTTCGGCAATCATGCCGGCGGCGTCCGTGGCCACGACCTCGGCGCTGACCGGTCCCTGCACCAGCCGGCAGATCTGTTTGACGATCGCGCGCGGATCCCCGGACTCGCGGGCGAGGAGCGACGGGTTGGTCGTGACACCGTCGAGGATGCCGAGCGGCGCGAGCGATTCAATCTCGCGCACGTTGCCTGAATCTATGAAGATCTTCATCGCGCTCTCCCTGTCCTCGGCCGCCGGCCGCGCCCGCGGCGTCAGTCTTCCCGCGCCGTGACCGGATTGGTCAGCGCGCCCACGCCTTCCACGTGAATCGTCACCTGGTCGCCCGGCTGGATGGGACCGACACCGGAGGGCGTACCTGTGGAGATGATATCGCCCGGCAGGAGCGTCATCACCGACGAAATGAACTCGACGAGCTCGGGAATCGTGAAGATCAGCTCCCGCGTGCGGGAGTCCTGGCGGAGGTCGCCGTTGACGTAGCCGCGCACCTGCAGATCGCGCCCGTCGAGCCCCACGGCGATGCACGGCCCAATCGGCGCGAAGGTGTCGAACCCTTTGCCGCGGGTGTATTGGCCATCGGCGCGCTGAATGTCGCGCGCCGTGACGTCGTTCACCGAGATCAACCCGAGGATATGGTCGTAGGCCCGCTGTGCGCGCACGCGGAAGGTGGGCTTGCGGATCACGACCCCCAGCTCGGCCTCGTGGTCGACGCGGCCCACCCAGCTCGGGATGGCAATGGGCGCACCCGGTCCGATCACCGCGGTCGACGGCTTGATGAACAGCAGCGGCTCGGCCGGCAGCGGCTTCTGCTGCTCCGCGGCATGATCCCGGTAGTTGAG
Source organism: uncultured Solibacteraceae bacterium (assembly GCA_964517075.1). Classification (GTDB taxonomy): domain Bacteria; phylum Acidobacteriota; class Vicinamibacteria; order Vicinamibacterales; family SCN-69-37; genus CAZFAT01. The sequence continues at coordinate 1,899 of CAZFAT010000182.1, forward strand.
GCCGACACAGACGATCTTCGACGGCACGACCGGCGCCAGCCACTCGACGCCGTCGCGCGAGATCTCGGGGCCTTCGGTGAACGAGCCGAAGATGTCGCCATCGATGAGGCGCCAGCGCCCCTCGCGCTCGGCGGCGTAGAGCGGCGTGCCTCGACGGTCGATCCGGTAGAGACGCAGCATGGTTACTCGATGCGGGCGCGACCGGCCGGACGGGGCGCGCGGCGCGGATCCTCCCGCCTCATCGCACGGTCACCGTCTGGCGGTTCGAGAGCTGGCTGACATTCGGCGGCGCCGCCCGGTCCTGCGCGTACACCACATAGCCGTAGGTCACGCCCGGGCGGACGGCCTCGTCGCGGTAGGTCGTCTCCGGCACGGGCGCGCCGACGAGCGGTTGCATGTTCTCATCCGCGCCCTCCCCGCGCAAGATGACGTAGCCGGCAAGGTCGGCGGCGGTCGCCCCGGTCCAGACGAGCGAGACCGCCGCCCCTTCCTGAATCGCCTGCAGATTGGCGGGGGCTGGAGGCGGGAATCGATCCACGGGCGTCACGCACACGGACGGCGCCGGAGGGCCCTCGAGCGTCACCGTCCCGGTCACCGACAACGTCCGCACGGCAAAGCATTGCTCGCGCCCGAACTCGACCGGCTGCGTGAACCGGGCGGCGACGATCGGCGCCGGCGTCAGGACGGGTGCCTCCGCCGCATCGACGACGGCCGCCGAGCCCAGGACGCGAAAGGCCTGGCCCTTCGTGCCCGGTTCCCACGTGACGATCACCTCCGTCTCGCTGTGCGTCGCGGCGAGCGCGCCGGGAGGCGCCGGGAGCGCGGCGGGCGCGACCGGCACACTCACGACGTCGGACGGCGTCCCCCGGCGGCCGGCGCCGGTACCGGTCACGGGAATCGCAACGTAGTGCCGCGCGGCGGCGCCCTGGGCGACCAGCGTGTTCACGCGTTCGGTGAACGTCGCCCGCTCGCCGGGCGCCGGGTCGGGCTTTGCCGTCACCCCCGCGGCGGAGGGGACGGGCGCGACGGCCGGGTCGCGCACCGCGACTCTCGCCAGGAGACGCTCCGGTGTCATGAGCGCGGCCGGCGCGGGGGCCGGCTCGGCCGCGGTCGTCGTGGTCGCATAGATTTCGACCCGTGACACGGCCGCGGGCGTCGAGCCGTCGGTGTTGGCCGCCGGGATGGTCCAGGCGAGTGCGACGCGATCGTCCACCCGATGGGCAGCCAAGTCGCTGACCGGAGCCGGGACGAGCCGGAGCGGTGGCAGCGGATTCCCGCGCTTGCCGCAGGCCCCCGCGGTCAGCGCCGCCAGCAGGCCGATGGCCAGCCGCCGTCGGGCGGCCCGTCTCACAGAATGTAGCGCGACAGGTCGTCGCTCCTCGCGATGTCCTGGAGCATCCGATCCACGTAGGCCCCGTCGATCCGAATCGACCGGCCGTTCAGCTCGGGCGCGTGGAACGAGACCTCGTCGAGCAGCCGTTCCATCACCGTGTGCAGGCGCCGGGCGCCGATGTTCTCGGTGCGGTCGTTCACGAGCGCCGCGAGCTCGGCCACACGCTGGATCGCGTCGGGCGTGAACTCGAGGGTGACGCCCTCGGCCCCCATGAGCGCCACGTACTGCTTGACCAGCGCGCCTTTCGGCTCGGTCAGGATGCGCACGAACTCCTCGTGGCCGAGCGGTTCCAGTTCCACGCGGATGGGAAAGCGCCCCTGCAGCTCGGGAATGAGATCGGAGGGCTTGCTGATGTGAAAGGCGCCGGCCGCGATGAACAGGATGTGATCGGTCCGCACCATTCCATATTTCGTGTTGACGGTCGTGCCTTCGATAATCGGCAGGATGTCGCGCTGGACGCCTTCGCGGCTGACGTCCGGGCCCTGGGCGCCTTCGCGCCCGGCAATCTTGTCGATCTCGTCGACGAAGATGATGCCGGCCTGCTCGACCCGATCGATCGCGCCCTGCGCGACGCTTTCCATGTCAATGAGCTTCTGCGCCTCCTCCTGCGTGAGGTGCTCGAGCGCCTCTGACACGGGCAGCCGGCGTCGACGGGTGCGGCCCGGGAAGAGTCCGGGCATCATGTCGCGCAGGTTGACGCCGATCTCCTCGACCGACGACCCCTGAATCAGCTCGAACGAGGGCATCGACCGGTCGCGCACTTCGATTTCGACGGTCTTCGTGTCGAGCCGCCCGGCGCGCAGCTGCTCCCGGAGACGCTCGCGGGTCGCCGAGCCCTGGTCGCGTGTGGCGTCCGCGTCGGTCGACCCGGCGCCAAAGGGCGACGCCGGCACGGGCGGCAGCAGGAGATCCAGCAGCCGCTCCTCGGCTGCCACGCCGGCTTTGCCGCGTACCTCGTCCTGCCGCTCGTCGCGGAGCATCTTCACGGCAATCTCGACGAGGTCGCGCACCATCGACTCGACGTCGCGGCCGACATACCCGACCTCGGTGAACTTCGACGCTTCGACCTTCAGGAAGGGTGACTGCGCCAGCCGCGCCAGCCGGCGAGCGATCTCGGTCTTGCCGACGCCGGTCGGCCCAATCATCAGGATGTTCTTGGGCGCGACCTCTTCGGCCATGTCGGGCGGCAGCCGCTGGCGCCGGTACCGGTTGCGGAGCGCGATCGCCACGGCGCGCTTCGCCTTCGCCTGCCCGACGACGTACTTGTCCAGCTCGGCGACGATTTCGCGCGGCGTCAGCGACTGCACGAGCGAGGGCGGCGAGATCGCGACAGGAGGCGGCATGCTACAGCTCTTCGACGACGAGGTTGGCGTTCGTATAGACGCAGATCTCGGCGGCAATCGTCATGGCGTGCTCGACGATTTGCCGCGCGGACAGATCGCCGCCGTGCCGCAGCAGCGCGCGCGCCGCGGCCATCGCAAACGGGCCGCCCGATCCGATCCCCATCACGCCGTCGTCAGGCTCGATGAGATCGCCCGTGCCCGACAGCAGATACGTCACGCGGTGGTCGGCCACGAGCAGCATGGCCTCGAGGCGGCGCAGCGCGCGATCCGTGCGCCACTCACGCGCGAGTTCCACCGCCGCGCGCTCGAGGTTGCCCCGGTGTTCCTCCAGCTTGCCTTCGAACCGCCCGAACAGCGCGAACCCGTCGGCCGCGGACCCGGCAAACCCGGCGACAATGCGATCGTGATACAGCCGCCGCACTTTCTTCGCCTGATGCTTCACGATGGTCTGCCCGAGCGTGACCTGACCGTCGCTGGCCACGACCACTTTTCCGTCGTGCCGGACGGCCAGCACCGTCGTCGCGTGCAGGAAAGACATCTGTCCGCATCGTAGTGCCCCGCCTGCGGGAGGGCAAGGGAACAGGCCGATCAGACCGTTCATTTCACAGGACGAGTGGCCGGCGACGGGAGGACACGCCGCTGAACGAGCCCCTGAAGGGCCTCGTCCCCCGCCCGCGACATCGTGGCAACATTTGTGCACAATAGAGGGAGCGCACGGGACGTCAACCGGGGGAAGGTCATCATGAAGACGCTTATCTCCATCGTCACCAGTCTCGTTGTTGCCACGGCGCTTCTGGCGCCCATTCCGGCCTATGCCCAGCGCCAGGCCCCCGACGACGGCGGCGGATCCGAGGGCAGAACGGCGGGCGGCCGAAGCTCCGACTCGGAATCGAGCCCTGAACCGGCCTACCGACCTGAGTCGCCGCCGCCGAGCGCATCACCCCGGTCGAACCCGGAGCCGGTCAGCCGCCCTCAGAGCCAGCCAGCCCGCCGCGTCACGGGCGTACCCGCGGCTGCGGGTCCCGCTGCGACCTCCGCAACCGGGCGCCGAATCGCGGCGGATCGACCGGCCGTTGGCGTTGCCGGTCCTCGTCGGCCGGGCGATCCCGATCTGCGGCCAATCCGGGTGATCTACAGCCCGGTCTACCTGTCCAGCGTGTTCGGCTATGACCCCTGGGGTTACGACCGCTATCGCTACGGGAACCACTGGGGTTCACCGTTTTCCTACGGGTACTACCCGGGGTACGGCTACGGCCACCAGTACTACTATGGCTACGGCTCCCCGGTGCACTACGGCGCGGGCTACGCCGAGGGCGCCTACGAAGACGAGCAGGGCGCGACGGAGCCCCAGGTGTCCTCAGGCTCGATTCGATTCCGGGTCTCGCCCAGCCACGCGCGGATCTACATCGACGGCGCGCTGGCCGGGACGGTGGCTGATTTCGGCGGCTTGTCAAAGCACCTGCGCCTGAGCACCGGGACACACGCCTACGAGCTGCGGGCCGATGGCTATCGATCGCACGTCGGCGTGCTCACCGTCGTCGAGGGACAGACGCGCACGGAGCGCGTGAATCTCGAGCGGGCTCAGTAGCCGAGCGCCAGACCGTCCTTGCGCGAGTCGGAGGCGCCAAACAGCGCCCCCGTGGCGGGGTCGATCACGATGGCCTGTCCGCCTCCCATCAACGCGCGGTGCGTGTAACCCGCGGGCGGCATCGCCCGCTGGTGCCCGCGCGCGACGAGCGCCTCAATCACGGACGCGCCGAGCGCATCCTCCAGCATCACCGACCGGCCGTTGATATAGCGGGTGCGCGGCGCGTCGATGGCCTCCTGCAGGTTCAATCCCCGATCGATCAGGTTGACGAGCACCTGCACGTGACCCTGCGGCTGGATGTCGCCCCCCATGACGCCGAATGACATCCACAGCTTGCCGTCCTTGAACACCATGGCGGGAATGATCGTGTGGAACGGCCGCTTGCCCGGTTCCAGCCGGTTGGGATGGTTGGGATCGAGGGAGAAGCCGGCCCCACGGTTCTGCAGGACGATCCCGGTGTCGCCGGCCACAACCCCCGATCCAAACGCGAAGAAGACGCTGTTGATGAACGAGACGGCATTCCGGTCCTTGTCCACGACCGTGAGATAGGTCGTGTCGCGTCCCGCCGGCAGTTCGCCGGCTGCCGGCGCGTCGATCGCCTTCGCCGGATCGATCAGCGCGCGGCGCCTGGCCGCGTAGTCCTTCGAGAGGAGATCGGCAACGGGCGTCGTGGCGAACGCCGGGTCGGCGATGTAGCGATTGCGATCCGCGAAGGCCACCTTCATCGCTTCGATCATCGTGTGGTAGTAGAGGTCGGGCTGCGCGCGCATCGACGGCAGGTCGATGCCCTCGAGCATGTTCAGGGCCAGGAGCGCCGTGAGGCCCTGACCGTTTGGCGGGATCTCGTACAGCGTGTGGCCACGGTAGGTCGTCGAGATGGGCTCGACCCACTCCGACCGCTGGCCCGCGAAATCCTCCATCGTCAGAAAACCGCCGTTCTGCTGGGCGTAGTCGACGATGGCTTTGGCGATCGGCCCGCGGTAGAACGCATCGCGCCCGCCGGCCGCCAGCGTCCGGTAGGTCCGCGCCAGGTTCCTCAGCACGACGATCTCACCCGGCTGCGGCGGGCCCTGGACGATGAACGTGCCCGACGTGACCGGCGTGCCCTTGAGCCGGGGAATCTCGGCGGCCCAGTCCTCGGCCGCCTTTTCCATCAGCGGGAACCCGTTTTCGGCGTAGTGGATCGCCGGCGCCATCAGATCGGCGAGCCTCATGGTCCCGTGCCGTTCGAGGAGCGTGACCCAGCCGTCGAACGCCCCGGGCACGGTGACCGCTTCCATGCCGGTCGTGGGGATGGCCGAAAGGTTCTTCGACGTGAAGTGCTCCAGCGTGAGAGCACGAGGCGCACGGCCGCTCGCGTTCAGGCCTTCGAGCTTCCCGGTCTTTGCCGAGTACACGAGCATGAACGCGTCGCCGCCCACGCCGGTCATCATCGGCTCGGTCACACTCAACACCGCGGCCATGGCGATCGCGGCATCGACCGCATTGCCGCCGCGCTTCAGCACGTCGAGCCCCACCTGCGAAGCGAGCGGCTGACTCGACGCGACCATGCCCTGCCCCGCGCGCACGATCGACCGGCCCGTGGGGACCTCGGAAAACCAGGCATCGGCGGCAGCCTGTGGCGCCGGAGCGGCCGTGGGCGGAGGCGCCAATGATGGCTCACCGCGGCACGCGCTCAGGGCAAGCGCGGCGATCACGAGGGCCGAACGACGAAGGAAATAACGCTGCGGCATGGTGGAGCCTCGCAAGATCGCCGCCCGGGAGGCGCCGGCGCGACACCGGACGGTCAGGATCGCTTACGTGCAAAGAACCAGTAGATCGGCACTCCGGTCGCGATGATCGCCAGGCCGTAGCGCTCACCGAAATTGTTCATGAAGAGGCTGTAGGCCACCATCAGGAAGCTCGCGACGACGAAGATCGCGGGCGCGAATGGATATCCCCACGCGCTGAAGGGCCGCACGGCACTCGGTTCGCGCCGGCGCAGAACGAACACCGACAGCACGGCGATGCCCGCGAAGAGCATCACCGCGAACCCCGTGTAGTTGACCAGTCCTTGCAGCGTGCCCGACAGCACGAGGATCGAGCTCCAGACGGCCTGCGTCGCGATGGCGATCGCTGGGGTCCGGAACCGCGTGTGCACGCGGGCGACGCCGGCCGGGAACACACCGTCGCGAGCCATCGCGTAGTAGACGCGCGGCCCGGCCAGGACCATCGCGCTGATGCTCGCGGCGATGCTGACGGCAGTGAAGATCGCGAGGGCGGACCCAGCGACGTTGCCGAACAAGCGCTCGGCGACGGCGTCGGTCAGTCCCTTGTTGCCTGTGAGTAGGCCCGAGAGATCGGCGGGACCCAGCGCATACAAATACAGGACGTTGAGCCCAGCATAGATCACCACCACCGCGCCCGTGCCCAGCGCGAGCGCGATCGGCACGTTGCGGCCGGGGTTCCGGATCTCCTCGGCGACGTACGCCGCGGCATTCCAGCCCGAATAACTGAACATCACGGGAATCAGGGCGAGCAGCCAGCCGGTTGCCGGGTGCGACACCGGATGACTCGCGCCGAGATTCGAGAACGATCCGGCGCCGATCGACAGGCCGAGCGCGACGAACGTGACCAGCGCGAGCACCTTCATCGACGCCAGCACGTTGTGCACGAGGCGGCCGGGACCGAGGCCGCTGATGTGAATCAGCGACAGGCCGACGATTGCGGTGATGGCGACGATGGCCTGCGGCGTCACGACGAGCGGCGCGAAAGGCAGTGGAATCGTGAGCCACGCGGTCTTGTTGGCGGCGGCGGGCAGGAAGCGGCCGATGTAGTCGGACAGGGCAATAGCGCTGGCCGCGATCGCGCCCGAGAATCCCGCGACGAACGACGTCCAGCCGGTGAGGAACGCCACGAGCGGTCCGTACGCGTCACGCAGGTAGACGTACTCGCCGCCCGCGCGCGGCCGCAGCGCCGCCAGCTCGGCATACGCCATGGCGCCGGCGAAGGCCAGCAGGCCGCCGAGGACCCAGACGCCCAGCATTCCCATCGCCGACGGCACCGCGCCGGCGACGAGAATCGGAACGAAGAAGATGCCGGTGCCGATGACGTTCGAGACGACGATGGCGGCGGCGTCGAGCATGCCGAGACGCCGGACGAGCGTCCCTTCTGGAGCGACTACCGGTGTGGTAACAGCCGCAACGTTCATTCGGCTCCCGGCAGGGCCGGCCCTGTGTTCGGGAGGATCTGCCGTTCGAGCCGGTACTCCCCGACCGGCACGATGCGACCGCTCTTCCTCGCGAACAGCTTCGCGGAGGCATCCTGGTACGCGCTGTGCGCGAACATCTCGGGGGGCGTTTGCGGGGGGGTCAGTGTCCACCCTCGGTTGGCCCGCACGAGAATCGGATCGCTCGTCGCACCGGGGGGCAGGGGCGCCGTCCCAATCGCAAGAATATCGACCGTATCGATCTCCGCGCCACTCACCCACCAGAACCCGATGGTCATCCGCACGTTGGTCAGCTCGTGCGAGCCGGTGTTCCGCAACCGGAAGCTGATGGTGGGAAGGACGTGGCTCTCGCCCGTTCCGGGCTTCAGGCCGTTGTCGTAGTAGCCGGAAAATACGTCGGTGACCTCGAGCGAGGTCCGCAGATCGATGGTGGGCCCGCAGGCAGCGGTGATCACCGCCGCCGACACGAAGACCGCCAGACGCCCGGGTCCGTGAAGCATGGCCGGGCGATTGTAGATCAGAAGGACTTTTCGGTAATCCGCTGTCTGGCCTGGTCCCGCGTGAGCTTGCCCTCGCGGAGCGCCGTCAGGTCGGCCCCGCGGATGTAGAGCGTCAGGCGGGCCGACTGCGAACTCAGCCGATAGGCCGCCGACTGGCCGACGCCCGCGGCCGAGACGGCCAGCATGTCGCCGTCGCGCAGGTGCAACACCCCGGGATTGTTGAGGATGGCGTCAATCAGCGCGTTCCGCACGTTGGCGCGGTAGACCACGATCGGATTGAACGTCGGGTCGGCCGCGGCCGGCGGGCGGGCAGACGCGGCCGCGCCGGGCATCGGATCGTCGGCCACCACACCGCTCGAGGCGACCGGGCGGCGCAGCTCGTCGCCGGACGAGGCCACGGGACGTGGTGCCTGGGCAGGACGAGGTGGCGCCTCCCACAGACGCAGCAGCGTGATGCCCGTCTGCGCGACGTCAGGCACCTGCACGTCGAAGTGGTAGCCGTACCCATCAATCGGCCAGCCGCGGACGATGGGCGCCGTCGGTTCGAACCCGAACTGGATCGGGATGGGCGTGTTGAGCTGCTGCTGGACCTGCTTGGAGAGATCCTCGCCCGCGACTTCAATCGCGCGCCGCAGCACATCCTCGAACGTGAGAATCTGCGAGCGGAGCGGGTCGGCGCCGCCGGGACCGGCTTGCTCGGCGGCGAGCGGCATCGAGGCCGCGAACAGAAGACTCAGGACGATCGATTTCACGTGCACGTCACTCCTCCGCTTACTGTCCCGGGCGGAACGACACGGGCCGCGCCTGCGCCGCCACCGCCAGCGTCTCGAACTGATCCTCGATCCCCACCTGCCGGCCCTTCACGCCTTGCAGTTCGTTGTGCATCAACGTCAGGGCGTACCGAACGTCGTCGGGCACCGCGCTCGGTCGGACCTGTTCGTTCGACATCCGACGGACGTGGTTCTCCAGCTCGGCATGCAGCTCGGCGCGAATGGCCGCCAGACGCTGTTCGAGATCCGTCCCGCCCGTGGCGGCGAGTGCCGGGCGTACAGGAACCACCTCCGGCGCGGCCGGGCTGACCGTCGCCTGCATGGGGGCAGCCTCGGGCGGCGACAGCAGCACTTGCGCCACGGCGCCGCCGGCGGCGCCCGACATCACCATCAGCGCGGCCGCGGCCGCCATGGCCCATCCCGGCACGGTGCGCCAGGTCACGCGCTCCGGCGCCACTGGCCGCCAGATGGACGCGTGACTCGGCACATTCCAGGCGAGCAGATCTTCTCGCGCGGCGCGCAGCCCGGCAATCTCCTGCCGGCACGACAGGCAGCCCGCCAGATGATCTTCAATCTGCAGCCGCTCGGCCGCTTCGCACTCGTCGTAAATGTAACCAATCAGTCGTTCACGGTCATCGCACATGGCGTCACCACTTCAGCGTCCAATCGTCGGACCTTCGAACCTTCGAACCCTAAGAACTCGTCTCCCACGTCGCGCGGCGCAGGCTCGCTTCGTCCGCCTGCTGCCGCTCGAGCCGCCGCCGCAGCATCGTCAGGCCCTGGTAGAGCCGTGTCTTGACGGTGCTCAGCGGGCAATCGAGCATGTCGGCGATCTCCTGGAAGGTGAGGCCATGGTATTCCTTCAGCAGAATCGCCAGACGCTGTTCCTCGGGCAGATCGGCCATCGCGCGGGCCACCGCGCGGGACATCTCGCGGCGCGCCACCAGATCCTCCACCGACTCGGCCGGCGAGGCGCGCTGGTCGGCCAGGTCCACCGGGTCGGTCCCCTCGGGCACCTGCACGACGGGCGCGCGCCGCTCGCGGCGGATCCAGTCGCGGCACAGGTTGAGGGTGATGCGGTACAGCCACGAAGAGAACTTCGCCTGCCCCTTGAACCCCCGCAGTCCCCGGTAGGCGCGCAGGAAGGCCTCCTGCACGACGTCCCGGGCATCCTCTTCCCGGCCCAGGGTCCGGTAGGCCAGGGCGTAGATCGGCCGTTCCCAGCGCGTCACGAGCTGGTTGAAGCTGTCCAGGTCGCCCGCCGTGGCGCGGGCGACCAGTTCTTCATCGGTCCGAATCATCAGGCGTCCTGGGGATCCTCACGCATCACATCTGGTATTCGGCACGTCCTGCCCGGTTAGACGGCCTGGAGGACGGGCCAGTCGGTACCTCCTGCCTGGAACCACCGGGCGGCGCCGCACGCGGCGTCTCCGCCAGGTCGGTGGTGCCCCCCGGAGGAGGGTGGTACACTACCGCGCGCGGCGGGCTTTCCAGTTCGCGTGCACCACCGCCATGAGCGACGATTCCTTCCTGACCACCGAGGAGGTCCTCGGGTACCTCAAAATCAATCTTCGCACGGTCTACCGCCTCATCGAGGCCGGGAAGATCCCCGCCATTCGCGTCGGCCGGCAATGGCGGTTCCGCAAGAGGGACATTGACGCCTGGCTGAACGCGCACGGCGCGAGCGTCAGGAACACGAGCGAACGGCCGCGCATCCTGGTCGTGGACGACGAACCGGCGGTGCGAACGCTCGTGGCGAAGACGCTCGCGGCCTGCGACTACGACGTCGAAACCGCCGAGGACGGGCCGAGTGCGCTCGAGCGGATGAAGACCACCTCCTACGACCTGCTCATTACGGACCTGAAGATGCCGGGGATGGACGGCCTCTCCGTGGTCCGCGAAGTCCGGCGTCAGTCCGACCTGCCCATCGTGATCCTCACCGGCTTCTCGACCGAGGCCAGCGCTATTGAGGCGCTGAACATGGGCGTCGCCGGCTACATCACCAAGCCCTTCCGGCTGCAGAAGGTGCTCGCCGTGGCGGCCCGCGCCCTCGGTGAGCCCGAGCCGGTCTTCGACAGCCGAGACCCCGTGACTTGATCCAGCTGACCGCGCTCACCAAGACCTTCGGCGAACGCGTTCTGCTCGATCGGGTGACCTGGACCGTTGACGACGGTGACCGGGTGGGCCTGTGCGGCCCGAACGGCGCCGGCAAGACCACCCTGCTCCGCATGCTCGCCGGCCTCGAGGAGGCCGACGCGGGCGCCATCGCACGACCGAGCGGCCTGACGGTCGGCTATCTCCCGCAGGACGGTCTCGACCACACGGGGCGCAGCCTGCTCGAGGAGGCGTCCACCGCCTTCCAGCCGCTGCTCGACGCCCGCGCCGAAATCGATCGCATCGAACACGCCCTGGCCGATCCTGCCCTGCCCGACGGCGAGCACGAAACGCTGCTCGTCCGCTATCACGACCTCACCGAGCGGTTCCGGCACGAGGAGGGCCACAGCATCGAGCTGAGGGTCACGCAGGTCCTCGAAGGCCTCGGCTTCGCCCGGGCCGACTTCGGCAAGCCCGTCGAGACGTTTTCCGGCGGATGGCAGATGCGCGTCGCGCTGGCCACGCTCCTGCTAGGACGGCCCACGCTGCTGCTGCTCGACGAACCGACGAATCACCTCGATCTCGATGCCCGCAACTGGCTGGAGACGTACCTCGTCGGCTATCCCCATGCGGTCATTCTCGTCTCGCACGATCGATTCTTCCTGGACGCCGTGGTGACCCGCATCTCGGAGATCTCGCTTCGCACGATCACGGACTACACGGGCAACTACTCGAGCTATCTCGCCGAACGCGACGCGCGGCTCGAACGGCTCCGCAAGGCCAAGCAGGAGCAGGACGACGAGATGGCCCGCATGCGCGCGTTCATCGATCGGTTCCGTTACCAGGCGACGAAGGCCGCGCAGGTGCAGAGCCGGATCAAGATGCTCGACAAGGTCGTGCCCATCGAGGTGCCGCCCGAACGCAAGCGCGTTCATTTCACGTTTCCGGCGTGTCCCAAGAGCGGGCGTCTCGTGCTTGAGCTGACCGATGTCCACAAGGCGTATGGCGAGCTCGTGGTGTTCGATCGCGTCAGCCTGCACGTCGAGCGGGGCGATCGGATCGCGCTCGTGGCCCCCAATGGCGCCGGCAAGAGCACACTGATGCGGATGCTGGCGGGCACCGAGGCGTCTGACCGCGGCGCGCGGCGCGAGGGACATCAGGTCGTCATGCAGTACTTCGCCCAGGACGAAGCCAACCGGCTGAATCCGCGGCTGACGGGGTACGAGGTCATGGAATCGGACTCGCCGGTCGGCATGGTCCCCATGATCCGCAACATCCTCGGCGGATTCCTGTTCACCGGCGACGACATCTACAAGAAGGCCGGGGTGCTGTCAGGCGGCGAACGGACGCGCCTGGCCGTCGCCCGGATGCTGCTCCGTCCGGCGAACACACTGCTGCTCGACGAGCCGACCAATCACCTCGACCTCGACTCGAAGGACGTCCTGCTCGACGCCCTCGAAGACTTCGGCGGCACCCTGATCTTCGTGTCGCACGACCGCTACTTCGTGGACCGCCTGGCGACCAAGATCATCGAGGTCGGACGGGGGACCCTCGAGGTGTACCCGGGTACCTACGAGCAGTTCCTCTGGAGCCGGACCGCGCGCGAGGCGGCCCGCGCATCCGCCGTTCGAGTGCCCGCGGCGGCGGCGCGGCCCGCCCCCCGGCCCGCCTCGCAGCCGTCGGCCGAACCTCCCCTCCGGCCGGGTCCGGACGCCCGGCAGGAACGAAAGAAAGCCGAGGCAGAGCAGGCCAGGCAGCGCCGGGCAGCCTCCGCCCGGGACCGCCGGATCAAGGACCTGGAAGGCCGAATCGCCGAGCGGGAGCAGCGGATCAAGGACCTCGAGGCCCGCATGGCCCAGCCGGGGTTCTATGAGGACCGGGCAGCCGCCACGGCCGTGGCCGCCGAGCATCAGGGCCTGATGTGGGAGGTCGGCGACCTCATGCACCAGTGGGAAGCCCTCCAAACCGCCGGCGCGGACTGACGGAATTGTTACGCCTTTGTAATTACAGAACATTTCTGTAATCATCGGTCGGCTCGTGCACGACCCGCACGCGCACGTCGCACGGTTTTCGTGCGTTCGCGGATTCGCCCAGCGGGTACGCCCCTTGCCTCCGTATCGACCGCTCCGCCCCGCGGAGCGGTATGAGCATGGCGCGCCCGTTGAACTCACCCATGACCGATCCGGCTCCCCGCCCGGGCCGCGAGCTCCCCGTGTTGCCGGCCGATGCGCCGGGCGCGGGGGCGAATGACGGCCTGCACGATCGCTTCTTCCGGCAGCTCGTCTTCAACCTGCGGACCGGGGTGCTCGCCATCACGCGGCAGGGCCGGGTCGCGGCCATGAATGACATGGCCTACCGGGTCCTCGGCCTGGGCCCCCGGCGCACGGACGTGGGCCGCCCGTTCACCGAAGTCCTGCACGATTGCCCGGAAGTCTGCCGCGTCCTGCAGCAGGCCTTCGAAACCGACGACCTGCCCAACCGCGCCGAGATGCGGCTGCGGAAGAGCGGTCGCGCGGTGGGCTACACGCTGTCGCGCGTCCAAGACGACGAAGGCCGTCTGGTCGGGGCGACGCTCTTCTTCAAGGACCTGACGCGGGTCGAGCAAATCGAAGAGCGCGGCCGGCTGCGCGACCGGCTGGCGGCGCTCGGCGAAATGGCGGCCGCCATCGCGCACGAGGTCAAGAATCCGCTGGCGAGCATCGAAGTCATGGCAGGGGTGCTCAAGCGCCAGCTCTCGACGCAACCCGAAGCGCTCGAGGCACTCGACGACATCATCAAGGAAGCGAAGATGGCCAACGCCATCGTCGTCGAGGTGCTCGAGTTCGTGCGGCCGATCCAGCTGCAGGTGGAGCGTGTCGGACTGGACGACGTCCTGAAGGATTCCATCACGCTGGCCGAAGGCCAGCGGCGTCGCGGCGGGGTGACGATCAAGACCGCTCTGGACCCGGCCGTGCCCGAGCTGCTCGCCGATCCGCACCAGTTGCGGCAGTTGTTCTCGAACCTGCTGGCGAACGCCTTCGAGGCGCTGGGCGGCGAGGGGCACGTGGACATCCGCAGCACGCTCGTGCCCGACGACGAGATGAACGCGCCGGAGGAACCTGCGCCGCAAGTGAGTATCGAGGTGCGTGACAACGGGCCGGGCATGTCCGCCGACGATCTCGAGCGGATCTTCAGCCCGTTTTTCACGACCAAACCCCAGGGCACCGGCCTGGGGCTGGCCATCGTGCGCAAGGTGGTCGACGCGCACGACGGCCGCATTGACGCGGTGTCCGCGCCGGGGCGCGGAGCGAGCTTCAAGGTGACGCTGCCGCTGGTGCCGTCGGTTCGGAGCATGGGGAGATAGCATGGGACGCATTCTCGTTGTCGACGATCACGATTCACTGCGCAAGGGCCTGGTCCGCGCACTGGCCAATGCCGGTCACGACGTGGAGGAGGCGGCCAACGGGACGCTCGCCATCGAGCGGCTGCAGGACAGCCAGTTCGACGTCATCCTCACCGACCTGCGGATGGGCGGCGCCGACGGCATGGATGTCCTGCGGACGACCCGGTCGATCCAGCCGAACGCCGCCGTCATCCTCATGACGGCGTTCGGGTCGATTCACACGGCCGTGGAGGCGATGAAGATCGGCGCCTTCGACTTCGTGCAGAAGCCGTTCGAGATCGAGGAAATGGAGCTGAAGATCGAGAAGGCGATCGAGCTCCGGCACCTGAAATACCAGGTGGACTATCTCCGCCACACGCAGCAGGACATCTACGACTT
>CAZFAT010000183.1:0-11506 GCA_964517075.1 uncultured Solibacteraceae bacterium
ACGCCTACGCCTCGGGCGTGCTGCACGTCGGCACGGACGCGCGCGTGCTGGCGCGTGCGATCCTGTACCCGCCGCTCAGCGTGCTGACCGCACCCGCTGGATGGATCAACCGGTCGATGGCGCTGGGTTTGCTGCCCGACGCCATCCGCGCGCAGTACGGTTTCACCTGGTCCTCCCGCCGGGATCGGCAGCTCGCGCTGGTCATGACGATCGTGCGTCTGGTGCGTCGCGCGCTGCCGTTCGGCTGGGAGCGCTGGCCCGAGGCGCGGGGCGCACGGCCGCCCCGCCGTGGTCTGGAGGCCGTCCTGCGGCCATAATCGTTCCTTCGCTATGAACAGACGACTGAAGCTCCTCCTGGTCGGTCTGTCGGGTCTGGTCCTCCTGCTGGTCGCCGCAGCCCTCGCGATCCCGTTCCTCTTCCGGGATCGTCTCGATGCGCTCCTCAAGGCGCACGTCAACGCCTCGGTCGATGCCACGGTCGACTGGCAGACGCTTCACCTTTCGGTCCTGCGCGGCTTCCCCCATCTGGGCGTGACGGCGCGCGGCCTGCGGATCTGCAATCGTGCGCCATTCGACGGCCTCTGCCTGACAGAGATCGATGAAGTGTCAGCCAGGCTGAGTCTCGTCAGTCTCCTCAGTGACGTCATCGATGTTCGCTCGGTCAGCATCCACCGTCCCCGCGTGCGGCTGGTGGTCCGCGAAGACGGCCTCGCCAACTGGCAGATCACTCGTACCGATCCCGCCGCCCCGCCTCAGGCGAGCCCGTCGACGCTGCGGATCGCGCTCCGGGAGTACGCGATCGAAGACGCGTATGTGGCGTATACGGACCGCGCCTCGAATCTCGCCTGGGAACTGATTGGCCTCGATCATCGCGGCCATGGCGACTTCAGCCGCCATGACGTGGCCCTCGATACGACCACACGGGCCGACCGGGCGAACCTGGCGGTGAAAGGGATTCGCTACCTGCGCGATGCGCGCCTGGACGTGGACGCCAACGCGCGGCTGGACATGGCGGCGGGCCGCGTAACCATCCAGGACAGCGAAATCCGGCTCAATGACTTCACGCTGGGCCTGGAAGGATTCGTGGGCCGGCATGACGACGGCCTTGCACTGGATGTGCGCTGGACGTCGCGCACCGACGATCTGCGCGGGCTCGTCTCGCTGTTGCCCGAGGCGCTGGTGGGAAACCTGCAGGGCCTCGAGACGGCCGGAGCCGCCGCCGTCAGCGGACGCGTCGCCGGCACCTATGGGGCGCGGGCGGTGCCTGCCCTCGAACTTCGGCTGAACGTCAAGGACGGCCGGTTCAAGTACGCGTCGCTGCCGGCAGGCGCCGATCAGATCGCGATCGCCGGCACCATCACGAGCGCGCAGGCGTCCGACTGGGATCAGGTCGTGCTGGATGTGCCCCGCTTCACGGCCCGTCTCGCGGGGCATCCCGTCGAGGGTCGATTCCGCCTGACGTCCCTCGTCAGCGATCCGGCCATGGACGTCGCGCTGCGGACAAGCCTCGACCTCGCCGACCTCCCGCGCGTCGTCCCGTTCGCGGCGGGCGACACGCTGGCGGGACACGCGGAAGCGGACGTGCGGCTCGCCGGACGCGTGAGTACGCTTCGGCAGGAGCAGTACCAGCGGTTCTCCGCCGAGGGCTACGTCGATCTCCGGGATGTGCAGTACCGGCGCCGTGCCTCGAACCGTGACGTGCATGCCAGCGCGCTCAGCCTGACGTTCAACCCGCGGCACGTCCAGCT
The DNA here is from genome assembly GCA_964517075.1 of uncultured Solibacteraceae bacterium. Lineage (GTDB taxonomy): Bacteria > Acidobacteriota > Vicinamibacteria > Vicinamibacterales > SCN-69-37 > CAZFAT01. The sequence goes on from CAZFAT010000183.1 coordinate 1,749, forward strand.
CCTCGCCGACGGGGCCGGCACCGGCGAGACGACCGTCACCATTCGGGGGCGGTTCGAGCGCTACCTGACGTGGTGGTTCGCCGATGACGTGCTGAGCGGCACGTTCGACGTGAGCGGGAACGCGATTGATCTGGCGGACCTGCTTCGCCGGGACGAGCCTGCGGCCGATCCGGCGGCCGACACTGACTCGCCGCGCATGGCCGCGATCCCGGAGCGGGTGGACCTCACGATCACCACCGCGGCCCGGCGCGTGACCTACGGCGCGATCGACCTCGGCGGCGTCCGCGGCCAGATCCGGGTGCACGCGCGCCGCGCCGAGCTGAGCGATGTGGGGTTTGGCCTGTTCGGCGGAAGCGTGGTGGTGAATGGCGCCTACGATACGCAGGACCTCACGCGGCCGGCGGTTGCGCTCAGCTACAGCGCCAAGGGCATCGACATCCAGCAGGCCGCCCGGCAATCCAGCGCGCTACGGGCCATCGCACCGGTGGTGCTGGCCGCCGCCGGCACGTTCGACTCCACCCTGGACATGACCGGGGTGCTCAGCCCCTCGCTTACGTTCGACCTGGCCAGCCTGGCGGGCCGCGGATCGGTGAACAGCTCGAACGTCCGGCTCGACCGGTTCACGCCGCTCGTCGCCCTGGCGCGATCGCTCAAGATCGGTCACCTGGAGACCGCCACCCTGGGCGACGTGCGCTTCGCGTTTGTCGTCCGCGATGGACGGATGATCACATCGCCATTCGATGTGCGGCTCGGCCAGCTCAACCTCCGCGTGGGGGGCAGCACGACCTTCGCGGGTCCAACGCTCGACTACGACCTCACCGGACAGATCCCGACGTCGGTCTTTGGCGAGGAGGCGTCCGACCGGGTCGCCGAGTGGTTGGGACCGGCGGCGGCCGGCGGCGGCATGCCGGCGCTCCTCGGAGTGACGGCCCGTCTGACAGGCACCATCGCGCAGCCGTCGGTCGCCCTGACGGTGGACGCGAGCGGCGCGGCGAGAGCGGCGCGCGGCGCCGCCTTGGCCGAGGCCCGCGCGGGAGCCGAGCGCCTCCTGGCACAGGCGCGGCACGAGGCCGAGTCGCTTCGGCGCGCGGCGGACGCGGCGGCCGCCCGCCTGCGGGCCGAGGCAGATGAGGCGGCCGAGCGGCTGGTCGCCGGGGCGTCCTCCAACCCGCTGGCGCTGGCCGGGGCGCGCGTCGCGGCCGCCCGGCTGCGTCAAGAAGCCGCCACGCGGGCCGATCAGCTGGTTCAGACCGCCAGCCACCGGGCCGAGGCGGTCCTCGAGGCGGCCCGCCGGGCGGGCGCCGAGCAGGTCGAGGGTGCGGCGCCCCGCTAACCGCGGTAGAGTGGTGTGATTGTTCTGGCCGGCCGGGCTCTGTTACAATTCGCGCCAATTCTCATTTTTCTCGTTCCAAGGCCACGCTGCCGAGAGCAGCCCCCCAGGGCCGACGTCCGCTGGAGACCTGACCATGTCGAAACGCACGCGCCGTGAATTCCTCGAGCAGTCGATGTTCGCCACCGCCGCCGCCCTCGCGGCGACGTCTGGGACGTCCGTGTTCGCGCGGCAGGCCAACGGGCGTGTCAGTCCCAACGACACGATCAATGTGGCCGTGATTGGCGCGGGCAGCCGCGGCGGCAGCCACATCGGCGCCTTTGCCGGCAGCCAGGCATTGAACACCCGCATCACTTATCTGGTGGATCCGGATGAGGTGAACGGCCGCCGATCCGCGCAGAACGTCGCCAAGCGCCAGGGCGGGACCGAGCCGAAGGTCGTCCGCGACATGCGTCAGGTATTCGATGACCAGTCGGTGCACGTGGTGTCCATCGCGACGCCCAACCACTGGCACTCACTCGCGGCCATCTGGGCGATGCAGGCCGGCAAGGATGTCTACGTCGAGAAGCCGATCAGCCACAACGTGTCGGAAGGCCGGCGCGTCGTCGAAGCGGCCCGGAAGTTGAAGCGGATTTGTCAGGTCGGCACGCAGTGCCGCAGCAATCCGGGCACGGCGGACGGCATCTCGTACATCCACGGCGGCGGCATCGGCAAGGTGGTCGTGTCGCGCGGCCTCTGCTACAAGACGCGCAATTCCATCGGACCGCGAGGCACTTACGAGGTGCCGGCGAGCGTGGACTACGACCTCTGGTGCGGTCCGGCTCCCAAGGATCCGCTCACGCGTCGCAATCTCCACTACGACTGGCACTGGGTGTGGCCGACGGGCAACGGCGATCTGGGCAACCAGGGCATCCACCAGATGGACATCGCGCGCTGGGCGCTGGACGTCGACGGCATGGGCGATGCCGTGATCAGCTACGGCGGCCGGCTGGGCTACGAGGACGCCGGTGACACCGCGAACACGCAGGTCGTCATCATCCCCTTCGGTGACCGTTCTGTCGTGTTCGAGGTGCGTGGCCTGAGGTTCGCCCCCTACAAGGGCGCGGCTGTGGGCAATATCGTCGAGGGCGAGCACGGCTACGTGGTGTTCCCGGACTACACCAGCTCCACGGCGTTCGACAGCACCGGCCGGGTGATTCGCACGTTCAAGGGCGCCGGCGACCATTACGCGAACTTCATCGCGGCCGTGCGCAATCGCCGCCACGAGGACCTGCGGGCGGACTGCTCGGAAGGTCATCCCTCGAGCGCGATGTGCCACCTGGGCAACATTTCGTATCTGCTCGGCGAGAAGACCACCGTCGAGGCGGCGACGAAGCGGCTCGGCGAATTGAAGGTCAGCGACAACGCGATCGCCACCTTCGAGCGCACCCGCGAGCACCTGGTCGAGAACAAGGTCGACCTCGCGGCCACCAAGCTCACCATGGGCGCGTGGCTGACGATCGATCAGAAGACCGAGCGCTTCACGAACAACGAGAAGGCCAACACGATGCTGACGCGCGCGTATCGCGCGCCGTACGTCGTGCCGGCCAACGCGGCAGCGATATAGGCAGCAGCGGATTGATGGAGGGGCGGACCTTCAGGTCCGCCCGCAGCGAGCCGGCCTGAAGGCCGGCTCCTCCATCCGGACACGACCGGTTCCACTTACTTTGCGGGAGAGCACCGATGGCCAAGCGTACACGTCGCGAATTCCTCGAAGAGTCCATGTTTGCTACTGTCGCGGCGCTGGGCGCGGGGTCGGGCACGAAGGTGTTCGCCAGCCAGGCAGCCGGCCGCGTGAGCGCCAACGACACGATTAACGTCGCCGTCATCGGCGTCAACGGACGTGGCAACGCGCATATTGGCGCCTTCGCCAAGACTGAGGCGAACAAGGCCCTGAACACGGTCATCACGCACATCTGCGACGCCGACAGCGCGGTCGGCGAGCGCCGGGTGCAGGAAGTGGCAAAGCGCCAGGGGGGCATCGCGCCGAAGTTCGTCCAGGACATCCGTCAGGTACTCGACGACAAGTCCGTGCACGTCGTCTCGATTGCCACGCCCAACCATTGGCATTCGCTCGGCGCCATCTGGGCGATGCAGGCGGGTAAGGACGTCTACGTCGAGAAGCCGATCAGCCACAACGTGTCGGAAGGTCGGCGCGTGGTCGATGCTGCGACCAAGCTCAACCGCATCTGCCAGACCGGCACCCAGGGCCGCAGCAGCGGGTCCAACATTGCGACCATGGCATTCCTTCGCAGCGGTGGCATCGGGGAGGTGCTCGTCTCGCGCGGCCTGTGCTACAAGCGGCGGCCGTCGATTGGGCCGGCTGGCGTGTACCAGCCGCCCACCACGGTGGACTATGACCTGTACTGCGGTCCCGCCCCGAAGGATCCGATTACGCGGAAGCGGTTCCACTACGACTGGCACTGGCAGTGGGCGATGGGTAATGGCGACCTCGGCAACCAGGGCATCCATCAGATGGACGTGGCGCGTTGGGCCCTGGGCGTCGACGGGCTGGCGGACGCCGTGATCAGCTACGGCGGCCGCGTCGGCTACCAGGACGCCGGTGAAACGGCCAACACGCAGGTCGTGATCATGCCCTACGGCAAGAAGGCGCTCGTCTTCGAAGTGCGCGGCCTCGAGACCGCCCCGTACAAGGACGCCATGGTCGGCAACATCATCGAAGGCACGGACGGCTATGTTGTCATCGGACGAGCCGCCCAGGACGGGGCGAGAACTGCAGCGTTCGACAAGAGCGGCAAGCTGATCAAGCCGTTGACCTGCGCGGGCGGCGATGGCGAGGGCGGCCACTTCGGGAACTTCATCGCGGCGGTCCGCAGCCGCCGGCGCCAGGACCTGAAGGCCGACTGCCAGGAAGGCCATCTGTCCAGCGCGCTCTGCCACCTGGGCAACATCTCCTACCGGCTGGGCGAGCCCGTCACCCCGCAGGCGCTCGTCAGCAGGCTCAACACGCTCAAGGTCAGCGACAACGTCCAGGACACGTTCGAGCGGACGCGCACACACCTGGCCGACAACGAAGTGGACATCGCGGCGACGAAGCTCACGCTCGGCCAGTGGATCACGCTGGATCCGGCGAACGAGCGGTTCCGCGACAACGACAAGGCCAATGCGATGCTGACGCGCAACTATCGCGCGCCGTACATCGTTCCGGCCAACGCGGCGGCCATCTAGGGCCTCGGGCGCGGGGCGGCGGGTCGATCCGCCGCCTCGCGCTTCGTGCCTGGCCCTCCGCCACCCCAGCCCTCGGCGGCGCTTCCCTCGCGGCCGCGCATGCCCGTCTTCACGATTCACGATCTACTGGTGTTCGTGCTCGCGCTCCTCGTCGTCGGGGCGCCTGCCGTGATCTGCCTGCGGGAGTACGCGCCGGCCCTGCCCCTCACCGATGCCACCCTGCTTGGCATCGCGGCCGGCCTCGCGGTCCACGTCGCCGCTCTGAACTACGTCCCATTCGTATCGGGGTGGCTGCTGACCATTGGCATTGCCGTCGCCTGGCTGACCGCCACCGCGGTGCTGTGGATGCTGAGGTGGCGCCTCGACACGCCCCACAGCCCATCTCCGGACACAGGCTACGAGGGGCTGCTGATCGCCGTGCTCGTCGCGCAGTTCGCGTTGCTCCTGCTTCCGGCGCGGGAGCATCCGCTCCCCTTCGGCAACGACGCGGTGTACCACGTCGCCATCAGCGACAAGCTGATCCGCGCCGGCACCATCCCCGATGACTTTCTACCCTACGACCCGGTCGCGCCGACCTATACGCTCGGCAGCCACCTGCTGATCGCGTTCGGGAGCCTGCAGACGTCGCTGCCGGTGCACCGGCTCTACCAGTTCGTGCTGCCGCTTTGCCTCGTGCTGATGACCGGCCTGCTGTGTCACCTCGGCCGTGTCGCCTTCGGCGCGCGGGCCGGGTTCTTCGCCGCGTTCGTCTATGCCTTCCTCACCAACTGGGGATCGATCGACCTGCTGCGCTGGGGCAGTGTGCCGAACGCGGCGGGCATGGTCTGGTTCGTGGCCGCGGCGCGGTGCCTGATCGCGCCGGTGGGCCCGGTGCCGGTGCTGCTCCCGGCGCTGTTCGTCGGCGCCATGGCCGCGACGCACCATCTCTCCGCGCTGATCTTCGCCATCGTCTGCGCCGTCTGGGGGGCTCTCCACCTGAGGCGGCACGGCCTGGCCGCGCCGTTCCTCAAGCGGACGGCCGGCGCGTGGGCGTTGGGGATCGCGCTCGTCCTGCCCGGCGTGTGGTCGCTCGCGGCCGAGGTCCTCCGCAGCCTGCGCTCGTCCGAGCAAGCGGCGCTCGACGCGGGCATCCCCTATCTGAACGTGGTCGAACCGCTCATTCCCCTCTGGGGGGTGCCCACCAGGCTGGGCGTCGTGATGGTCGGACTGGCCGTGGTGGGCTTGTGGAGCGTGCGGCGCGATCGCGCGGCGAATCCCATCCGGACCGAGATCCTCGTCTGGACCGCGACGATGGCGGCCGCCTTCGCCGTCCTCGACTGGCCGGTCCGCTGGGCGATTGACGCCCTCTGGCGACGCGACCTCGCGATTCTCACGCCGTCGCGGTTCCTCACCGACCTGTCCTACCCGCTGTGCCTGCTCGCCGGCGTTGGCCTCGCGTCCCTCTGGCGGACGTCGCGCAAGACAGCGTTGGTCATTGCCGCAGCCGCCCCCGGCTACGCGCTCGTCGCGGTGTGGCCGCTGACGGTCGCCCAGATCCCGCCCGCGGAGATCGAGGGCCTGCGCTGGTTCGGCCGAAGCTCGCCAGAGAACAGCCTGCTCCTCCAGGCGCCGCCGTGGACGACGTATCTGAGCGGCCGCGAAGGCGATGTGATGGTCCTCCGGGAGGAGCGGCTCAGTCCCTACACCGAGCGCAAGCGGAAGCTCGTGGACCAAGGTACGCGCGCCATCAACGCCTGGATGACCGCCCACAACCGACCCGTGTATATCTGGGAGACTCGCGATTTGTCGGTCCTCGACCTGGAACGGGTGTGGCAGGGCGATGGCGCCTACATCTACAGGTTCAGAGGGCCGTAGTGGCGGGACCGTGCGCTCCTGCTCGAGCGGGCACGAGGACTTTGAGGGCCTACCGGCCCGCCATGTTCGCCTGCCACAGTCCCAGCGTCGCCCCCGTCGGGTCGGCGATGATGCTGAACCAGCCCATGCCGGGCACTTCGGTCACGTCGCGCTTGATCTGAGCGCCGAGTTGTCGCGCCTTCTCCGTCGCCGCCTTCACGTCGTCGACGTTGACGTACGCCAGCCAGATCGACGGACCGGGCTGCAGCTGCTGCATCAGCCCACCGCCGGTCCCCCCACTCGGGTCGATCGTGGTGTAGACCACGCCGTCGCCCATGGGCATGTCCGCCAGCTTCCAGTCGAACAACTGGCTGTAGAAGGCCTTCGCCTTTGCGGCGTCCGCCGTGTTGAGTTCCACGTGTACAAAGGGATTTGCCATACGACCGCTCCTTGTCGCCTCCACGCTATCGCACATCAGCGCGGGCGGCCACCTGATTGCCGGCCATCCAGACCGACGAGATCGCCCGCGTGTTCCGGATGTCGGCGACGGGATCGCGATCGAGGACCACGAAGTCCGCCCAGGCGCCGGGCGCGAGACGGCCGATGTCGTCGACGCGCAGGGCGCGTGCCGCGTCCACCGTCGCGGCACGAAGCACCTGCGCAGGTGTCAGGCCAGCCTCGGCCATCATCTCCATCTCGAGATGCTCGAAGTACCCTTCGAAGCGCTCCGGAAACGCGCCGCTGTCGGTGCCCATCGCAATCAGCACCCCGGCGTCCGCGGCCCGCTTCACGTTGCGCGTCGCGACGACGAGAGCTGCCTTGTAGGCCTGGGCCGACTTGGACCGCCCCATCGCGCCCTGCCGCGCCGGCTCCTGCAGTTGCGCGACGAGCGCCGGGTCGGCCTCTCGCAGGAACAGCGGATCGGCGAAGAACGCGGGCGTGGACTCGTACACGAACGTCGCCAGCTCGCGCGTCAGGGTCGGACAGTACGGCACGGCGCGCGCCTTCATCATCCCGATGAACTCATCGTCGATGTCCCGGTCGCGCACGCTGTGCGCGATCATGTCCACGCCGGCACGCAGCAGGGCTTTCGCGTCCTCGAGGTAGAAGATGTGGGCCGCCACGCGCAGGCCCAGTCGATGGGCCTCCTCGATGACGGCGCGGTAGACCTCCGGCGCCATCTTCGCGCTGGAGCCCAGGTTGTCGTCCACCCGGATCTTGACGACGTCGGCCTTTGTGGCGGCCACACGCGCGACGGCGGCCCTGGCCGCCTCGGGAGTCGCGCCGGTCACGATGGCACCTGCCACGTAAATGCGCGCGCGATCGAGCGACGCCACGCGCTGCGCGTCACGCGCGGCAAACGCCGGCGCCTGCTCACCGCCCAGACTCCAGACCGTCGTAACGCCGTAGCGGGCGAAGACGCCCAGCTGCCGCAGCGTGTTCGCCTCGGTGTACGCCCTCGGGCGCAGACCGTCGATGTCCGACACGTGCGCGTGCGCGGAGATGAAGCCGGCGACGACGACCTTGCCGGTCAGATCGACGACGGGAACCCCGGCCGGAGGGCGCACGGCCGTTGCGGGACCGATTTCCACGACGCGACCGTCCCGTACGACGATCGTCGCCGCCTCGATCGCGCCATCCGTCTGCACGACCCTGGCTCCCCTGAACACGCGGGTTCCGGAACCGGCCGGCGCCTGCGCGAACGCCGCGGCCAGGCCGAGAGCGATCGCGACCATGAGGGCGAGCATTCGAGCCGTGATTCCCATGACGCACCCCTCCGCTGGCTCAGCACGGTTCGCCGGCCATGCCGAGCATGGCGCAAACGCGCTCAGCGTGTCGAGGTGTGCAGCCTCAAGTACACTCACGCCACTCGCCCTGCCGGCCCGGCGTTCCCCCGGCCGGCCGGCGACGGAGGCTGCCTGCATGGAATACCTGGTTCTGGTCTTTCTCCACGTCTTCTTCGGGATCATCTGGGCGGGCGGCGCCGTTGCCACCGGGCTTTTCATCGTTCCGTCGGTGATCGAGGCGGGACCGCCCGGAGGCGTCGTGATGGCGGGCGTGGTGAGGCGCCGCTTCCCGGTCGTGATGACCATTGCCGCGATCATCGTCATCGTCGCCGGCGCGCGGCTCTACATGCTGCGCTTCTCGTCCGAGTGGCTGACGACGCCACAGGGCCTGGTGCTGACGCTGGGCGCGATTCTCGGCCTGGGCGCCTTCGTGCTGGGCGTCTTCATTCAGCGTCCGCTGGTTGGCCGGATGGGCTCGCTCTCCGCGCAGATCGCCGCATCGGGCCGGCCGCCGACACCCGACCAGTCGACCGAGCTGCAGGCCCTGCGCGTCCGGCTCAAGAAGATCGCGGGGCTCACGGCCTGGCACCTGCTGGGCGCAGCCGCCCTGATGAGCGTCCAGCGCCTGGCGGCGGCGCTCTAGACAAGAGCGTTCACCATGAAGGGCATGACGTTCATGAAGGTTCCCAAGAACGACCTTCATGTTCTTCATGACCTTCAGGTGAAGCTCTTGTTCTTCCGTACTTGATGTGAAGCGTTAGTTCGAAGTGGACACTTCGAAGAGACGCAAGAGCCGCATCGACCAAGGCGGCGCGTCAGTGACGTCGGCCGTCTGCGTGATGCGGACGAACCTGGCCGCGACCGGCGCGAACGTGATCGTGGTCACGCCGGGCCCGCCCTCGCCCTCGGCGATCGGCAGGCTCCACGCCGTGCCGTCCATCGACACCTGCACTCGATAGCCGCGCGGGTGCGTCGACGAGGCTGCGCCGCCTCCCCCACCCGCCGACGATGAGGTGAACTGGATTTCGGTCACGGTCGCTGGCGCCGGCAGTTCCACCTGCAGCCACATGCCCGCCTGCTGGGGCACGCCCGTCGTCCAGCCCAGATAACTGACGGCACCCGCGGCACTGATGTTGAAGTTGAAGCCGCCGGCCGCGTTGGCGCTGCGCGCCGTGGGCTGTCCGTCGTGGCTCGCGCTCACCTTCCACTGCGCGTCCGGCACGAGCGCGCGCGGCAGCGTGCGATCCAGTTCAGCGATCGTCCACGGCGTGGTGCGTGCGCCCGTGGCCGCACGGACGCGCGCCACGTCGGCGGGCGTGACGACGCCGGCCGCGTTGCCGAAACTGTTTCGCACGAAGGACGAGACGTCCGCAATCCACTCGTCCCGGTTGGCCCCCATGGGGATCATGACCTGCGAGTACGTGCGACCGTCGATCGGCCCGGCCAGGCCGTGCAGGATGGTCTTGATGACGTAGTCGCGATGGCCGTTGACGCGCGGCGATCCGGCGAGCGACGGGGCGACCGTTGCGCCGGCCGCACCGCCGGGCGCCGCCGTGCCGGTGCCGTCCTCGCCGTGGCAG
>CAZFAT010000184.1:0-9537 GCA_964517075.1 uncultured Solibacteraceae bacterium
GCAGTACGGCTCCGGCACGATCCTTTCCACCGACGAGCAGTACACGGTCGTCGAATTCGACAATCACGGCCAGCGGCGGTTCATCACCACGATGGTGACGCTCGAGGCCACGAAGGAACCGGCGCCGGCCCGGGCGGCGACGAAGCGACGCAAGCCGGCCGCGAAGAAACCGGCCGAAACACCGACGGCGTCCTGAGCCGGGCGGTAGCGGAGGACTCCCTTGCAAAAGGCCAGGCCCACAGCGAACAAGCGCCTGCGCGAACGACAGCGCGCCGATCGACGGAAGGAAAAAGCGCAGCGCCGGGTCGAATCGAATCAGCGCCGGGCACAGGCGCCTCCTCGCCCGCAGGGGGAGGACCCGGACATCGCCGGCATCCGGCCCGGCCCCCAGCCCTCGCCGTATGCGGAAATGGGCGACGACATGTCGGTGGAAGCCGCCGCCGAGGATCTGACCGAGGAGTAACGGCGCGCCGGCGCTGCCCAGGAGAGCCCGTGGCCCTCGTTGATCTCGGCAAGAAAGCGCCCGCCTTCACGCTCACCGACCAGGCCGGGAAGACCCACTCGCTCGCGTCGTACGCCGGACGTCCCGTGGTTCTGTACTTCTACCCGAAGGACGACACGCCTGGCTGCACCGCCGAGTCCTGCGCGTTCCAAGACAATCTGCCGAAGTTCACCGCCGGCAAGGCCGCGGTCCTCGGCGCGAGCATCCTCGACGAGAAGAGCAAGGCCAAGTTCGCGTCCAAGTACCACCTGACGTTTCCGCTGCTGGCCGACCCGGATCATGCCGTGGCAGAGAAGTACGGCGTCTGGCAAGAGAAGTCCCGTTACGGCCAGAAGTACATGGGCATCGTCCGCACGACGTACCTGATCGGGCCCGACGGCAAGGTCGCCCGGCGGTGGGACAACGTGAAGGTCGACGGCCACGCCGAGGACGTGCTCGCGGCCGTGCAGGAGCTCTAGATTCGCCGACGCAGACTCGAGGCGGCCGCGTGCGATCAGCAAATCATCAATTCTTCAGCTCCTGCCCTGCCTTGAGGCTGACATTCAAGGTGAGCGTCCCATTGCGCTGAATCAGGACCTCCTCGACGTAGCGCGCAAAGCCCTCGCGGCGGACCTCGACACGGTGCCGGCCCTCCGGCAACCGGATCACGACGTGATCGCCCCGGTCACTCGTTGACCACGGCTCGCCATCGACGAGGATCTCCGCATCGCCAGGCTGGACGCGCAGGCGCAGGGTGCCGAAGCGCGCGGCCGGCGGCGCTACACGCTCGTCCGGTGGCCGCGTCCCGGGCCGATCGACGGCCTGCGGGTCGGCGGGCGCCGGCAGCTCGCTGGTCTCGCCGGCCGCGAGCGGCTGCATCTCCTCGCGGATGTGCTCCGTCGCGCCCGGTTGAGCGTAAATCGAGCGGCGAATCGTGCGGTAGCCCTCGAGGTAGATCGCGATCTGGTGCCCGCCCGGGCGCAGCCGCAGCCGCTGGAACACGTTGTCGAACTCATCGACCTCGCCGGCAAGGTAGCCGTCGACGAAGACTTGCGCGTGATTGGGCGTGACCTCAATCCGGACCCCACTATCGACGCCGTCGTACGTCCCGTACGGCCCATACGGGCCGTACGGCCCCCGACGTTGATAGCGCACCCACGGTGTGCCGTACCGGTACCAGGGGTCGTAGTGGACGTATCGCGGAAAGGCGATGCCGCGAACAATCACCACCGAAACGCGGGGCGCAGACGCGGGGCCGCGTGGAGCCGCGCGGCGCTGGGCTCCCACCGTCGCGGGCATCAGGGCGACCAGCAGCGCGGCGAGGATCATGAGGGACCAGTTCAGACGTCGGGAAGGGTGGGACACGGGCGTCCTCCGGAGGGCAGGCTGTGGAGGGATCGGTGCAATCGAAATGCCACGAACCCCCGCGGCCAGGCCGCGGGGGCGGTCTGTGCGACGCCGCCATCAGGTCCTCGTCTGTCGCCGCCGGCGGACACGTGGGCCTTTTGACGCAGCAACGCGGCGCACCACCCGCCCAGCCGGCCAGCCAGCGCTGGACGTAGAATTGTCGGTCCATGGCCGCCCCGACCTCTCCGGCATCGACCGGCCGTCAGGACTTCATCCGCGAGATCGTCGCGGCCGACAATGCCAGCGGCCGTCATGGGGGCCGGGTGGCCACCCGCTTTCCGCCCGAGCCGAACGGGTACCTGCACATCGGCCACGCCAAGTCGATCTGCCTCAACTTCGGCGTCGCGCGCGACTTCGGCGGCACCTGCAATCTGCGGTTCGACGATACGAACCCGGTCACGGAGGACGTCGAGTACGTCGAGTCGATCCAGCACGACATCCGGTGGCTCGGCTTCGACTGGAACGACCGGCTGTTCTACGCGTCGGACTACTTCGAGACGCTCTACCAATGCGCGGAGCGCCTGATCGAGGACGGCAAGGCGTACGTGGACAGCCTCGATGCCGGGGCCATTCGCGATCACCGGGGCACGCTGCGCGAGCCTGGCCGCGAGAGCCCGTACCGGACCCGACCGGTCTCTGAAAACCTCGACCTCTTCCGCCGCATGCGCGCCGGCGAGTTCGCCGATGGCGCGCACGTGCTGCGCGCGACGATCGACATGGCGTCGCCGAACATCAACCTGCGCGACCCGATCCTCTATCGCATCCGGCGGGCGCGCCATCACCGCACCGGCGACGCGTGGTGCATCTACCCGATGTACGACTACGCGCATCCGATCTCTGACGCGCTCGAGCGCATCACCCACTCGCTCTGCACGCTCGAGTTCGAGGATCATCGGCCGCTCTACGACTGGCTGATTGCCAACCTTCCCCTGCCGGGCCAGCCGCAACAGATCGAGTTCGCGCGCCTCAACCTCACCTATACGGTCATGAGCAAGCGCAAGCTGCGGCAACTGGTGACCGGGCAGCACGTGTCCGGCTGGGACGACCCGCGGATGCCGACGCTGTCCGGCCTGCGCCGCCGCGGGTACACACCGGAGGCCATCCGGCGGTTCGCGGACGAAGTGGGCGTCGCGAAGCGCGAGAACGTCGTCGATGTCGGGCTGCTCGAGCATCACATCCGCGAGGACCTGAACAAGCGCGCGCCCCGCGCGATGGCCGTCCTGCGTCCGCTGAAGGTCGTGCTCGAGAACTACCCGGAGGGCCAGGTCGACCACCTCGCGGTCATCAACAACCCTGAGGATCCGGACGCCGGCACGCGCGACGTGCCGTTCTCGCGCGAGCTGTACATCGAGCAGGACGACTTCCGCGAGACGCCGCCGCCGAAATACTTCCGGCTGACGCCGGGCCGGGAAGTGCGGCTGCGCAACGCCTATCTCATCACCTGTCGCGAGGCTATCAAGGACGCCTCCGGCGCCGTCGTCGAACTGCGCTGCACCTACGATCCGGGCACGCGTGGCGGCGACGCGCCTGACGGCCGCAAGGTCAAGGCCACGCTCCACTGGGTGTCGGCCGCGTACGCCGTGGACGCGGAGGTGCGACTCTACGACCGCCTGTTCACCTCGGAAATGCCGGGGGACGGCGACACCGATTTCCTGACGGAGATCAATCCGCACTCACTCGAGGTGCTGCGCGGGTGCAAGCTGGAGCCCTCCCTCGGCGCCGCCCGCGCCGGCGATCGCGTCCAGTTCGAGCGCCTCGGCTACTTCGTGATGGATCCGGACTCCCGGCCGGGCGCGCCGGTGTTCAACCGCACGGTCACGCTGAAGGACAGTTGGGCGAGGATTGAGAGGCGCGGGTAGCCGTGCCGTCGCTGCAGCTCTCGCCGCTCGACATCGCGATTATCGTTCTGTACCTCCTCGGGATTGCGGCGCTGGGTGTGCTCGCCAGCCGCGGCATCCGCACGAGCCACGACTTCTTCCTGGCCGGCCGCTCGCTGCCCTGGTGGATGGCCGGCATGTCGCTCGTCGTCTCGGACATCGGCGCCAAGGACATGGTGGGGCTCGCCGGCGATGCCTATCGCTACGGCATCGTGATGATGAACTTCGACTTCGTGGGGTGCACGTTCCCGGTGTTGATCGCGGCGTTCCTGTTCATGCCGCTGTTCTGGGGCGCCGGCGTCTCGACCATCCCCGAGTACCTGGGCCGGCGCTACAACGCGTCCGTGCGGACGTTCTTCGCGGTGATCTGGTCGCTCTTCATGGTCGGGACCGTCGCCACGATCCTCGTGAGCGCGGCGTCCATGTTCGAAGGGCTGCTGGGCTGGTCGTTCTGGTTCTCCGTCGGGCTGACCTCGGTGATCGTGGGCGTGTTCACGACGTCGGGCGGACTCAAGGCCGTCGCCTTCACCGACGTGCTGTCCTGCATCGTCCTCATCGGCGGCGCCGCCCTGCTCTGCGCGATCGGTCTGCGCGAGGTCGGCGGCGTCGGCATGCTCGTCGAGAAAGTCTCGGCGCTGCCATGGACCGGCGAGCACTTCGAGCTGCTGCCGTCGGCGAGTCACGCCGCCTACCCCTGGCCCGCGGTCGTGCTCGGCCTCGGCCTGGTGCTCGGCCCGGCCTACTGGGTGGGCAATCAGGCGATCGTGCAGCGCACCTTTGGTGTGAGGAGCGAGGCCGACGCGCGCGCCTCGTACGTGTTCGCCGCCGTCATCAAGCTCGTCTTTCCCGTGCTGCTCGTGCTGCCCGGCCTCCTCGCTTTGGCGCTGTACGCCGATGAGCTCGGTCCGCCATCGGCCTCGTGGGACGCCAACCAGGTGCTGCCGATGATGGTGAAGCGTCTGGTCCCTCCGGGCGCGCTCGGACTGCTCATTGGCGCGTTCGTGGCCGGCGTGATCGCGAACCTCGAAGCCTACGTCAACTCGGCATCGACCCTGCTCGTCACCGATCTGTACCGGCCGTTCGTGAGGCCCCGCGCCACCGACGCCGAGTGCCTCCGCGTCGGCCGTGCCCTCGTCATCGTCCTCCTGATCGTCGGCGCCGTCGTCAGCTACCAGGTGAAGGTGCGATTTGGTTCCGTATTCGAGGCGTTTCAGACGTTCATGTCCTACTTCCAGGGATCGCTGTTCGCATTGCTGCTCTTTGGGATGGTGACGCGTCGGGCCACAGCGGCCGGCGGAGTGGCCGGCATGCTGGTCGGCGTCGGGACGGCGGCGGTTTTGAGCGCGAGCGGCTATCTCTATCTGTGGACGGCGTTCTGGTCGTTCGTCGCGGCGTCGGTCACGCTGCTCGCGGTGAGCGTCCTGACATCGCCGAAGTCCGAGGACGAGCTGCGCGGTCTCGTTTGCTGGGTGCGATGATGCTGGAGGCCGGCGCGCTCGTCGTCATGGCCCTCTTCGGGCTCAGCCTGTACGTGATGCTCGTGGTCTCGCCGCGCCTGACCGGCGGCCGCGATCGGACGCCCTGGTGGCGCAGCGCCACGTTCTGGGGCTGCTTCGTGGCCATTGCGCAAATCGTGGTGTACGCGCTGTTCAGTTGACAGTCGGAGTGTCCGGCTTGAGCCGGACCCACCCGGGTCCGCCTGAAGGCGGACACTCCGACAGATCGGTCGGCCGTGACCCGCTGCCAGACGGCCCGCAGGCGGGCTACACTAGGCGGCCCGTGCCCAAGCACAAGCACCACGAGAAGCGGGACGAAGACGAATACCCCGTCCACCGGACGCTGGCGCCGCCCTCGTCGGACATGAACGTCACGCCGCTCATCGACGTGCTGCTCGTCATGCTCGTCATCTTCCTGGCGGCGCTGCCGTTGAATCAGCGGGGCGCGGACATCAACCTGCCGCTCGAAACGAAGGCGACGCCGACGCCGCCGGACAGCACGCAGGTCATGATCGAATACTCGGCCGACCGCCGGCTGACCATCAACCGCCAGGCCACGTCGCTCGACGCGCTGACCCAGCAACTCGGCAGTCTGTTCGAAACCCGCACGGACAAGACCGTCTTCTTCTACGGCGATGGTGCCTTGCGGTATCAGGAAGCCATCTTCATCATCGATTCGGCCATCGGGCTCGGCCTCAGAGTCGCCATCGTCACCGACGGCATGAAGATGGAGGCGCAGGGAAACCGCGGCGGATAGCGCGCACTGGCCACCATCCCCTTGCCCGGACAGGACAGCGGGCCGTCCGGAACTCACTACTACTCACAACTCAAAACTTGAGGATCCGCTCGAATCCGAAGGCTTCGTCTTCACGGGTCGGCGCATCGGTGAAGTGCCGGAGCGCGGCTTTGGCGGCGAACCACGCCAGACCGTCGCCGTGCCATCCAAAACCGAGCGAAAAGAAATGGAAGGGGTAGTTGCGGTGGGGGCCGACCCACGGCAGACCATCGATGCCCGTCACCACTGGCCCGGGCCACCCCCAGCGGGCCGGCAGCCCGGAGATCACCGGATACAGCACCGACAGCTCGTACATGAGCTGACCCGTGCGCTGGACCAGGGTGCGTTCGCGGAGCCTCGGCCCCACGGGACGGCCGACAGCGCCAGCGAACACGGCCCGGTGGTCGGGCAGCCAGCGCAGCCAGTGCGGCGCCTCGCCACCCTCCGTCAGGAGGCTCTGCCGCCGGCCGGTCTCGCGGCGCATGGCCGCCGTGAGCGGCTCGGTCACAACCACATGCCCCTCCAGCTCGCGCACGTGGCGGCGAAGCTGGCGGAAGAGCGCCCCGGGCCCGCCCGTCGCCACCAGCACGCCGCGCGTGCGGATGGTGCCGCCCTCGAGGATCACGTCCGCGTGCCGGCGGGTGAACTTCGTCCGGCGGACGGGTGACTGTTCGAAGATGCGCGCCCTCCGGCGCGTGGCCGCCGAGGCCAGGCCGAGCGCCGCGCGGACGGGATCGAACGTGAACGCGTCGTGCAGCCGGATCGCGCCCGCGGAACCCGTGCCGGTCTCGGCCCGGGCCGCCTCGGCCGGAAGCCAGGGCGCCTCGAGGCCGGCCGCCTTGCGCGCCGCCTGCTCGCGCCGCAGGGCCTGTGCCTCCTCGGCCGTCCGCGCGTTGATCACGAGCGACGTCGGCGCCAGGTCGCACCGGATGGACAGCTTGCGGAGCGCGGCGGCAAAGTCGAGGCCACTGCGGCGGGCTTCCTTCCACGCCGTGCGCGCCAGTCTCAACCCGGCCGCCCGCTCCATCGTTCGAAACGACGCGTCGGGCTGCGGCACGATCGCCCCCAGGCCACCCGCGGTCGCGCCGCCGGCCAGCCGCGCCGCCTCGACGAGCACGACGTGCAGCCCGCCGGCCGCCAGCACGTAAGCGGCCGTGCACCCCGTCAGACCGCCACCGATGACGACGACGTCCGCGGTGTGCGAACCGCGGAGGCGTGGATGAGACGTCCGCCGCCGCACGCCTGTTCGGTCGGCCCAGTACGCGCGTCCGTGGTCAGCCATGGTCGGCGCAATGGTATATCGGGTCAATGCACCAGGCCTGCGCGCGTCATGGCGGCTGGTATCTCGACGTTCTGCATGAACCACTGCCAGACGCGGCCGGTGCGGAGGTTCTCGGCGCTCAGCAGCGTGATGCCAAGGTCGATGCCGATGACGTCAGGGTTCACCCAGCCGTCGGTCGGGTGGAACGCGTCGGCGAACCCGTAGCGGCCGTAGATGCGATCTCCGAAGCGCCGCCGCATCTCGCGGACAACGGGGAGGGTGATGTCGGGCGCGAGCATGAGCGAGCCCGCGGCCGCGCAGGGCACGACCGAGCCATCGATGCCGTCGGAGCGCGGCGGCCCGCCCCATGCCACGTAGCCCTTCCGGCTGTCGGATGCGGTGAGGCCCCACAGGGAGTCGCGATATCCCGGAAACTCCGGTGCGAGGGCGAGCATGAAGGCCCTGTGCGCGCGCGTGGCGATCACCGAATTCTGAAACCAGTCGGTGTGCGGCGGCTCACGTTCGCGCCGGCCGCGGAAGTCCACCCAGGCGTGCGCGTACTGATGCACGAAGAGCGGTGGCGGCCCGCCGATGAACGAGTACGGGCCGAAGGTGACGACCGGACGCCGCCACGCGCGCCAGGACCCGGCGGGAATCGGGTGCGTCGGCGATCCGATGGCGAGCACGTAGAGCAGCATCAGCTCCGAGTAGTGGTCCCAGCGCGCCTTCAAGAAGCCCGTCTCGGGTTTCCAGCCGTGTGACAGCAGCGCGGGATCGCCGGCCAGCATCCACTGGAAATCGATGCGGCGGTAGATTCGCTCGGCGAGCGCGGGGATCTCGGCGTCGGCCGCGAAGCACTGGCGGACGGTCAGGGCGCCCGCGACGAGCAGCGCCGTGTCGATGGACGACAGCTCGCTCTCCCACTCCCGCGCGCCGGTGTGAATGTCGATGAAATGATAGAACCAGCCGCGCTCGTGCGTGATCCGGTCGGCGAAGTAGCGCAGGGTGGTGCGCGTCCGCGCGATGACCTGATCGCGCGGGATCCACTGCCGCTCGGCGGCCACGCACATCCCGCTCAGGCCGAACCCGACCGCCGCGATGCTCCCGATGTCGCGCGCGCGCCCCTCGACCGGAGTCCCATCGGTCCGCGCCCGGTCCCGGACGATGCCGGTCACCGGACTCGCCTGTTCCCAGAAGAACATGAACGAGCGCTTCGCCAAGTCCTCGACGAGCGCCTCGTCGGCGGCGCTGAGCCGCGTGAGGCCGGTGTCGAGCCGGACGACCGCGGCCGGCGCCGTCGCGCGGCCCGCGCAGCCGCCGGGCGCCAGCGCAAAGGCGAGTACGAGACTGACGGAGACGAGGACACTTCGGCGCACGGGGCAGGATACTGTGGTGGCGCCCGGTCCACTCCGCCGGAGCTTCAACGAAGGCGGAAGGCCGGCTCCTCCATTCTCCAATGGGCACTCACGCCAGCAACTGCTTCGCCAGGCTGACGTAGCCATCGACCGCCTGATGTAACTCAATGATGGGCACGTATTCGTCCGCCGTGTGCGCGAGGGCGACGGAGCCGGGGCCCAGCAGGAGGGGCGTGCCCCAGGCGTCGAGAAAGGGAATGTCGGTCGTGAACGAGAAGACCGCCGTCTCGAAGCCAGGCACGGTCTTCAGCCGCACTGGCGGAACCACGAGCACGTCGTCGGCCGTCACACGCCCGGCGGTGCAGAGGTCGAGCGCGTCGCGGACCTGTTCGTGACCGCTGACGGTGCGGAACATCGCCTCGGCCTCGGCGGCGGGCGGAATGACGTTGGGTGCGACGCCGCCGGTGATGAGCCCGATGGTGTAGAACGTCTCGCCGAGATCCGGATCGGCCGGCCACGTCACGCCGCGCATCGCCACGAGCACGTCGATCAGTTTCTCGATGGCCGACTCGCCCAGCTCGGGCTGGCTCGAGTGCGCCGCCCGGCCGGCGGCGCGAAGCCGCACGCGATAGGCGCCGCGCGTGCCGCGCGCCAGGCGGTTCTCGGTCGGTTCGCCGTTGATGAGGTACGCCGCCGACCCGACGGGCGACGCGTTCGCGACCCTGGCGCCGTCGCTGCCCCGCTCCTCGCCAACCACGAACAGCAGGCCAATCCGCGATTCGCCGGCGGCACGCAGCCGTTCCGCCGCGGCGATCTGCGCGAGCGCGATGCCCTTCGCGTCGCACGAGCCCCGACCGTGCAGCCGCCCGTCCTCTTCGCGGCTCG
>CAZFAT010000185.1:0-9969 GCA_964517075.1 uncultured Solibacteraceae bacterium
CCCTGCTCGCTCACTCAAGTGGCTCGTCTCCCCTGTAAAGCCCGTAGACAAGCCACTTTCCGTTCGCGAGGCTCGCGGGCTAACCGCCCACTCGCTCCTCAACGGAATCAACAGCTTAGCGGCTGGCGGCGATCCGCGCAAAACCAAACTGTGACGTGAGGTCGTCGGCGACCTGGACGATCGTCTCGATTTCCGCGTCACTTTCCGCCTCTCCGTCGCCGTTTCCGGCGTCGCCGCCGCGCCGAAGGTTGTCGAGCGCGTCGAGCGCCTGGCGCTTGGCGTCGATCCGGATGTGCGAGTAGTGCTCCAGCATCCGGCGCGACAGGTGGCCACTGATCGATTCGAGCACGTGATCGGCGATGCCCATCTCGGCAAGCTCGGTGATGACCGTGTGCCGAAGATCGTGGAACCGCAAGCCGTCGAGGCCCGCCTCGTCACGCAGCGCGCGCCAGGCCGTGTCCCACTTCAGCATTGGCTTCGTCGCGTCGAAGCGTCCCCACTGGCACGCGGGCCAGAGATAGTGCTCCGGCTCCGTGTGCCCGAGCTGGTCCGCGCGCTCGAACATGCGCGCGGCTGCTTCGATGCTGCACTTTCTATCGCATTTGAAGGACGGCGGCACGGCGGGATTCGTGATGGCGACTGGCGAACTTTCCAGCGGCGAGCTGGCTCGCCTCGAAGTCCGCAAGTCGCTAGTCGAGCAGGACTACGTGGACTGCATCGTCCAGCTCACCGGACAGCTCTTCGCGAACACCCAGATTCCGTGCTCCCTCTGGTTTCTGTCGAAGAATCGTGGAGGCGGCGACGGCTAACCTCGAGGGCGACCTCGATGAGCGCGCCGCGACTCGCTGCCGGCCCCTTGATCTCCTCGAGCACAAAAGTCCGGGCAGCAGTCTCAGCGAGACCGAGCTGCGCGAGCTGACTTTGCGCGACGAGGCCTGCTCCGGCCCTCACCACGGCGCTGACCGCGAGGAGCATTCTCATGACACTCGCAGCCATCTTCGACAGGCCCTTGAAGAACTCATTGGCCGGGCCGCGACAGTGATACGCATCAACGGCTTCACAGCCGCACCTCTACTTCTTGATGAACTCGACGCGGCGGTTGTTGGCCTTGCCCGCCGGTGTGGTCGCCTTGTCGGCCGGCTCGTTCTCTCCTTTGCCGTCGGTGTCCATGCGGCCTGCGTCGATCTTGAATTCGTTGACGAGCGCGGTCTTCACCGACGCCGCGCGGCGACGTGACAGATCGAGGTTCGCGGCCGCCTCGCCGTCCGAGTCGGTGTGGCCGACGATCTGCACTTTGAGATCGGCATTCTCGGTGAGCACGCCGGCGACCTCCTTGAGCGTCCCGTACGACTCGCCCCTGATGCGGTCGCTGTTGACGTCGAAGAGGATGCCGTTGGTCACCCACTTCCCCTGGGTCAACAGCTTGTTGCGCGTGTCGGGCGCGCCCACTGCGAGGCGCACGTTCGACACGAAGTACTCCGATCCGGCATCGACATTGGGAATGAAGAAGGCAATGTGGTTGTACTTCGCGGTCGGGAGCAGCGCCCTCGGCACGTCCCAGATCTTTTCCTGGTTGAGATAGACACGTACGCGAACGCCCTGACGGGTGACCGCAATGTGCAGCGGGTCGCTCTTCCACGGCGACTTCGTCTCAGACGTGCTGGCGGCCGTTTGGGTTTCGTTCTGTCGCGCCGTCATCGAGGTCTGCCACGTCGGGCCGCCGGGCCACGCCGTGAACGTGAATCGGTTGGCCGCCACCTGCCACAGCGCGATGTTGACATCGTCAAGTTGAACGATGCTGGCGTTGAACAGGTAGCCGGAGTTGAACGCGGGCGGCACCAGGAGATCGAACTCCAGCGTGAAGTTGTCGGGGAGCGTGGGGGTCAGCTCGGGGATGAACGTCCCCGCGCGGGTCAGCTTCAGCCAGCGGCCAGGCTTTCCCGCGACGGTGACGATCTCCCCGGCGGCATTGGTGTTCCACTTCGCCGGGAAATCGCCGATCGAGTCCTGCGAGAAGTCTTCGAAGCCAACCACCTTCTCTCCCGGCACGAAGTCGAAGCGGCTGAAGGCCTGAAAATCGGGTGCTGCGGCCTGCTGCGCAGCGAGCCGTATCGGCCCGGTCTCGTACGTCAGGGCGAGCAGCATGAAGACAAGCGGAATCGGGGAACGCGGCGCGCGGTTCATCGTGAAACCCTCCTCAGCGGCAAACAGCTTATCTCGTGCGCGCCAGATGTCTAGCGATTGCTCAGGGGGTGAAGTCCAGTCAACCTCCAACTCCAACGCCCAGTTCCCCGCGGGCAAGTGGCGGCGGGAATTGTGTAAGAACTGTGTAAGGTGCGACTCGGATCGACGAGGAATACGGAGGTTTACGGCGTCACATCGAGGAGCAGGTTGTAGCCGCAGGTCGTTGAATCGAATGCGTCACGGGATGTCTTATTGCTCGTTGATGTTGCTCGCCCGAATCGCTTTCCAAGCGTGCTCCTTCAACCACTCGGACATCTCTCCGGTTTGGAATCAATCACTTGCAGCCGACGACTCAAGCAAGAGAACCGCGAATTGTGTAACACCTGATCATCCGCGGAGATCACTTACGGGAGTTTCCAGTATAGCCGGGACCAATTGACCACAACGTGGGCTACTCGTTCGCGACCACTGTGCTTGATGGCTTGGAGCGGACGCACCGTCACCGACTCCACAAGGTGGCGGCGGCGCCAAGCGCCATGGCGAGGATCACCGGCAGCCACAGCTGGCGCTCGGCCGCGCTCGGCGTCGCCACATGCATTGCGATGGAAAGCACCATGAACGCCGCGACCGCAGATGTGGACCACGCAGGAAATCGCCACGCCAGAAGGCCGGCTCTGGCAGCGACGACACTGGCCATCAACAGTATCAGCGCCGCCGAGACCGCCGACAGGCCCCGCGCGGGCAGGGGCAAGGCGCCGGCCCAACGACCGCCCATGGTGAGATGACCCCAGGGTGCCCCCAGCATCATTGCCGTATGGAAAGCGACGGTCATCGCCGACCCGGCAAGAAAGACCCACGCTCCGATTTTCATCATCCGCCCGTTCCCCAATTCCCCAGCCACGACAGATTGTTGGGCCATCATGCCTCCAAAGCCGCGGGATGACGACACACGAAGCATGCGGCCGGGCCACGCGACCAGCGCCAGCAGCCAGCATGAGCGTCAGGGACGCGGCAGGATTGTCGTTACGCGCCGACCTGACGCAGTGCACATAGGGGATGGACGCACACCGGGCGACACCACGGCGTACGCGAACAAAGTGGAACCGAGAACTGTGTAGAAACTGTGTCAGGCGGGCTCGAAGGTGGCGACGAACACCGACGTTTACGGCGTCACATCGAGGAGCACTTCCGCACGAGTGGCATCAAGAGTCCAGCGTGAGCGCAATCGCCGCGTCCAAGCGATGGTGACGTGAATTGGCGCACGTCACTTGATCACCCCGTCCGCGAAGTCGAGATACTGCGCCCAATCGTACGGCGTGATGCCGTGTGGGCCCGTCCGATAGTGGTACGCGAGGGCGTCGCCCAGTACCGGCCGGTTGACGGGCGGCCATCCGGCGTCGCCGAGCCCCTTCCGGCCGAAGAGCGCGTAGACCGGCTCGGCGTGCTTGAGGGCGAGGAACTCGCCGCGCGGGTCGGCCCACTGGTCGTCCTCCGCGCTCGCCACGTGCAGCGGGCGCGGCGCGATGAGCGCCAGCAGCTCGTGCTGGTCGACCGGCAGAACGGACTCGCGGCCGTTGTAGGCGCGGAAGGCCTTCGCGAACCAGTACGGAAAGCTGGTGTTGATGGCCGCGACCGTCTCGCCGTAGTCGCGCATGCTCAGCGCGGCGCCCCCGCATCCGCTGTTGTTGGAGATCACCATCGCGAAGCGCTCGTCCTGCGCGCCAGCCCAGAGCGCCGCCTTGCCGAGCCGCGAGTGGCCGTGCACCATCACCCGCGTCCCGTCGATCTCCGGATCCTCCCGGAGCACGTCGAGCGCCCGGCTCAGGCCCCACGCCCAGATGCCAATGGCTCCCCACTCGTCGGGTCGCCGCGCCTCGGTGGCCGGCGTGCCGAACAGCGCCCCCACGTCTGTCGTCAGGCCCTCGCGGCGATCCTCGCTGAGGTCGCCGTAGTACACCGTCGCGGTCGCGTAGCCGCGGGCGACGACGGTCTCGACGTTCCACAGCGACGCGTGCGCGCCGCGGGTGCCCTCAGTCGCGCGGTTGTTCACGATCTTGAGATTGTCGTTGGCCCGCATCCACGCGGTCGAAGTCGCGACGGATGGATCCGCGCTGACCGAGCTGTTGCCGTAATAGTTCAACCCGAGAAATGCCGGCCAGGGCGCGTGCGCGCCAGGCGCGCCTGGCGGCTGGAAGATCAGGAGGCGCATCGCCGGCCCGTCTGTCTTGCCGGTAAACCAGACCGTGATCTCCTTGCGCACCGCCTTCCCGCCAAGGGCACGGCGATCGGTCGATGTCACGACCCAGTGCATGCCCGCCGGACGACCGCCCGGCGTGCGGCCGTAGACCTCGCGCGAGAAGATCTCCAGCAGTTCCGCGCGGCGTCGCGCGCGCCACGCCGCCGGGTCGCGCACGGGCGCGCCGTCCACCATCGCGAGCGCGTTCGGCAGCGTGTACGGCCGGACCTTGCCTTCGTCGTAGTTGATGCCAGGCCGCGCGGGGGGCGCGGGGGCCTGCTGGAACAGCCCTCCGACGGCGAACACCAGGAGCCACAGCCTCATCGGGTTTCCTCCGTTTCCGGCACGTCGGGCGCGCGGCCCGCACCCAGCGTCCCCATCCTGCGCCGCGGACGGCCGCCCTGTCCAGGCCGCGATGATAAGATCGCGCTCCGAACGCGTCTTTCTCGAGGAGTGCTCTCATGAAGCGAACCCTGTCCCGCCGCGACTTCCTGGTCACGACCGGCGCCGTCGCCCTCGGATCCCGGCTGTCCGCCCGGCAATCGCAGAAGCTCCGCCACGCCGTCATCGGCTGCAGCGGGCAGGGGGGCGCGGACCTGCGCAGCATCTCCACCCACGCCGCCGTCGAAATCGCCGCGCTCTGCGACGTGGACGAGGGCAACCTCGCCGCCGCCGCCAAGCGCTTCCCCAACGCGAAGCTCTTCCGCGACTACCGCGTGATGTTCAAGGAGCTGGGCTCCGGTATCGACACGGTCAACATCGGCATCCCCGACCATGCCCACGCCGCGGCGGCCATGATGGCCATGAACCTCGGCAAGCACGTGTACGTTCAGAAGCCGCTGACGCACGACGTGTTCGAATCGCGCCGACTCGCCGAGGTCGCGCGAGCGAAGAAGCTGCAGAGCCAGATGGGCATCCAGGTCCACTCCTCACAGGCCTACCGCCTGGGCGTCCGTCTCATCCGCGACGGAGTCATCGGCCGCGTGACGGAAGTCCACAGCTGGAGCAACAAGAAGTGGGGCTTCGACGGCCCGCGCCCGGCCGGCGCCGACCCGGTACCGGCCAACCTCGACTGGGATCTCTGGCTCGCCACCGCCCCCGAACGCCCCTACAAGGCCAAGCTCTACCATCCGGGCGACTGGCGGCGCTGGACCGACTTCGGCTGCGGCACGATGGGCGACATGTCGATCCACATCCTGGATCCGGTCGCCGGCGCGCTTGGACTGACCGCGCCGCGCACGATCATTTCCGAGAGCGACCCGCCGCCGGCCGAGTCGTTCGCGACCAAGAACAAGGTCCGCTACACGTTCCCCGGCACCGCCCAGACGGTCGATCCGTTCCCGCTCACGTGGTACGACGGCGATGCCGTCCCGTCCACCGACGGCTGGCCCGTGGACGTGCTGCCGTCGCAAGGCTCGATGTTCGTCGGCGAGAAAGGCTTCATGCTGCTGCCGCACACGGCGGTGCCGCGGCTGTTCCCCGTCGAGACGTTCAAGGACTTCCAGATGCCGAAGATCGAGGCCGGGAACCACTGGCACTCGTGGCTCGACGCCTGCCTCGGCACCGGCACGCCGTCCGCCAACTTCGATTATTCCGGTCCCCTCACCGAGTTCGTCCTCCTCGGCGTCGTCGCCAACCGCGTGCCGGGCGTCACGCTCACCTGGCATGCGGCACAAATGCACCTCGAGGGATCGGACAAAGCCGCCGCGCTGCTCCGTCGCACCTACCGGACGGGCTGGGAAGTCGACGGGCTGTAGACGGAGGCCGCGCCACGCGGGCCGGCGCCTGGAGCGCGTTACTCCTTGACCACCCCCGCCTCGAGGCCTGAGGCGACGAGCAGCGCGGCGCAGGTGTCCGCTTCATCGGCGGCGACGTAAAACACCGCGAGATGACGCGGCTGGCCGAATAGCGTCCGCCCCAGCGGCTCCGCCTGGACGGTGTAGCGGACGCCGCGGGCGTCGAGAGCCGCCTCGGCCGATCGCGCCTCGGCCATCGTGAGTGCGATGAAGATGCGCGCCAGCTCCTGCTCGCCAAAGTCCTCAAGGTCGGCGGGGGGCATGGGTAGCACCGATTCTAGTGGTTCTCGGTTCTCCCCCCACCTCCACGAACGTCTTCGTTGACATCTACGAACATGTTCGTATAATCAGTCCCATGGCACGACTGCCCCGACCGACCGACAGCGAACTGGCCATTCTCCGGGTGCTGTGGGACCGGGGGCCCTCCACCGTCCGGGCGGTGCACGAGGCGCTGGCCGACGCGCGCGAGACCGGCTACACGACCACGTTGAAACTGATGCAGATCATGGCGGACAAGGGCCTGGTGACGCGGGACGCGTCCGAGCGCACGCATGTCTACACGGCCCGGCTCACGCAGGACCAGACGCAGCGCCAGCTCGTCGCGGACCTCGTCCAGCGGGCGTTCGGCGGATCGGCCGCGGCGCTCGTGCAGCAGGCCCTCAGCGCGCAGCCCACGTCGCCTGATGAACTGAAAAAGATCCAGAAACTGATCGCCGACTACAAGAAGGGATCGCCACGATGACGCTCATGCTCTCGTTCCTGGCCATGCCCACGACGCAGACGCTCGCGTGGGCGCTCGTGCACTTCCTCTGGCAGGGCGCGCTCGTCGCGCTCGTGGCGGCCGCCGTGATGCGCTGGGTCGCACACTCCGTCCGCGCCCGGTACCTCACCGGCGTCGTCGCGCTCGGCCTGATGCTCGCGGCGCCCGTGGCCACGTTCGTCATCCTGCAGCCGGCGGCCCCGAGTGCGGCCGCGGCAACGGGCGAGATCGGTCTGGCTGGTTTGGTGAGCGTCGCGGGCGAGATCGCCGCGACTCCCCCGGCGGATGGATCGGAAACCTTCGCGCATCCGGTCGTGCTTTCAGCCATGGTGGCCGTCTGGCTGGTCGGCGTGCTGGTGCTGTCCGTGCGTCTGCTTGGCGGCTGGCTGGTGGCGCGTCGCCTGGCAACCACCGCCGGGCGCGACGTTGACGATTCCGTGCGGGAGCTGGCCGCGCGCGTGGCCGAGCGCCTGCAGATCACCCGGCTCGTCCGCGTCGCGGAATCCGCCACGGTCGCCGTTCCCGTCGTCGTCGGCTGGCTGAAGCCGGTCGTGCTGCTGCCAGCCTCGGCGCTGTCGGGTCTGGCCCCCGCACACATCGAGGCGCTCCTCGCGCACGAACTGGCGCACGTCCGGCGGCACGATTACCTCGTCAATCTGCTCCAGACCGCGGTTGAAACGTTGCTCTTCTACCATCCGGGTGTCTGGTGGCTGTCGAGGCGCGTGCGCGTGGAGCGCGAGCACTGCTGCGATGACCTGGCGGTCTCGGTGTGCGATCGCGTCGTGTACGTGAACGCGCTGACCGACCTGGCGACGATGACGACGCACGCGCGGCTGGCGCTGGCGGCCACCGACGGGTCGCTCCTCGGACGCGTGCGCCGCCTGCTGGTAAGGGACGCCGACGATCGACCGGGCGCCGGCTGGCTGTCGATCGCCGTCCTGGCCGTCATGGTCGCAGCCCTCACGCCGGCGCTGCTCGCATTGGGCGGCGATCAACAACCTCCCAGCACCGTGCCTGCGCCAAGTGCCCCGCCGAAGGCGACAGCCGCCAGCCCGTCACCTCAACCGGGGGTTTCGGTACCGGCCGCGGCGGCAACGACCGCCCTGCCGCGCCAGCAACCGGCGGCGGCGGCTGATCCGCAGCGCACAAACGTGGAGGCCGTCAGGCAACAGATGTTGCAGGTGGAGACGCAGCTCGCCGTGCTGCGGCGTGAGCAGCGTGAGGTCGAGGCCGAGCGGGCGCGCGAAGAGAACGCCCTCCGCCGTGAAGCCGCGACGGCCAGACTGGCCGCACTCGAGCGGGCATTGGCGGATGCGACGACCCGTCGGGAGATCGGCCTGACGTCCGAGGGGCAGGTCGAGGACGTTCGGGCGCAGGTCGAGGCGGCCCGACGGGACCTCCGGCTCCTCGAGGTGGAATCGCGGACAGCATCCGCGGCCATCTCACTGGAGCGGCGGCGCGAGCAGGCCGAGCAGATGTACGGCCGCCTCCAGCAACAGTACGCGGCCGCGCTGGCGGAATCCGAGACGCGCCGCGCGCCGCAGCAGACCAGTCCCGTCCCGCCGCCTGGCGTCCACACCGTCGGCGGCGACGTTCGGGAGCCGCGACTGCTCAAACGCGTCGACCCTCTCTATCCCCCCGTCGCGAAGGCCGCCAAGATGCAGGGCGCCGTGTACGTCCAGGCCATCATCGCGCGAGATGGTCAGGTGCGCGACGCCACCGCGGTCGGCGGAGCGCCCTTCCCCGTCTTGCGGGAGGCCGCGCTGGCCGCGGTCCGCCAATGGGTGTACGAACCGACCGTCGTCAACGGTGAACCGGTCGACGTGCAGCTGAGCATCCAGATCAACTTCAGACTTGACGGTGGATCCAGCGCGGCGCCCGCGCCGCCCGTCAATGCGTTTCCTGTGTCCGACGCGACCGCGCAGGTTCAGACCGGCGACATCCTGCTGATCGACATCGCGGGCGAGGATCAAATCCCCCGCTGGTATGTCCTGACAGGCGGTGCCATCCGCCTGCCCTTGATCGGGTCGATGAAGGTCGCCGGCCTGACCGCCGAGGCGGTGCGCGCGAGTGTCGCACGAGCTCTGGCCGAGCGCGGTCTGGCCCAGGGCAAGGCCGTCACGGTCACGATTCACCGTCCGCGGTGACCAATGCCGGCGGGCTGAATCCCGCCGGCTACGCGTCCGTAGCCCTGACGTAGCCGCAGGCTTCAGCCCTGCGGCTCGTGAAATCAATCGTTGACGCTGGAGGGACGCCGCCATGACTCTTCTCGCTTCGCTGCTGGCGTGGCCGATCACGTACGCACTCGCGTGGACGCTCGTGCACTTCCTCTGGCAGGGCGCGCTCCTCGCCCTCGTCGCGGCCGCGCTGATGCGGTGGGGCGCACCCAACGCCCGCGCGCGCTACGGCGCGGGTGTGGTGATGCTGGCGCTGATGCTGGCCGCGCCAGTCGCCACCTTTGTTGTCGTGCATGACACCGCGCCAGGTGCAACGAAGCTGGTCACGCAGATCGAGGTCACGGCCGCGGGACCGGCGTCGATGTCAGCCGCCGCTGCGCGCGTCGGCGATGCGGCGCTCCCGACGACGATCCCACCCGTCGTGCTCTCGACCCTGGTCGCCCTGTGGCTGACAGGCGTGCTCGTCCTTTCACTGCGGCTGCTGGGCGGATGGGTGGTGGCGCGACGTCTGGCCACCGCCGCCGTGCGGCCGGTCCGGTCGCACGTTCAGACCATGGCGGACAGCGTCTCCGCCCGACTCGGTCTCGCTCGGCTCGTCCGCGTAGTCGAATCGTCCACGGTGGCCGTTCCGCTCGTGGTGGGCTGGCTGAAACCCGTGGTGCTGCTGCCGGCCGCGGCTCTGACCGGCCTCACGCCCGGCCAGGTCGAGGCGCTGCTCGCGCACGAACTGGCCCACGTCCGGCGCCAGGACTATCTCGTCAACCTCCTGCAGTCCGTGATCGAGACGCTGCTCTTCTATCACCCTGGAGTCTGGTG
>CAZFAT010000186.1:0-4590 GCA_964517075.1 uncultured Solibacteraceae bacterium
GCCGCCAGGTCGACGTAGGACGTCGTGATCCCGGCGCCCTTGCGGACCTTCTCGAGGTAGCGGTACGTGCCGCCGTAGACATCGTCGCCCACGACCACCTCATCGCCAGGTGCGGCGAGCTCGGCGATCGCCGCCGTGGCCGCCGAGCCCGACGCGAACGCGAACCCATGGCGCCCGCCTTCCAGCGTCGCGATCGCACGCTCCAGACGCTCGCGCGTCGGGTTCTGCGAGCGAGCGTATTCGTAGCCGCGACGCGGCTTGCCGACGCCGTCCTGCTGGTAGGTCGAGGTCTGGTAGATCGGTGGCGCGACGGCCCCGGTCAGCTCGTCCGGCTCGGCACCGGCGTGGACGGCGAGCGTGTCGAACGAGAGGTCGGCGTCGTCGGTCGGTTTCGGCATGTCGGCCATCATGGCACCCGCGCCATCAGCTGGTGGCGGCCCAATCGTCGAGCTCGAAGACCAACTCCTCGCCATCGATATCGTCGATCTGGACGCCGACCTGGCGGAAGCCGAACTTGGCCGCGACGGCCAGGGAGGGCAGGTTGTCAGGCGCGATGGCGGCGCGGAATCGGTTGACGCCGTGCTCCGTGGCGGCCCAGTCGAAGAGCGCGCGGACCACCTCGGTGGCGATGCCCTTGCGCCGCTCCACCTCCTCGACGCGGTAGCCGATCTCGACGCGCCCGCTGTCGTCGGGCGGACTGTGGAACCCGCACGTCCCGATGACCCGACGTGATCCATCGGGCTCGATCCGGACGATCGCCCGGCCCAGCCACGGCTGCGCCGACGGGTCCACCGTGAGATCGGCGATGCGGAACTGCAGGAAGTGATCGAGCTGCTCGGCGAGGTCGGGCGGGATCGTCGCGCCGATCGCCGATTCCGCCGCATCGACGTCGCCGGCGAGCAGCGTCTGCATGAACGGCAGCGACATCGAGACGAGCTCGAATCGGGAGGTCCGGATGGCCGGAACGTGGGTCATGGCGCTCATCATGGACCAGCGGCCCGCGCGGGAGAACGTGATACATTCGTATCGCACGTTTCGCTACTCGACCGAGGACCAGATGACCACCGCCGCCACCCCGACCCCCGCCCACGACGCCGCATCGGCTCCGATCCCACTCCGCGAGCGGCTGCTCGCGTGGAAGGAGATCCTCGAGACGGCGAATCCGCCGAAGACGCGGCCGCTCGATACGGTCGGCAAGTGGCTCGTCATCACGCGGGCCGCAGTCTTCCCGATGACCATCTGGTCGGGGCTGATCGGCGGTCTGCTCGCCGTGGAGGCGAACCGCGTCGCCGGCGGGCCGCCGGTGGACTGGGGGCTGTTCGCCATCGCGGTCGTGGGGCTCGTGCTCGCCCACGCGGCGAACAACATGATCAACGACTACTTCGACACGACCGGCGGCATCGACACGGACGACTACGTTCGAGCGCTCTACGCGCCGCACCCGATCCTTTCGGGCTGGGTCACCAAGCGCCAGCTCGGCATCGCGATCCTGTTGGTCAACGCGGTCGGCGCCGCGATCATGTTGTACCTCGCGGCCGTCCGCGGCCCGCTGATCATCGCCTTCGCGCTGGCCGGGCTCTTCATCTCCGTCTTCTACGTGGCCCCGCCGATCCGGCTCAAGTACCACGGCCTCGGGGAGCCCGGCGTGTTCCTGACCTGGGGCCCGCTGATGGTCGGGGGGACGTACCTGGCGGCCACCGGGACGATCGCGCCGTGGGTGCTGCTCGTGTCGGTCCCGTATGCGCTTCTCGTGACGAGCGTGCTGTTCGGTAAGCACATCGACAAGATCGAGGCGGACAGGGCCCTCGGCGTGCGGACGCTGCCCGTGATCCTGGGCGAATCACGGGCGCGCGCGGTCGGTCGGTGGCTGATGATCGCGTTCTACCCGCTGACCATCCTGTCGGCGGTCGTTGGCCTCATCGGACCGTGGGTCCTGCTCGTGGTCCTCGGGGTCCCGCGGCTGCGTGCGGTGCTGCGCGTATTCCGCGCCCCCAAGCCGGCCGCCCCGCCCCCCGCCTATCCGACGTGGCCGCTGTGGTTCGTTGGCTTCGCGTTCGTCCACACCCGCCGCGCCGGCGGCCTGCTCACGCTGGGGCTGCTACTAAACGCGCTGGTGCCGATCGCGCTGCCCTGGATCTGATCCCGCTGACGCGCCATGACGATTGTCATGGCCGATCGGTGATCGACCTCACTACCGAGCGTGGCCGTCGGGAACGACCATGCGTGTGCGGGCTCACAGAGGGACCGCCCAGCACACCCGAGGAGCGATGAGGATCATACGCATGCTCGAATACCGAGTCCATTACGCCGTGATGTTGGCCGAGGACCGTCTCGGCAGCTTGACCCGCGAGCGGCACCTGCAGAGGCAGCTCGTACAGGCTCGGCGACCGCCGAAGCCTCGTTGGAGAGGTCGCCGCCGCTGGAAGGTCGCCGACTTCGTCAGCCTCCTCGTACCGGGTCGGCAAGCCCGGTGAATGGACGATGCCGTCCAACCGGATGGCACGCGTTCCCCAAGTCTCCAGACGAAGCGATGGCTGAGGGAGGACACAAGCGATGGCGACGGTCGACGATGCGGTCCAGAGCCAGGTCCGCAATATCGAGCAGGCCACCGGCAGGTCGATAGACGCGTGGGTGGCCCTCGTCAGGGTCAGCGGCAAGGAGCGGCACTCAGAGATCCTGGCATGGCTGAAGACCGAGCACGACTTCAGCCACGGCAACGCGAACCTCGTGGCCCTGATGGCGAAACGCGGCTCGGGGGGTGGTGACGAGCTGGTCACCGCGATGTACACCGGGCCCAAGGCCGCGCTGCGCCCCTTGCACGACCGCGTCGTGGAGCTGACTCGAGGGTTCGGTTCCGATGTCGAGCTGGCGCCCAAACAGGCCTATGTCAGCCTGCGCCGCGCGAAGCAATTCGGGACCGTCGGTCCGGGACCGGGCGGTCGACTCGAGATCGGCCTCAATCTCAAGGGCGTCGAGCCTAATGGCCGGCTCGAGGCCACTGGCGGGATGTGCACCCACCGGGTCCGACTCTCGTCTGCCGACGACGTCGACGCGGAGGTCCTCGATTGGCTCCGCGCAGCCTACGAACGAGCGGGGGCCGGTGAGAGCGCGCCCCCGCGCATTCCCGCTGACGGTCCACTGTGACGGATTCCCGCCGATGAGCGACGCGTTGACATCTATCCCAGGCTGGCAGGTCTACGTCTGGATCCTTGCGATCATCCTGCCTGCGGGGATGCACCTGCGAACGGCCGGGTACCTGGATCGCTCCCGTCGGTCCGAGATCGTTCTCATGTACGTCCTCGGGGTGTCCGGAGCGATCGGCATGTTCAACCTCGTGGCGCACACGATCTTTGCCAGCGACGTCGCCGCGTCCATCGGCTGGCCGGCCGACAACCCCTTCCAGACGGAAGTGGCGTTCGCAAACTTCGCGATCGGGATCGTCGGCTTCCTCTGCTTCTGGCGCTATGACTTCTGGCTCTCCGCCATCGCCGCGAAGACCGTCTTCGCCTGGGGTGCCGGGTTGACCCATGTCGTGGACATGATCCGGTCAGAAAACCTGGCGGCGAACAACGCCGGCCCGATCCTTGCCTGGGACTTCCTGCTCCCGGTCGTGATCATCGCGCTGTACGTCCTCGCCCGACCGGCGCGCGATCGCGTGGCCATCCGTCCTGCCCGGTACTGGTCGACGCGCTGGCGACTGGACGCAGAGACGTCGCCGCCGTCATCGTGAGCCCGTCGCCGTATGATCGTGTCGCGACGAGGGACGAACCTGCGGATGAGGACCGTGTGGTGACCGACCGGCCGCCCGATGGCTCCACGTGGATGCGCTACTTGTGGCTCGTCTACCTCGGGGCCCTGTTCTTCCAGCCGGCCCTGGACCCGACGGCCGGCCTGCTGGACTGGGCCGCGGTC
The DNA here is from genome assembly GCA_964517075.1 of uncultured Solibacteraceae bacterium. GTDB lineage: Bacteria > Acidobacteriota > Vicinamibacteria > Vicinamibacterales > SCN-69-37 > CAZFAT01. Next base: position 3,913 of record CAZFAT010000186.1, read on the forward strand.
GTCGCCTTGATCGCCGTCTTCCTTCCACTCTATGTCGGGGGGTACCGGGCGTCCGGTGATCGGCAGCAGCTCATGATCGTGGGCGCGATGGCCTCACTCGCTGTGGCCGGCTCGTTCATCAACGGCGGCGCCATCGTCTTCCTTATCTATGCCGCCGCCGTGGCAGCGTATCTCGAGCCGGTACGGCGCGCGGTTCAGGTCATCGTCGTGCTTATCGCGATCGTCGGCCTCCTGCTGGCCATCTCGCCTGTCCCACTCCCCTGGCGCTTCGTGGGCCTGGGACCAGCGCTCATCTTCACGATGGTTACCGGCGCCGCGAACATCTTCGACGCCGAGCGCGAACGGGCCCAGCGTCGCCTGCGTCGCGCCGACGAGGAGATCGAGCGGCTCGCCACTCTGGCGGAGCGTGAGCGCATCGCGCGCGATCTGCACGACCTTCTTGGCCACACCCTGTCGGTGATCGTCGTGAAGTCCGAGCTCGCAGCGCGCCTGGCGGAGCACGACTCCGGGCGCGCCAGCGCCGAGATGCGGGACGTCGAGCGCATCGGCCGCGAAGCGCTCAGCGAGGTTCGGGCGGCTGTTGCCGGTTACCGTACGCAGGGGCTGCGGGGCGAGTTGGATGGCGCGCGGCGGGCGCTCGCTGCGGCCGGCGTGGATGCGACAGTCGAGGCCGACCTT
>CAZFAT010000187.1:0-4868 GCA_964517075.1 uncultured Solibacteraceae bacterium
TTTTTTCGGCCTCGCGCCGCCGTACGCCGGGCGAATCGGCGAAGACTGCCTCGCGGCTACCGTGCCCGTGCACCCGATGGTCAAGGGCAGCCCGCTCGCGTCGCTGCGGGAACAGGGGATCCCGGCGTTCCGGTGTGACGAGGACGACCTCCTCCGGCACGTCGCTCGCGGCAGCGTCGGCGTCGTGCACCTGTTCCACGTCATCGAGCATGTGCCGAGCCCGATGCGCCTGCTCGCGCGCCTCAGGGAGACGCTCGTGCCCGGCGGCGTCATCATCGGCCAGACCCCCAACGTCGCGTCGTTCGGGTGCCGGTTCTGGGGTGAATCCTGGAACCAGTGGCACGTGCCGCACCACTTCGTCCTGTTCACCCACGAGACGCTCGCCCGCCACGCCGCCAGCGCCGGGCTCGAGGTCGTGTCGGTCTCGAATTCCCTGTCCGGGGCCACGCAATGGGCGCAATCGGGGCTGCGCGCGTGGGCGGCCCGCCGGCACCGTCCTTTTCTGGCGACGACTGAGCCGCTCTATCCCCCCCTCATCCTGGCGGCCGCCCCGCTGGCGCTGCTCGAAATGGCGGTGGGTCACACCTGCCATATGGACTTCGTCCTGCGGCGGCGCTGACAAAAAGCGGCGTTCGCTCCAATCGTTTCGCCTGTCCTGCGCTTGTTAAGATTGTAAAAATACTGTTAAGACAGTATGCGCAAATCGTCGTGCTTGAAGCACAATACGGACCGCCACCACAAAGGGAGACCGCCATGCCGGTTGCGGGAGCGCCGCTCCGCGTGCTGCTCGTCAAGCCGTACCAGCCGACACGCATGCCAATCGCGTGTCCGCCACTCGGTCTGCTGTACCTCGCCGCGACGCTGCGGCAGACATTTGGCCGCGATGTTGACGTGCGCGTCGTCGATTTCTCGGTCGATCGGCGCCGGTACGTCGAGGCGCGCGAGCTGCTGAAGACGTTTCGCCCGCACGTCGTCGGCCTGGGCGCCCTGAATTGGGAAGCGGAGGAGTCGGGCCTGTTCGCCCTGATGATCCAGAACGAATTCCCGGGAACCATCGTCGCGCTCGGCGGCCCGTTCGCCCACAAGAACACGACGAAGATCTGCGCGACCGGGGTGTATGACTGGATCTTCGACGGCGAGGCGGACTGGGGATTTCCGATCGCCTGCCAGCGCTGGTTCCGCGGCGACCGGACGCTCGATGACATCGTCGGCCTGACGTGGCGGGCGGCGCCGGGCGACCCGTACACCAACAACGCCGATCTCCTGCGCATGGGGCTGAAACAGCCGGCCGGCGTCGTCGACGATCTCGACGCCATTCCCCTGCCCGCCTGGGATCTGGTCGACTTCGACAAGTACGCGAAGGTGCGAAACTTCATGTCGCTCCTCAAGGGCACGCGGTACGCGCCGATTTTCACGTCGCGCGGCTGCCCGTTCCTGTGCACGTACTGCCACGACATCTTCGGCAAGAAGTTCCGATGGCGCTCGCCGGACAACGTCGCCGCCGAGGTCGCGCTGCTGCGCGATCTGGGCGTGGACGAGCTCCAGATCGTCGACGACATCTTCAACATGAACCCGCCGCGGATGAAGGCGGTGTGCCGGGCCATCGAGCCGTACCGGATGCACATCACCTTTCCCAACGGGCTGCGCTTCGACATCCTGGACGAGGAAGGCTGCGAGGCCCTGGTCCGCGCCGGGACCTACGGGGCGTGTGTCGCGATCGAAACGATTTCCCCTCGGCTGCAGGAGCTGATCAAGAAGCGTCTGAGGGTCGATCGGACGCACCAGGCGATCGGCTGGATGGCCGATCGGGGCGTCCTGATTCGCGGCTTCTTCATGCTCGGCTTCCCGACGGAAACGCTCGAGGAGATCGAGGCGACGATCGATTACGCCGTGCGGAGCGATCTGACGCAGGCGTACTTCTTCAATGTCGTGCCGCAGCCGGGGACGCCCCTCTACGACCTGGCGATGAAGGAAAACGCCGCCGCGCTGGAGTCGCAGACCCTGCAGGAATACAACGCGAACACGACGTGGTACGCGGCCGCGCACGGCGTCGACATGCGGCGGGTCATCAAGCGGGCCTATTTCCGCTTTTTCGTCCTCAGTCCCCGCCGCTGGCTGCGCCTGCTGCGGATGATGCCCTGGAAGAATTTCGTGACGGAACTCCGCGCGAGCCTCACGCTCTTTGTCTGGCGCACGCGCATCGAAAGCCAGGCGCTGCCCGAGCAGCTCATGCCTCTGACGGAGCTCTATACCCCCGACGAAGTCTTCGTGACCAGCGCTGAGACGCGCAAGCAGCTGCACGTCATCCAGTCGGTCCGCTGAACCCCGGCCGCGGGCCGGTGTAAATAAGGCGTGGCTCCGATGTGATGCCCGCTCCTCCCTCCCACGTCGTTCTGCGCGAATCGTTCGAGCGCGAGGGGTTCGTCGTCGTGCGGGGACTCCTGCCTCGCGCCGACGTGATGGCGTTGCGCGCGCACGCCGAGTCGCTGGTGCAAGGAACGCCGCCAGGGCGTTCCGGTAGACAGCGCGGCGCCGCCAGCCACGCGGCGTCGCCCTACATCCAGACGGCGTTCGACGCCAGGGGCGCCGTGAAGCTGGTCAAGGCGAGCGGGCTGGTCGAGCGGGACGCCCGGTTCCACGACCTCGCGACGCGTGACAGCCTGGTCGATGTCGTGGAGGCGCTCGTCGGCGCCGGCAGCCGCCGTTTCCGCGACGTGCTCATCGTCAAGCCGGCGCGCACCGGCGGCGTGTTCTCCTACCACCAGGACTCGGCGTACTGGGACGTCGAGCCGAAGTCTCTCGTGTCGTGCTGGATCGGCCTGGGGGACGTCACCGCCGACCGCAGTTGTCTCGGCGTGGTGCCCGGCACGCACACACGATTCGTCGAGCACGGACTCTACCTGCGCGGGCGCCACAAGGTGCCGCAGCCGATCACCCGCGCGCTCCGCCGGCTGGTGTCGGTGGCGGGCACCGGCGACAACCCGGAAGGGACCGGCGGCAGCACCCTCGCATGGAAGGCAAAGCGGTGGATCCTCGCCGACACGACGAGATACGCGCCCTTCCTGCTGGACCTCCAGGACTTTCGCGTGCCGCTCGACGTGCTCGAGACCGAGCGCGAAGTCCTGCTCCCGGTGGAGGCCGGCGACGTGATCTTCTTCCACAGCCTGCTGTGGCACGCCTCGGGGCCCAATCGATCGGACTCGACGCGCTTTGCCGAGATCGTGTCCTTCATGGGACCGACGGCCAGGTTCGTCGGCAGGGGCGACGGACAGTTTCCCCCCGCGCGCCGCCGGTAATGGCGGTGCACGTCGAACCAGGCGTGTGCCCGCTCTGTGGACCGGGGTATCCGCAGGCAGACGCCGCCCGCGGGCCCGACTTCGAACATCGCACGACCGGAGCGCAGGAGTTCCGCTTCGCCCGGTGCACGGCGTGCGGCACCCTCGTGCTGGATCCGCGTCCGGCGGACCATGAGATCGCCGGTCTCTACCCGCCGGACTACGTATCGTACCGCTTCGATCGCCTGAATCCCGTCATGCGCGTCGGCCGCGATCTCGTGCAGCGGGGCAAGACGTCCATGATCGCGCGCCTGGTCGCGGCCGGCGGGACCGTTGTCGATGTCGGCTGCGGGAGCGGCGCCCTGCTCAGGCAGGCGCGGGCACGGTATCACTCGAGGTTCCGCCTGATCGCCTGGGACTATCCCGGCCCCCACCTCGAAGGTCTCGCGGCGTCGGGCATCGAGGTCGTCGCCGCGCCCATCGAGCCTGCGCACGTGCCGTCCGGCGTGGACCTCTTCGTCCTGAATCAGGTGATCGAGCACGTCCCGCATCCGGACCGGCTGCTGACGATGCTGGCGTCGGCGCTCGCGCCGGGCGGCCATATCGCCCTGGAGACGCCCGACACCGATGGCCTGGATGCCCGGTGGTTTGCCGGACGTTACTGGGGCGGCTATCACATCCCGCGGCACATGGTGCTGTTCAACCAGCGGAACCTGCGGACGCTCGTCGAGCGCTGCGGCTTGCAGGTGATCGAATCGGCACGTCTGGCCAGTCCCGCGTTCTGGGTCCAGTCGCTGCGCAACCGGCTCTCGGAGTCGCGCATACCGCAGCTGGCGCCGTTCTGCACGCTGGACAACGCGCCGCTGATCGCGCTGTTCACCGTCTTCGATCGGCTGGCGGCGCCCGTCGCCGGCACGAGCAACCAGCGCCTCGTGGCGAGACGACTCGCGTAGGCGCGGGCTCGGGCACGGCAGTCACCGGGCCGTGAGTCGTGCGCCGTCGCGCCGGCTGCGGCGGGGCCTGAGGTGGTGATGACATGGGCTTTCAGCCGTGGCATACCCGCGTCTGCCCTCATCCTTTCGTCGCAAGGCCCTCAAACGGCCGGCCAGTCGGCTTGGGTTTGGCTCAATGTTCGTATAGGCTCGCTACCGCAAGATGTCTCTGACAGCGGGCGACATCCTCGGGCCCTACGAGATCGTCGAGCCGATCGGTCGCGGCGGCATGGGTGAGGTGTACCGCGCCAGCGACCCTCGTCTGCGTCGCGACGTGGCTATCAAGACGTCGGCCGCGCCGTTCAGTGAACGCTTCGAACGCGAGGCTCGCGCCATTGCCGCGCTGAACCACCCCAACATCTGCACGCTATATGACGTCGGCCCCGCCTACCTGGTCATGGAACTGGTTGAGGGCCCTACGCTGGCTGACCGGCTCCTCACCGGGCCGATTCCCCTGGACGAGGCTCTCACTGTCGCGCGGCAGATTGCTGAGGCGCTGGAAGCCGCTCACGAACACGGCATCATCCACCGCGATCTGAAGCCGGGGAACGTCAAGGTGCGTCCCGACGGGATGGTCAAGGTTCTGGACTTCGGCCTCGCC
>CAZFAT010000188.1:0-5937 GCA_964517075.1 uncultured Solibacteraceae bacterium
CGCGAGCGCCCGGGCGATGGGAGCGAGCGACGCGATCTTCGTGCCCGCGCTGGTGTCGCGGCTCGGCCACCGCGTCCTCAAGCGTCCGGCGCGGGATGCCCTCGTCAGCTACGGGGCCGAGGTCGTGCCCGCTCTGGCGCACCTGCTGGCCGACCCGCACGAACAGCGGTGGGTCCGTCGCCACATCCCCGGCACGCTGGCGCGCATTCCGGTGCAGGCGTCGATGGACGCGCTGTTCGCCGTGTTGACCGATCCGGACGGCTTCATGCGCTACAAGATCGTGACGGCGATCGAGGTGTTGCACCGTTGTAATCGGGCGCTGGCCCTCCGGCCGGACGCGGTCGAGCGGCTCGTCGTCCGCGAGAGCGCGCGGTACTACACGTACCTCACGCTGCGGTACAACCTCATTCAGCGGGACCAGGCCGGCGCGGACTCGCTGGTCGTCCGCGCGCTCGACGACAAGCTCAGCCGGACGCTCGACCGGCTGTATCGCGAGCTCGGCCTGCTGTATCCGTGGCAGGACGTCGCGGCGGCCCGGCGAACGATCGAGTCCGGCGACGCGCACGCCCGCGCGAGCGCGCTCGAATTCCTCGACACGCTCCTCGCGGGCGCGGTCCGGAAACGCGTGATGCCGATCCTCGACGAGATGCCGATGGTCGACAAGGTCCGGCACGCGAACAGCGTGCTGAAGACGCGGCCTCGCGCGCTGGACGACACGCTCGCGCAGCTCGTGCACGACGACGACCCGGTGCTGGCGGCGGCAGCCATCGAACTGGCGGCGCGGCGGGAGATCGATACGCTCACGGGCGATCTGGAGTTCGTGATGGCGCGCGGGACGGCCGACGCGCTGGTCCTCGACGCCGCCAACTGGGCGCTCGCCGTGCGGGCCACCCGCCAGGCGACGGGACGCCATCAGATCCTCGCCGGCCCGCTGCCCATCGTCCGGCTGGCCGATCGGCTGCGCGAGATGCCGCTCTGTGCGCACATTTCGGTGGACGAGCTTTTCCGCGTCGCCGGCACCGCCCGGCAGATCGCGCACGACCCCGGCCGCAATCTGGCCCAGCAGGGCGCGCCAGCGACGGACGTGTTGCTCCTGGTGGAAGGGACGGTGTGCCTCACGGGCGACGGCCAGCCTTCCGAAACAGTCGCCGCGCCGGCCGCCCTCGCGCTGGAGGAGGCCCTCGACAACCGGCGGCTACGCCGGACGATCACCGCCACCGAGCCCGTCATCTGCCTCGCCCTGGCGGTGGGGGACCTGTTGACGATGTTGTCGGACAACATCGTCATGGCGCAGGGCCTCTTCCGGACGCTACTCGCGGGCCATGGCACGTCGGCGGCCGATGCCTTGACGATGGCGCGTGGCGCGCATCCTGCGGCGCCGCCCGCGGCGCCCCTCAACGTGGTCGACAAGGCGCGGCTCCTGCGCCAGAATCCCCTCCTCGGCCAGGCCAGCGTGGAACAGCTCCTTGCCCTCTCCGCGGTCACTCGTGAGCTCGCGCTCGCCGTCGGCACGGTGCTGCCGGCCGATCGCGAGGGGCCGGGGGTGTATCACCTGCTGGACGGGGAGGTGCGGCTCGAGTACGACGGCGAAGGGCCTGTCGTGATGGGACCCGGCCGCACGGTGTTCGTGGCCGAAACGCTTGCGGGCGCCATGCCGCGGTATCGCGCGACCGTCACGCGCGAGGGTCACGCGCTGCGGCTCGACCACGACGAACTCTTCGACGTGCTGGCGGATCACACCGACCTGCTGCAGGGGGTGTTCAGTGGCGTGCTGGGCGCACGCCGGAAATGAAAAGTCGCCCGATGGAGGGGCCGACTTTGAGGTCGGCCCGCGCTCATTCCAGAACAGAAGTCAGAACAGTGAGATCACCATGACCCGCATCATTCGCCTCGGCTTCGGGATCGTCGCGATGCTCGCCGCGTGGCCGGCGCTTCGGAAGGAGCTCGTCATCGGCCAGTCCGCGAAACCGGCCATCGCCGCCGCCGCGACGCCGCAGGAAACCTGGGAGCAGTTTCAGGGCCCCGCGGCCGAGCAGTTTCTGCTGAAGGCCAGGCTCCGCAGCATCAAGAACCTGGGCACCGGCGTCACGCTGCCGCAGCGGGCCGAGCTGGAGCTCAACGGCGTCCAGCACAGCGCGGTGTTCAAGATCATCGACGATCGCAAGGGCGGCGTCACCCAGCTCCAGCGCAGCTCGGAGATCAATTTTCAGGACTCGTGGCAGCTCGAGGTGGCCGGGTACCACGTGGATCGCATCATCGGTCTCCGCATGGTGCCGGCCACGGTGGAGCGCACGCTCAACGGCAAGACCGGATCGCTGCAGTGGTGGGTGCAGAGCGCCATGTCGGAGGGAGAGCGGCGGAAGCAGGAGGTCACGCCACCGGATCTGGAGGCCTGGAACCGGACGTACCAGAAGATGGAGCTGTTCGATCAGCTCATCTTCAACGTCGATCGGCACCTGGGCAACGTGCTCGTGACCGTTGACTTCGATCTGCGCCTGATCGATCACTCGCGCTCCTTCCGGGCGTGGAACGAGTTGCGGAATCCGGAACGCGTCACGCGGTTCTCGCGCTCGGTGCTCGACGGCCTGCGGAAGCTGGAGTACGCGGACCTGCGAAAGCGCGTCGGCCGCTACCTGGTGGACGAACAGATCCGCGGGCTGCTGGCGCGGCGCGACGCGATTCTGGCGCTGGCCGCGGCGCAAGTCGCGGCGCGCGGGGAGGCGGCGGTGCTGTACCCGTAGACGATAGGACGTATTTAATGCGTCCTTCTATACTGGACGTGTGAGCAACTCGGAACGGCCGGCGCCGGACATCGACGACTCGGCGCTCGTCCGGACTCTGTCACGGCAGGCGAGCGGCGAGGATCATGACCTGGGGCTCATCCGCGAGCGCCTCGCGTGGACGCCCGAACAACGGCTGAAGGCCAATGAGGTATTCCTTCGCTTCTACCTCGCAGTAAGACCGACAGGCCCGCTCATCCGCGAGGAGTAGGGCGCCGTGGCAGGGCTGCTGGCTGAGGAGCTGTTCGCATGCCTGGACCGGCACGGCGTCCAGTACGTCCTGATCGGCGGCCTCGCCGCCGTGCTCCACGGGTCGCCGCTCCCCACCGTGGACGCCGACATCTGCCCTTCGCCGGCGCCTGAAAACCTGCAGCGCCTTGCCCTGGCCCTTCATGAACTGGATGCGCGCATCCGTACCCCGGACACGCCCGGCGGCGTGGCGTTCCCGCACGACGCGCCGTTCCTGTCGGGCGTCCAGATGCTGAATCTCATCACGCGGGCGGGCGATCTCGACCTCAGCTTTACGCCTGCCGGCACGGCGGGCTACGCGGACCTGTCCGCCCACGCAGCTCGGATGGTCGTCGTCGGCGTGCCCGTGACCGTCGCCGCGCTCGAGGACGTCATCCGATCGAAGGAAGCCGCCAACCGACCGAAGGACCTGCGCGCATTGCCGATGCTCCGTCAGTTGCTCGAGGAGATTCGCCGCCGCCGGCTCTGACCCCGCCGCGCACGTTCGTGTCGAGTCCACCGCCGCGCGGATAACCCTCCGGCATCTGTGCCCGCCGAGAACGGCGACGCGCTCTCAGATTCGGATGCCCACGCCGGCCTGGTCCACGACGCAGGCGCGAGCTACGTGGTGATGTTCCTGGTCTTCGGAGGGCTCAACGGCTCGACCATCGCGTGCGACTTCCCGCGATGCGACCTCACGCGCGGATGCATTTCCTGCCATGCCCAGGCGCGGTGGGCGCGGCAAATTCTGATCACTCACTCCGACGCGCGACCGAATTCCGGCGTGAAATCGTGCGGCACGCCGTTGGCAGGAATCACGCCCCATGGCCGGGTGTAGAATTCGATCGTGGCCGGGAAGGACGCCATGCCGACGACGTCTCAACGCGATACGCGCCTCACGTACGACGATTTCGTCCGTATTCCAGACGATGGGAAGCGGCACGAGATCATCGACGGGGTGCACTACGTGACGCCCTCGCCGGTGCTGCGACACCAGCAGCTACTGGGGCGGTTGCATCTGGAAATCGGGAAATTCCTCGAGGATCACCACGAGGTCGGGCAAGTGTTTCTTTCGCCACTCGACACGGTGTTTTCGCCGTGGGATGTCGTCGAGCCCGATCTCATTTTCGTGGCGGCCGACCAAGTGGAGATCCTGACCGAGCCCAATATTCAGGGCGCGCCGGCGCTTGTTGTTGAAATCCTGTCGCCGGGCACGCGGCGCCGCGACCTGGGAATCAAGCGTGAGTTGTTCGAACGCGGAGGCGTGCGCGAGTACTGGCTGGTCGATCCGAAGTCCCGCGAGCTGACGGTTTACCGCCGGCAGCCGGACGGCGCATTCCCGAAGCTGGCGCAGCTGAGCGCTGGTGACGACGCGGCTCTCACCACACCCTTGCTGCCGGGATTCACGCTGTCGCTCGCCAAACTATTCGCCTAGCCCGCAGATCCAGGCGCCGACGATAGGACGTATTCCCCTTTGTACTCCGCGCGTAAATGCCCCACGCGTGAGAGCCTGCGACCGCGTTTCTCCTTGGTTGTCGGGCGGCGCACCAGTAAGATCCGCACCGCCGCATGTCGCTGTCCGCCGGTGCTCGGCTCGGCTCTTTCGAGATCCTCTCGCTGCTCGGTGCGGGGGGCATGGGCGAGGTGTATCGCGCCCGCGACACAAAGCTTGGCCGCGACGTGGCGGTCAAGGTGCTCCCCGAGGCCGTCGCGGCCGATCCTGACCGGCTGGCGCGATTCGAACGCGAAGCGCGGTCGCTGGCGGCGCTCAATCATCCGAACATTGCGGCGGTCTATGGCGTAGAGGACTGGTCGACAGCCCCAGGGCAGGGCCCTGCCATCGTGATGGAACTGGTGGCGGGCGAGGATCTGGCCGAACGGATCAAGCGCGGGCCGATCCCCCTCGGCGAAGCGATACGCCTGGCGCGGCAGGTCGCCGAGGCGCTCGCCGCGGCGCACGAGGCCGGAATCATCCATCGGGATCTGAAGCCAGCGAATATCAAAGTGAAAGACGACGGCACCGTGAAGGTGCTGGACTTCGGTCTGGCCAAGGCGTTCGACCCGCCGGGCCCACCGAGTGGCGACGCGATGAACTCTCCGACACGCACCGCACGCGCCACACGCATCGGCGTCATCCTCGGCACGGCCGCCTATATGGCGCCCGAGCAAGCCAGAGGGAAGGCCGTCGACAAGCGCGCCGACGCCTGGGCGTTTGGAGTCGTGCTCCACGAGATGCTGACGGGCAGACCGCCGTTTGATGGCCATGATGTGTCGGAGACGGTCGCGCATGTTTTGATGCAGGAACCAGATTGGAGTGCGTTGCCGCCGGGAACGCCCCTCCGCATCCGCGACGTATTGCGTCGTTGTTTGACGAAAGACGTGAGACAGCGTCTGCACGACATCGCCGACGCCATCCTGGAACTTGACGATGTCATTGCGGCGCGGCCCGAAAACGACCTTGGCCTGTCGACGGAAGACTCGAAGCGTCGCCGCGGCTGGCGGGAGCGGTTGGCCGCGCCGCTTGCGCTGGTCGCGGGCCTTCTTACGCTGATGACGGGGTGGATGTGGTCCAAGCCCGCCGGGTCCGTGAGGGAACCAGGGATTCATGCCGAGATCCCGACGCGAGAGCCAACCGGCGACTCGGCCGGCCAGTACCATCACTTTGACGTTTCGCAGGATGGTCGCCTGCTGGCCTACAGACAGGGCACAGCGGGCATCATGTTGCGTCCGTTGGCAAGTCTTGACTCCACATCGCTGTCGGGGACCGAGCGCGCTACGCATCTGACCTTCTCACCCAACGGCCAGCAAGTGGCTTTTTACAGGGGCGGCCGACTGTTCCGTACAGGCGTCGGCGGCGGTGCCCAAACAGAAGTCGCTCGAGCGTCCGTTACCGCTGGTCTGTATTGGGGAGACGACAACTACCTCTATT
>CAZFAT010000189.1:0-9282 GCA_964517075.1 uncultured Solibacteraceae bacterium
GCCGGTCGTGACGTCGAACCCCAGGGGTTTCAGCCACGCGGCCAGCCTGGCGACCGTCTGCGTCTCCTGAAACGCGAGCTCGGGGCTGCGGTGGAGGTCGATGTAAAGGGCCTGGGCGTCCGGGTAGACCTTGTCAATCTCGGCCGGGCTGGGGGTGGTCCAGCGGGTCGCCGCCTGCTGGGCCGAGAGCGCGGCCGACGCAACAACCAGGGCCACGGCGGCAGCCAGCGGACGCAGTCTGACGGGCATCAGGCGACATCCTACACTCCGGTTCTGGCCGGAACCAGCGCCCGAGGTGCCCCGGCCCGGGACCTGATACACTCATAGGTGGCTCGTGCCTCCACGACGGATGCAGGAGCCACGTCGATTGCCACGCCATCCAGCGCGCGCTCCGACCGTATGCTGTTCGGCTCAGGAGCTTCCGCCCCTCCGAAACGCCTCTTCGGCCCGCACACAATGAGATGACGTGGCTACCAGGCCACGCCGCGTGCTTCGGCACGCACGCCACTGGGCGACACAACCACGTGAGTTGACCCAGGAGGTCACATGCCAGCATCCAACGGAACCATCAAGCGGCTCGTGCACGAAAAGGGATTCGGGTTCGTCGCCGACGAGAAGGGTCAGGAATACTTCTTCCACCAGTCCTCGTCCGACGCGTTCGACTCGCTCCACGAAGGCCAGCAGGTCACGTTCCAGACCGGCCAGGGCCCGAAGGGCCCCCGCGCTGAGAACGTTCGCGCCGTCTAGCCGCCGCTTCGACCGACAGTCACTTCCGGCGCCGGCCACCCGCTCGTCCCCCCGGGGACGAGCGGACCGGCGGTGGAAGGCCCACCTTCCCGCCGCAGCGGGTCGTCCGCACGTCAACTGGATCGGCGCGGAGCGCTCTCCAGCTCGGTGCCCGCGCGCGCGTGCGCCGGCTGCTCCTTCGGCTGTTCGGCCGGATCGTCAAAGTCGAACAACGGCACATGATCGCTGGCGCGCGTGCGCGGCGGACCATGCCGGCGGGGCGAGTCGGGCTCCCCGAACCACGAGACGAGCACCCGCTTCAGCGCGTCGATCGGCCGGCGCGCCGCCTGCGCACGCCTGGACACCGGCCGACGCCACCGCCGCCGCTCTTCAGACGGCAGCCAGTTCGAGAGAAACGCGTAGCTCGAGGACGCACAGACGGGGCAGGTGTCGCCGGCGTGCAACTCTTCGCAGTCCAGACACAAACGGGCGACGCGCAGCTGCATGGTGAGCGCGCAGAGCGCGCCTTCTATTTATCGAGTGCGCGCGCCGCCGCAACAGCGACGAAATCTGTCGGTCGCGCACGGAACTGTGATTGAGGCGGGTGGCACCGGCGCGGCCGGACCGGTGGACGGACCGTATCCCTCTTCGTGCTAACCCTGACCGAAGGACGCCGGTCGCGCGGACACCCTCAGGCCTGTTCCTCGAGAAAGGACGCGGCGAGTTCCATCGCGCGGCGGCGGATGCCCCGCCGCTCCCACGACGCCAGCGCGATGCGGTCGCACCCGTCGAGGTCCCGCAGGAAGATGCGGTGCAGCGCGCGCGCCCACTCGCGGTCGTAGACGCAGACGTTGTTCTCCTCGTTGTGCGCGAACGACCGGTTGTCGAAGTTCGTCGTACCGATGGTGCCCCACAGCTCGTCCACCACCATCGTCTTCTGGTGCAGCATCGTGCGATTGAACTCCAGGATCTCAATGCCCGCCCGGAGGAGCGGCCCGATCAGTCGGGTGCTGTTATGGCGGGCCACCCAATTGTCGTTGTGGATGCCGGCTACCATGATGCGCACGTCCGCGCCGCGCCGCTTGGCGTCGACGAGCTGGGCGACGGCGGTCACGTCGGGTACGAAGTAAGGGTTCGCGATGAAGATGGATCGCCGCGCGCTGGCGATCGAGAGGTAGTGCATCGTGCGGACGGTGGACGCCCCCGCCTCCGGCGAGCTCATGATGGTCATGGCCGGCAGCGTGCCCGCCGGCCCGACCGGCGGATAGAACCGATCGCCCGAAATCAGCTCGCGAGTCGTCTGCACCCAATTGTGAGCAAAGCCGGTCTGCAGCGGCACGACCGAGGGCCCCTCGAGGCGAACCTGGATGTCGCGCCATCGTCCGGGCCCCTCGGCATCGCCCAGCCAATGATCGGCGATGCCCGCTCCGCCCGTGAAACCGATGCGGCCGTCGATGATGAGCGACTTGCGGTGCGTGCGATGGTTGAACCGGCCGATCGAATACCAGCGCGCGGGGTTGTACCAGGCGAGTTGGCAGGGACCCGTCTCGAGCACCTCCAGAATCTCCGTGCCGATGGTGGATGAGCCGACCGCGTCGAGCAGGATCTTGACGGCCACGCCGGCGCGCGCGCGCTCCGCCAGCGCCTGCGCGAACTCCATCCCGATGCGCCCGGCCCAGTAGATATAGGCCTCAATCGTGATGGACCCTTCAGCGTGGCGAATGGCGTCGAGCATCGCGGGATAGAACTCCCGGCCGTTGTTGAGGATGTCGACGCGGTTGCCAGCCAGGAGCTCGACACCAGTCGTGCCGCTCATCGAGGGAATGAACAGCGGATCGTCGACGCCGAACGTGTGATCGAGGCCGTAGCAGGGCGCACGCTCCGCGGGTGTGATGACGAAGCAGATGAAGGCAAAGAGCCCGGTCCCGACCGCCCACCACCAGTGGTCCAGCACGGTGGCGACCATGGCGATGCCGGCCCAGAGCCACCAGGCGAGCAGCAGGCGGCGGACCTGCAACCAGAGCGCCGCCCGGCCTTTCGGTGTCTGATCCTTCGGATGCGGGGCGAGCTTCGTCCGCCAGCGACGTGGGACGCCGCGGCGAAACCGCATTCTTCGTCGAGCCGCGGTCGCCATCCCTCGATATTACGGGACGGCTGCAAACTAAAACCGTCCGAAATCCGTCTAGTAGGGCGCGTGCGTCTCGCCGTCATCGCCCTGCTCGGATGGCTGTGCCTGTGGGTCACCGGCGCCATGACGCCGGCCTTCGGCCAGACCGGGCCGCCCACGGCGCAGTCCGCCGCGCCCCCGCCCAAGGCGCGCGTCTTTCTTGACTGCCAGTTCGAGTGCGACACCGACTACATCCTCCAGAACGTCGAGTTCATCGACTACGTGCGCGATCGGGCGGTGGCCGATATCCATGTACTCGTCACGTCCGAGGCCACCGGCGGGGGCGGGCGCGCCTGGAAGCTCCAGTTCATTGGCCTGCAGGGATTCCAGGGGCGCGATGACACGCTGACCTTCGCCACCTCACAGACGGCGACCGGCGACGACCAGCGCAAGGAGTTCGTCCGGGTATTCAAGCTGGGCCTGGTCGCCTACGCCCTGGACACGGCCGTGGCGCCCGCGCTCGACGTCAGCTGGAACAAGCCGGAGGGCAGCACGTCGACGCCGGGCACCGACCCCTGGAACTACTGGGTGTTCCGCGTCGGCGGCGGCGGATTCTTCAATGGCGAAGAGACGAGTCAGAATCGTTCGCTTCGGTTCAACTTCTCCGGGAACCGCACCACGGAAGCATGGAAGGTCAATTTCTCGACCGGCGCCAATCGAAATCGAAACCGATTCCAGGTGGGCGACGGCGAGGAGATCACGACCGTCTCCGACAACTGGAACGGCCGGGCACAGGCCGTGAAGAGCGTCGGATCGCAGTGGGCGATCGGCGGCGAGGCGTCGATCACCCACTCCACCTTCTCCAACAATGACCGCGCGATCACCGTGGCACCAGGGGTCGAATACGACTTCTTCCCCTACCGGGACTGGTCGCGAAAGAGCCTGACCGTGCGGTACACGGCCGGCGCCACCTGGTATGCGTACCGGAAGGTCACGATCTTCGACAAGCTCTCGGAGGTCGTGCCCCACCACGACGTGCACGCCTCGCTGGGACTCCGACAACCCTGGGGGTCGCTCGGCGTCTCAGCGCGGGTGCATGAGCACCTCAACCAGTTGAATCGCTATCGTGTGTCGGTCTTCGGCAATGCGGACGTGCGACTGTTCAAGGGTTTCTCGTTCGACTTTTTCGGCGAGTACACCCGGATCCGGGACCTCATCGGCCTGGAAAAGGGCGATGCGACCACCGAAGACGTCCTGCTCCGGATCCGGCAGTTCGCGACCGGCTACAGCTACTTCGTCAACTTCGGCATCTCGTACAGCTTCGGCTCCATCTTCAACAGCGTGGTCAATCCGAGGTTCGGCGGGAATTAGCCTGCGGCTGACGCAGGTATCGGACGCCGCGCTTCAGGTTAGACTTGGCCCGAAATCCAGGACAGGAGCGGACCGTTGCAGGGACCGCGGCCGTGGCGGGGCCTCTCGCCAGGAGGGAAGAGATGAGCGTTCGCATGTCGTTCGTCGCACTGCTGACGGTCTTCGTGAGCGTCGCGCTCGGCGCGCAGCAGACGCCCATCCCATCAGCCGCCCCGGTCGCGCCACCGCCCGGGTCGATGCGGCCCATGCACGTCTACATCCGCGCGGGTCTGAAGTCCCACGCCGAGGGCCAGCACGACTACCCACAGCTGCTCGCCGACTGGAGCAAGCTCCTCACTGAGCGCGGCGCCATCGTGGATGGCGGCCTGCACTTCCCCACTGCCCAGGAACTGGCCGAGGTGGACGTCATCGTCATGTACAAGGGCGACGCCGGGTGGATGACGCAGAACGAGAAGGCGGTGCTCGAGGATTATCTGAAGCGCGGCGGCGGGCTCGTCGCCTTCCATGACACGATCTGCGGCGACGACCCCGCGTGGCAGTCCAAAGTCTTCGGCGGCGCCAAGCGGCACGGCGAGGTCAACTACTCCGCGGGCGTCATCAAATACACGGTCGCCGATCCGAACGACCCGATCATGCGCGGCGTGAACGCGTTCGAGATCGACGACGAAGCATTCTTCCGGATGACGTGGGCGGAAAATCCAGGCATCAAGGTGCTGGCGACCGCGCCGATGCCGTCGGGCGGCGAAGTCGTGCCGCAGATCTGGACCTACCAGCGCATGCTGCCGGGCGGCTATCCCTTCCGCACCTTCGTCTGGATGCAGGGCCACCTCTACGCGAACTTCGCGAATCCGACGGTGCTGCCGATGCTGCTACGCGGTGTCTCGTGGGCGGCGAATTATCCCGTCGACGCGCTGGCGAATCCCGTCGCGCGCGGCGGCCGCGGCGCAGGCGGGGGTCGCGGTCGTGGGGCGGGCCGCGGTGGCGGCGAACAGGCCGCTCCAGGCGCGCCTCGCGGGCGCGGCGGAAACTAGTGCGGCACGGGCGGGCGCCTCGGCGTCTGACTCGCCCACGTCTCCAGGAACCGGATCTCCGACGAGAGATCCAGCATCAACCAGATCAGGACGGCGCTCATCACCGCGAACGCCACCCAGGCGTACGTGCGCAGCCAAGCCGGCAGCCGTGGGGCCCTGGGCGCGAGAAGAGTGGCGATAGTCGCTCCGCTGAGCGCGGCGGAGAGCGCGAGACTGCCGAGCGCGCCGGCGATTAGCCGAGCCGACAGTACCTGGCTGAACGCCTTGAGGTCCGCGCCAGTTCGCAACCGACCGGAGTCGAGTGACCGCATCGGGGCGAGGGCGTTTTCCACGAGATAGCGCGGAAGGTCCGACGTGAGATGCACGAGCAGCCCCGCGGGAAAAACGAGCAGCGGCAAGGCGACCAACATCCAGCCGTGCAGCCCGAGCCGCGGAGGCACAGGACCGGCATCACCTACGTCTCCGGGAGCGCGCGCCATCAGTTGCAGCACCGCCGCGCCCACGAGGACGAGGAGCGTCCCCGCGGCGGCGAGTCGCAAGCCACTCAGGAACCCACCGCAGACCTGAACGAGCACGGCTTCGGCGCCGCCCGTGCCCTGTCTCGAGATGTTCCGGAAGCTCTGCACAATCTCCGACGTCCCGGCCCAGGCCGCGGCCGTGAGGATGAGGAGCGCAGCCGGAACGGCGGCCAGGACGTACAGCGACGACCCGCGGCCGTTCCGGCGCCGAATCACCAGCCAGCACGTGACAGTCACGCTCACGATGGCGGTGAGGACGACCGCGACGGTCACGGCCCATCCTCCTGCAGCTCCCGCAGGCGGGCGATGCGCTCGGCGGTGGCGGGGTGCGTGGACAGGTATGGCAGGGCGATGCGGCCTTCGCGATCGGCTACGGCCTCGATGCGCGACAGGACGTCCGCAAAATGCTCCGACGAGATGCCATTCAGTTGCAGCGCGCGCACGGCGTACAGGTCGGCGTCGCGTTCGAACACACGCGAGTACCGGGTCTGGAGCAGCGCCGTTGGCGCCGCGACCGCAAGCGCGCTGATGTCACCGACGTACCAGGTGATCAGGAGGGTGAGCGCGGACGCCTGGAGCATGCTGCGCACGCCGTGCCGCTGGTCGACGTGGGCGGCCTCGTGCGCGAGGACGGCGAGCAGTTCGCGATCGTCGGCCACGAGCGACACCAGGTCGTCGGTCACCACGATGAGCCCCGATGGCAGCGCGAACGCATTCGCCCCAAGCGCAGGGCTTCTGCGAAACTGCAGCTCCAGCGGCCGGGCCGGTGCCGACGGCCAGCGCAGTCGCTGGAACTGATCGAGGAGGTCGGATCTCCGCGCGGCGGCCAGCTCGCTCGGATCCAGCCAGCGCGCGTCGAGTACGCGAAGCGTGTGGGCGCTGAGGACGTTGAGGGCGGACTGAGGCAGCCGGCCGGCCACGCCGGTCGCCACTGCGGGCAGGCCGTAGACGTACCCCAGAACAGCAGCCAGGGCCACGAGCCCGACGGAGGCGATCGCCGGCGTCCAGCTGCGTTCCCACTTCGAGAGGGCCGAGCCCGCCACCCCGCCGGCCGCGAGCATCGTGGCAAACGTGGTCCTGTCGGCCACTTCGCAGAATGCGCCGCCCGGCAATCGCACCAGCCGCGGCGTGCGCCCAAGCGCCGGCGGGATTTCGACCGCCTCGAGGGGCTCGTCCCGCTCGACGCCCGGTCCTGTCACCATGACTCGACCCGACCGGACGACGACCGAGACCGAATGGCCCGCGGTGGACCGTCCGTCGAAGTATCGCGCCGGAACGCCTGCGTCCGGAACCATGTCGCCGCTCACAGGCCGATGTCGAACCCGAAGAACTCCGCGGTTTCCTCACCGGTGGCGCTCACCTCCGCCGCCTCGTCGGCGACGAAGGTCTCCAGCATGCCGTCGCCGATGACGCTGAACTGTCCCACCACATACCGTGCCTGTCTGACGAGCGCGTAGGGCCGGAACAGTCCCAGGGTCACGACCGTGGCCAGGAAGTTGGTCAGCATGATGCCGAACAGCGCGCGGGCGCTCAGCGTGGAGGAGCAGCGGTACCCGGCGAGCTGGGTGTGGCCCCACACGAGGTTCTGGACCCGTGACACCACGAACGCGTTGAACGCGACGAACCCGAGGATGTACACCACGGCGATAGGGGCCAGTGCCGCCAGCGCCAGGCTCGGCGTACTGAAATCGCCCGCATCACTCAGCACGCGGGTCGCGGCGCCGATCGCGAACGCCGTCGCGAGACAGCCCATCACCACCAGCAGGATCCCCGCGGCGGCCAGATAGAGGATGTAGAAGTCCGGGACCGGCGCGTTGAACGTGAAGCGCGTCCGTCCGAACGCCGCGTTCGCGTGCTGATACTCCTTGATGCGCTGGTGTGCGAATGGCGCCAGCAGACCCAGCGTGGGAAGCGTGAGCAGCGGGAGGCCGAGAAACACTCTGTAGGCGCTAGAAGTCGACCCATGGAATCGAAACCGCACGCCGCGGTAGCTGCTGTTATGACAGCGAAATCGCAGCGAGCGCGCCAGGAGCCAGGGCATGATGCCGGCAATCGCGCAAAACACGACAACCGTCAGCAGCGGACTGAGCAATCCGGCCAGCATGTAGCTGCCCACGAGCACCAGACCGATGAGGCGGCCCTTGAGAATCGCAATCGGATCGCCGTGAAAGTCGAAACCCGATTCCGCCAGCCGGGTGTGCCGGGAGAAATACTGCATCCGCCGCACCTTGGCCCATGGCGAGTACAGGCCGAGCGTCGCCACCGTCAGGGCGAGGTTCACGATCCAGATGCGGAAGAACTCGCCGCCCTCACCAGTGAACGACAACGGCCTGGGATTGGACTCCGAGTCAAACAGCGGAGTGAAGGCCGGAAGCGTCATCAGGCTGTCTACGGCAGCGCGAACGCCATGATGCTGTCGTCCACGGTCGGCGCGCCGAAGAAGCCGCCCCCGGTGGACGTCACGACGACGTACTGCTTGCCGTCGCGGCCGAGGTAGGTGCTGGGCACGGCCTGCGAGGCGCCGCCCAGCTTCACGGTCCACAGTTCCTTCCCGGTTCTCGCATCGAAGGCGCGGAAGCGTCCGTCATCAGTGGCCCCGATGAAGACAAGACCGCCGGCCGTGGCAATCGACCCGCCGTTGCCGGGCCGGCCCGTGTTCTGCTTCTCGGGCGGCAGGCTCTCGGTGATGCCGAGCGGCACGCGCCAGGCGAACTCGCCCGTGTTCACGTTGACGGCGGTCAACTGTCCCCACGGCGGCTGGTGACACGGAATCTGCTGCGTGGATCCTGGCTGCGTGATGCTGAAGCGGCCGCCGCCCGGCACGCTTTCATACGGACCGTCCGGATGCACGCGGTTCCCTACGCCAGCCCCTCGCGCCTGGCCGGTGGCGCCAGACTCGCGATCCCGCAGGCCCGACACCTGGCCCAGCTCCGACGTGCTCACGAAGAGATAGCCAAGCTCGGGATTGAACGACACGCCGCCCCAGTTGACGCCCCCATGATTGCCGGGAAACTGCACGCGGAGGCGGTTGTAGGAGACGGGCAGGTACGGGCCGCCGAGCTGCATGCCTTCGATGAGCTTGCGGCACCCGGCCTCGATCTCTGGCGTGACCGTGGCGATGTCCGCGGCGCTGAACGTGTTGCGCGAAAGCGGCGCGGGCTTGAGCGGGAACGGCTGCGTGCGCGCCGTGCGCTCGAGGGGCACCTCGCTCTGCGCCACCGGGCGCTCCTCGACACCGTAGATGGGCGTGCCCGTCACGCGGTCGAACAGGAACAGCAGCCCCACTTTGTTGATCACCGCCACGGCGGGAATCGTCTTGCCGCCCTGGCGCACGTCAATCAGCGCGGGCGCGGCCGCCAGATCGGCGTCCCAGATGTCGTGGCGCACGACCTGGAAGTGCCAGAGGTACTCGCCCGTATCGGCGTCGGCGGCGACGAGGCTGCTGCTGAAGAGGTTGTCGCCCTCGCGGTCGCCGCCGTACTGATCGACCGACGGCGCGCCGAACGGCATGTAGACGATGCCGCGCTCG
>CAZFAT010000190.1:0-4538 GCA_964517075.1 uncultured Solibacteraceae bacterium
ACCTCGGCGCCCCCCGCGATGTCGTCCACAATCGTCGCGAACATCGTCTCGATGAGCGCCATCAGCTGCTCGTAGTCCGCGTAGGCCTGGTACAGCTCGAGCATCGTGAACTCGGGATTATGCTGCGTGGAGATGCCCTCATTCCGAAAAACGCGATTGATTTCGTACACGCGCTCCATGCCGCCCACGGTCAGGCGCTTCAAGTAGAGCTCGGGCGCGATGCGGAGGAACAAATCGAGGTCGAGCGCGTTGTGATGCGTGATGAACGGCCGCGCGAGCGCGCCGCCGGCCATGGGCTGCATCATCGGCGTCTCGACTTCCAGGAACCCGCGCGCGTCGAGGAACTGGCGCAGGCCAGCCACGACGCGCCGCCGCGCCTCGAACACGCGGCGCGAGTCGGCATTCACGATGAGGTCGAGATAACGCTGACGGTACCGGGTCTCGACGTCAGTCAGCCCGTGCCACTTCTCGGGGAGCGGGACGAGGCACTTGGCGAGGAACACCAGCCGCGCCGCCCAGATCGTCAGCTCGTTCGTGCGGGTGCGGAAGACACGCCCCTCGACGCCCACGTGATCGCCGAGGTCGAGCAGCTTGAACAGCCGGAAGCCGTCCGCGTCGAGCGAGTCGGCGCGCACGTACACCTGCAGCCGCTCGAGGCCGTCCGACAGGACGAGGAAGTTCGCCTTGCCGAAACTGCGGATGCCCAGGACGCGCCCCGCCGCGCGAGCCTCGGGCCGGCTGGCCTCGAGCGCCTCGGCCGACGCGGTCGCGTGCCCGGCCACGATGCCCTGAATCGTCGCGGTCGTCTCGAACCGACGGGGGTACGGATCGAGGCCCAGCTCGACGATCTCGGCGAGCTTGGCCTGACGCTGCGCGATCTGCTCCTGCTCATTCGACATGGGAACTCGAGTCGTCGTCTCCACGGGACGGCGGGCTGGCGTCGAGGGTCCGGCAGACGGCGTCCAGGACGCCGTTGACGAACTTGACCGCGTCCTCGGTGCTGAAGCGCCGCGCCAGCTCGAGCGCCTCGTTCAGCACGACCCCTCGCGGCGCGTGCGCCGGCTGCTGCAGCTCCCACACGGCAATCCGCAGCACGAGCCGGTCGATGACCGCCAGCCGCTCGACGCGCCAATGCTGCGAGTGCGCGCCGATGATCCGGTCGAGATCGGCAATCGCGGCAACTGTGCCGCGGACGATCGCCCCGGCCGCCGCAATCACGTCGGCGGCTGCGTCCGGATAGTGGGTGGCGACGACGGACTCGATCGCCTGGTCGGGGCTCGTGCGGCCGACCTCCCACGAATACAGCACCTGCAGCGCGATTTCCCGCGCCTGCCGCCGCGCGGCGCTCACCGGGGCTCCCCGCCGTCGCCGCGGCCCGCGGCGGGGGCGTCGATCGCGCGATAGAGCCGCGCCATGGCCACGGCGGCGGTCGCGGCCTCGCGCCCCTTGTTGTCGCGATCGGCGCCGGCGCGCGCCTGCGCCTCGGCCATCGTGTTGGTCGTCAGCACGCCAAACGCTATCGGCACCCCGGTGGACTGCGCGGCGCGCATGATGCCGTGGGACACGGCCTGGGCGATGTAGTCGAAGTGCGGCGTCTCGCCGCGGATGAGACAGCCCAGACAGATGACGGCGGCAAACCGGCCGGACTCGGCGGCGCGCTGCGCGGCCTGCGGTATCTCGAACGCGCCCGGCACGACGAACCGCTCGCAGCGATCGCCGGCGCCCGCCTCCGCCAGCACGGCGCGCGCTCCCTTCTCGAGGGCGGCCGTAATCGTGATGTGGTAGTCGGAGACCACGAGCGCAAAGCGCACGGCTATCGCCCCGTGAAGGCGGGCGGGCGCTTCTCGAGAAACGCCCGCGTACCTTCGCGCATGTCCTCGGTGGCCGCCGCCAAACCGAACAACGCCGCCTCGAACTCCTGGCCCGCCGACCGTGGCAGCCCCGCGCCCTCGTTCACCGCCGCCAGCAGATAACGCACCGCAAGGGGGGGCTTCGCGGCCAGCTCAGCGGCGAGCGAGGCTGCGTCGGTCAACAGCCGTTCGGCCGGCACCACGCGGTTCACCAACCCGATCCGCCAGGCCTCGGCTGCCGGGATCCGATGGCCCGTGAGCAGCAGCTCCAGCGCCGGACCGCGCCCGACGAGGCGCGGGAGCCGCTGCGATCCGCCGTAGCCGGGGATCAGACCGAGGTTGATCTCGGGCTGCCCGAAGGTCGCCGTGTCCGCCGCCAGGCGGAGCGTGCATGCCAGCGCCAGCTCGCAGCCGCCGCCGAGGGCGAAGCCGTTCACGGCGGCAATCACGGGTTTACCCAGCGTTTCAATCTCTGCGTACACCGACTGCGCGTACCGCGCGTGCTCCCGCGCGGCCACCGACGACAGCGCCGAGAGCTCGCGGATGTCGGCGCCAGCGGCAAACGCCCGCTCCCCCGCGCCCGTGATGACCACCGCGCCGACCGAGCGCGTCTCGGCGGCGCCCCGCATGGCGTCGCGGATCGCGGTCAGTGTCGCGTGGTCGATCGCATTCAGGACGTCGGGACGATTGAGGGTGAGCGACAGAACGCGGCCGTCCTGCCGGGCGATCAGGCGGTCGGTTGTCGCCGGTTCGGACGGCATGAGCCGGAAATTATACTGCGCGCCTCCGGGCGACCGTCCACGCGATCGCGCCCAGAACGACCAGCGCGGCCGCCGCGCCAAGCGCGTCGGCGATCACGTCGCTCACGGAGGGGAACCGGCCGGGCACGAATCGTTGGTGCAACTCGTCGCTCACGCCGTAGAGCACGGTGAGGCCCCACGCGCGCGCCGCTCGTCCCCACGTCATCCCCGCCCAGCGTCCCCCCGCCAGCGCCCGGACGAGGAGGGCCGACAGCACAGCATAGGCCGCGAAGTGGGCCGTGTGATCCGACACGCCATCCGGAATCGGGGGCTTCGGCATGCTGGACAGGCCGAAAATGAGCACCATCAGCGCGAGGGGTGGCCCCCAGAGGACGAGGAACCGGTTCACCGGAAGAGGAGCATGAGCCAGCCCAGGGCCACCGCCCCCACGACAAGGGCGCCGAAAATGCGGAGGCCCAGCCGCACCTGATCGCGCGGCTCGACGCGCAGCAGCGTGCCGAACACCGTGGACACGCACGCCGCGAAGATCACCATGACCGCGAAATGCGTCATACCGGCTTGCGGCCGCTGGCCAGATCGAACGCGTCGAGTACGGCCAGCCCGTTCAGCAGGCCGCCGACGATGAGAAACGTGTTGCCGTATTCGTAGGTGGCGCGAATGACGTCGCCCTGGCCGTAGCCGAGGAGGGCGCCGATGAAGCGCGGCACCCCGAGCGCCCACTGCCCCAGGGACGCGAGGAACACGAGCGGCTCCGACGCCTGCAGGGGGAATAGCCGGCCGCCAAACCCCACGCCCAGCACGAACATCACGCTCAGCGTGACGAACAGGATCACGGCCTGGCGCAGCCGCCCGAGCAGCAGGTGACCGGCCCCGGGCACGAGCCAGGCGGCCACGCAGGCAACCGCCGGACTCATTGGGGGTCGAGTCCGCGGCGTTGTAGCGAGGCGCACATTTCGGCCAGTTTACTTGATTGACCCGGGATCTCCGGCCGCGGTGCGAACGAGGATGGCGGCGACCCCCGCGCCAAGCGGAACCGCCGCCAGCGCGCGCGCCACGTTCGTCATGGGCATCCCCCACCACTCGAGCCCGAGCGTGACCACGGTCGGCAGCGCGACGACGGCGAGCCAGGCGCGCGCCGACGGGCGCGGCCGACGACGCCGCGACCATCCCAGCACAGCGCCCACCGGCGCCGCCAGGTAGAGGCCGCTGCAGCGGCCGCAGACCGGCCACGGGGTGTCAGCCGTGTGAAACGAGCGATCGGGCCGCTGATGGCAGACCTCGGCGGCTGCGGCGTACACGAGCAGGTCCCAGCGCGTCGAAGCGCCGGCGCGAGACCACCATCCGCTGGCCAGCACGAGCGGCCACAGGAACGCGAGGGACAGCAGCACCGAGACCAGCACGGGACTCAGACCACCGCCCCCAGCCGTCGCGCCGGCGCGCGGTCTCATACGGGACGGGCGTGATGCGACAGGCGCAGCGGACCGTAGTTCGCTTCATAGCGGGCCTGGAACTCGGGCCACGTGTAGGCGTGGCTCTGTCCGCCGAGGTGCTCGAGCGCGTAGGTCGCGGCGACCGTGCCGAGCCGCGCGCACACGACGGGCTCGGCGCCTGACGCGAGGCCCTTCAGAAAACCCGCGCGATACGCGTCGCCGACGCCGGTCGGGTCCTCGATGCGGCGGGGCGGCACGGCCGGCACGTCCACGCGGCCGTCCGGGGTGATCACGCTCGATCCGTGCTCGCCGCGCGTGACGATCAGGAGCCCCGCCTGGTTCAGAATGGCCGCTTCGTCGAGGCTGGTCTTCTGACGCAGCAGCTCGAACTCGTAGTCATTGCAGATGACGGCGTAGGCGCCCGTAATGCCGTCCGCCAGCGCATCGCCGCTCATGCGCGCGCACTGCTGTCCGGGATCGAACATGTAGCTCAGGCC